>JBKEDE010000016.1:0-144738 GCA_047975265.1 Flavobacteriales bacterium
TACACAAAATACGCAATTCGCATTTTGTATAATATTATAAAGCAAACGCCATTGACTTTGGAGTTCTCCCAATACGAATTTTGGCAAGGTTCGCATCGGAATAAAAGTGTGATTTGGATAAAATTTCCAAAGGATTTTCAATTGCTCGGAGAGCTGAAAAAACACACAAAACCCATCTGAAGCCAAAGCCAAAAATGGTGCTAAATTGCTTTTAACGTATCAATAAAGTAACAAAAATAACTCTAAATTTGTATTGTTAATGAAATTATACTTATATTGTAGGCGTAAAACCGCTAATGATAGCTTCTGTTTTTCCAAAACGGGTGCATAAGTTGTTGTCTGTTTTATGGATATATTTTTAGAGTAAAATAGTGTAATTATTTGATGATTAACAAGTTTTTATGTGCTTTTAAATAAACTTAAATATAAACCTTAAAAAAGAATTATAATGAAAACTATGAGTAAAATAATCTTTACTATTCTGGTATGTATATCTTTTATAACATGTAATAGTAGTGAAGATGCTATATTGGCAACAGTAAGTAACATGTTGCCAACCAGGGGACCTAAAAATACCGAGGTAACTATAACGGGTAGTAATTTTGGTACAGATATAAACCAAGTACACGTTTTTTTTAATGGAAAAGAAGCTGAGATAAAGAGTGTAAGTGAAACGATTATAGTAGCCATCGTGCCGCCAAAGGCTTTTACGGGAAATGTAACCGTGGTGGTAAGAGGGCAAGAAACGGAAGGATTGTATTTTAATTATGAAATTTCTGATGTTCAGGTATCCACCTTAGCAGGAAGTACGGTAGGTTATACGGATGGCACAGGAACTAGTGCCCGATTTTATAACCCATCAGGTATTACTGTGGATAGTCAAGGTAATCTGTATGTAGCCGATACGTATAACCACAGAATCCGAAAAATAACGCCCGAAGGCGTAGTAAGTACCTTAGCAGGAAGCAGTATATTAGGGAATACGGATGGTGCAGGTGCTAATGCCCGATTTTACTATCCTCGTGACATCACCGTAGACAGTCAAGATAATCTGTATGTAGCCGATACGAATAACCACAGAATCCGAAAAATAACACCCGAAGGTGTAGTAAGTACTTTGGCAGGAAGTACATTGGGGAATACGGATGGTACAGGAACTAGTGCCCGATTTCATTATCCTTATGGTATTGCCACGGATAGCCAAGATAATGTATATGTAGCTGATACGTATAACCACAGAATTCGGAAAGTAACCCCCGAAGGTGTAGTGAGTACCTTAGCAGGAAGTACATTGGGGAATACGGATGGTACAGGAACCGGTGCTCAATTTAATTATCCTTATGGTATTGCCACAGACAGTCAAGATAATGTATATGTAGCCGATACGTACAATTATAGAGTTCGAAAAGTAACCTCCGGAGGTGTAGTAAGCACTTTAACAGGATATATTGACGGAGTAGATATTAATACCCAAGTTTACCAACCTTCAGATATTGTTATAGATGCCCAAGGTAATTTATATATGGCGGATATTTATAATCATAGAATTCACAAAATAACGCCTGAAGGTATAGCAAGTACTCTGGCAGGAAGTTCAGTAGGAAGTACTGATGGTGCAGGTGCTGATGCCCGATTTTATCGACCTATGGGCATTACCGTAGATACTCAAAATAATTTGTACGTAGCAGAGGAATATAATCATAGAATCCGAAAAATAACGCAGGAATAGAGAATAGGTTTTAAAAAAAGATCTCTAAAACTCTATAAAACCATCAGTAGTAAATGAAAAAAATAGTTTTTCTTTTTAGTCTATTACCAATGTTAGGGTGTACTTCTAAAAATAACTACTATAAAAAATCTGATATTAGAGTTTTAGAGATTAACCCAAATAGTAAATCAATTGCCATCTATTACTATCCTAAAGCTGAAACGATGTTTAATTCTACTGGGGTTGATTATAAATACAATAATGTTAGTAAACAAATAGATATTTATTTTGTTAGACAAAAAATTAACACCGAAAATAAAGCAATGACTCCAAGTTCTCTTTTAAGAGACTTAAATGACCGTGTTAGAATAGAAAAGTATGGTGCATATTGCTATATTGTAGAAATACCTCTGCAAAAACACTGGAGCAACCTAAACAAGAAAGCTGAAATGATAAAAATTATTGATTAGTAAAACCATACTATTCAAGGTTTATGTGTTTTAAAGAAATGAGCTAATCATATTGTTAAACTTATACTTGGTGTATTAGTTGATTTAGAAAGTGATTTATTATATGTGATATTTACAATGGGATTTAGATTCCTAAAAAAGATTTTAAAGTAGATAGATAAAAAGAAACTTTATTGTAAATGTTTTTAGGAGTAGGAGAGGGGCAAGGTGTAGTGGGAATGATTGTTTTTATATATAGTATTTGATTGAAAGTGCAAAAAACAATAAAGAAAAAATTAAAGTTTAGGAATAGCCTTAATCAATCGTTGTGTGTATTTTTTTAACGGATGATTATAAATTTCATCAGCATCGCCTACTTCTTCAAACTTTCCTTGGTTCATGACCAGCAATTGGTTACTCATATATTTCACAACTGATAAATCATGAGAAATAAATAAGTAGGTAAAGCCAAACTCCTGTTTTAATTCATTTAAAAGATTCAAAACTTGAGCTTGTACCGAAACATCCAAAGCAGAAACCGATTCATCACAAATAATAAATTCAGGGTTTAAAGCTAAAATGCGTGCAATTCCAATTCGTTGACGTTGTCCCCCTGAGAATTCATGCGGATAACGTTCAAGATGTTCTTTTAAAAGCCCCACACGTTCTAAAAAATAGACCGCTTTCTCTTGTCGCTCCTTGTCATTTGTACCAATAGAATGAATTTGCATGGGTTCTACAATCGTTTCTCGAACCGTTTTTTTAGGGTTTAAACTTGAATAAGGATCCTGAAAAATAATCTGTACTTCTTTTCGTAATTCTCGCAAACGATTTTTAGAAATTTTTGTCAAATCCTCTCCTTTATAAAAAATTTCACCTTCTGTGGCTTTTTGAAGTTGTAACAGTGTACGACTTAATGTAGTTTTACCACATCCTGATTCTCCAACCAAACCGACTGTTTCACCCGGATATACTTTAAAACTTACATCATCAACCGCTTTAAAATAGTTTCTCTTTTTTAAAAAAGAACTTGCTGTCGGATAGTATTTCTTTAAGTTTTTAATTTCTAAAAGAGGTATCTGGCTGTAAAGTTTTTCTTGGTAAATGGTTCGCTCTGAAGAAGATTCTATAACCTCTTTATAATGGGTCTTTTCTGTAAAATCTTTGACCGTTGGAAGTTTTTTTAAACGAATATCTAATTTAGGACGACAAGCAATCAATCCTTTTGTATAACTGCTTTTAGGATTATTAAAGACTACATCAACCGTATTTTTCTCAACAATGTTTCCTTTGAACATAACAATAACTTCATTGCAAAGTTCTTTTATAACACCTAAATCGTGTGAAATAAAAATAACACTCATATCACGTTCTTGCTGTAGTTTTTTCAGTAATAAGAGAATTTCTTTTTGAACGGTTACATCGAGAGCGGTAGTAGGCTCGTCAGCTATAAGTAAAGAAGGGTTACAACTAAGAGCCATAGCAATCATGATACGTTGCTTTTGTCCTCCGGATAATTGGTGCGGATAGCGTTTGTAAATTTGTTCGGGGTCGGGAAGTAATACTTGATTAAAGAGTTCTACGGTGCGTTGTCTTGCTTCTTTTTTTGTGGTCTTTTCGTGTAATAAAATAGCTTCTGAAACTTGCTCTCCGCAAGTCAAACTAGGGTTTAAACTGGTCATGGGTTCTTGAAAGATCATGGCAATCTCTTTTCCTAATAAAGAGCGGAGTTCTTTAGGTGTTTTTTGTAAAAGGTTCTCACTTTTAAAATAGATTTTTCCTGAATCTATAATGGCTGATTTGGGTAATAAACCCATTATAGCATAAGCTGTTAATGACTTTCCTGAGCCTGATTCGCCAACCAGTCCGAGGATTGTTTTTTCTTTTAACGAGAAAGATACTTTGTTCAAAACGGTGTTTTGACCAAAACGAATGCTTAAATCGTGTACTTCAAGAAAGCTCATGCTACGATTGAATGGATTCTATTCTTTGTAAGGGATGTCGTTCTATTTCATTTTCAATGTTAATATCACCAAAACTTCTAAAGATGAGATAGAGTCCTAAACAAACCAAAATACCTCCTACAATCCTTTTTAATTTATAAATCATTTGATCTGTTAAACGATTTTTAAATTTTCTGGCCAAGAATATCTTTAGGATATCAATAGCAAGAAACACACCTAATAAAACACTGAAGAAAGTAACTATTTTATAAATATCATGATGGTAATTGGCATTCACGATAATAACGGTGGCAAGCCAAAAAATAAGGATTCCTATGTTCACAAAGTTTAAAACAAATCCTTTGAAAAACATGCTTAAATAATTACTACCTACGTTAATATCGTCTTTAAAACGTAGATTACCTTTAGCAATCATTTGAAAAAGACCGAAGACAAGAATGACCAACCCTCCAATAGCCAAAGATTCAGGGTGTGAAGTCAAATATTTTGAAACCTCTTTAGAACCGTAATAACAAACCGATATATAAACCAAATCAGCTGCAATAACACCCAAATCAAGTGCTAAAGCAGCACGTGCTCCTTTAGTAATACTGGTTTCAATCATTAAAAAGAAAACAGGCCCAATAAGTACAAAACTTAAAATCAAGCTTAGTAGAGTAGCCGAAAATATGACTTGTAAATAGTCCATAGAATGAAACAAAGTTACGTTATATCCTCTGCAATTTCAAAATCTATTTGCTTTTTCTCTAAACTTACATAAGCAACTTTTATGGTAATAGAATCTCCCAACCGGTAAATAGCTCCGGTTCTTTTCCCTACAACCTGATAATTCTTTTGATCAAGCTCATAATAATCCTCCTTCATATTTCGTATGCTAATCATCCCTTCACACAGTATGTCCGATAATTCTACATAAATCCCCCATTCGGTTACACCCGAGATTACACCCGAGTAGACCTCACCAATATGCTGTTCCAGATACTTCGCTTGCATGTATTTTATAGAATCTCTTTCAGCATCAGCAGCTAAACGTTCTCGATTTGAACAGTGAACACAATCTACCTCGTAAGGTTCTGTATCAGGCGATTTCCCTCCATCTAAATAATGTTGTAGTAAGCGGTGTGCCATCACATCCGGATAACGTCGTATAGGGGATGTGAAGTGGGTGTAATATTCAAAGGTTAATCCATAATGTCCGATATTTTCGGTAGAGTACTTTGCTTTGCTCATTGTTCTCATAGCCAAAGTTTCTATCATATTAGCTTCTCCTTTCCCTTTAACTGTTTCCAGCAAATGATTCATAGAGGATGATACCGTCTTTGGGCTGGTTAAGTCCAAATCATAATCAAACGGTTGTATAAACGTTTTTAAAGCCTGCAACTTATCAAGATCCGGATCATCATGAATCCTGTAAATAAATGTGTTCTTTGAAGGAGTTCCATTTTTCTTTAAACTTACAAACTCGGATACTTTCCTATTTGCCAGTAGCATAAATTCTTCGATCAGTTTATGAGCATCCTTACTCTGTTTAAGGTAAACACCTATCGGATCGAAGTTCTTATCCAGTTTAAACTTTACTTCAACCTTATCAAAGCTAATAGCTCCTGATTTCATCCGCTTCTCTCGTAAAATCTTAGCCAATCGATCCAACGTTAGGAGCTCTTCCTTACAGTCTCCTTCACCGGTTTCTATGATTTTTTGAGCCTCTTCATAGGTAAAACGGCGGTCAGACAAGGTAACGGTTCTTCCAAACCACTGGTTTATTATTTTCCCTCCTTCTGTCATTTCAAAACAAGCAGAGAAAGTAAGTTTCTCCTCATTAGGGCGGAGTGAGCAAACTTGATTGGATAAAATCTCGGGGAGCATGGGTACAACCCGATCAACCAAATAAACCGATGTTGCCCTGCGGTAGGCTTCATCATCCAAAAACGTTTTGGGCTGTACATAATGAGAAACATCAGCAATGTGAACACCAATCATAATATTTCCGTTATTCAACCTCTCCAATGAGAGAGCATCATCAAAATCTTTGGCATCAGAGGGATCAATGGTAAAGGTCATAACATGGCGCATATCACGGCGTTTGCTCAGCTCTTCTTGGGTAATCTTTGTTGGAATAGACTGTGCTTGTTCCTCCACTTCTTTTGGAAACTCATAAGGAAGACCGTAATCAGCCAATATGGAGTGAATCTCTACTTGGTGCTCTCCCGGAGTTCCCAATACAGCTGTGATTTTACCAAAAGGCTTCTTAACCTGCAAAGGCCAGCTCGTAATAACGGCAATGACCTTTTCTCCATCTTTTGCCTCCTTAAGATTTTCTTTCGGGATGTACAAATCAACAGGCACATGGCGGCGGTCTGTTATAACAAAACCAAAGTCCGCTCCTTGCTTATACTCCAAAACGCCTACAAATTGTGTACGGTTTCTCTTCAAAACTTTAACGACTTCTCCTTCTGATTTCTTATTACCTTGTTTTTTATGCATCCAAACCGATACATGATCCTGATTCAAAGCATTTTTCGTTTTCCCCTTCGGGATATAAACATCTTCCTCCATCCCTTCTATCATAACATAGGCAGCTCCTGAAGAAGTGAAATCGATGACCCCCTCCATCACATGGGTCAGGGTGGTTAACCGGAACTTTCCTTTTGAGATTTCTTCCAATTGGTTTTCTGCCCGAAGCCTGTGAAGAACCTGAATCATCTCATTTTTTTCTTTATGAGTCTTCTTGCCCAATGCAGATGATACTTGATTGAAATTCATAGGTTTATCGGGATTTTTAAGGAATAAGCTCACGACCTCTTTTCCTGTATTCAAGAGGCGTTTGCTGGGCTGTTTACTGTTTTTGTGTTTTCTTTTCACGATTTACATAATGTTACGTTGGGCAAAGGTACGCTTTTAAACCTTAGTGGATATTATGAAAGTTTTAAGAGTCCTACAGACGGCTTCCGGGCTGTTTTTAAAAACGTCCTTACCTTTCGGGGAAAAGGTAGGGAGCTTTTGCAAAAAAGGTACGTACCTTTTCATAAAAAGATTCCTACCTTTTTTCAAAGGGTAGGAATCTTTTATCTAAATTATCACTTTTGTTAAACTTTAGCGTACTTGAGTGTTTTGAGCATGTCTCTTGTTTTGCTTCCCGGGCGAAAGTTTATTTTAGCCCTTTTGATTAAAGAAGGGTTGAATTTCTCTTCGCTCTCTGCTCCTTCACTTGAAAGAGAGATTTGGAAACTTCCGAAATTACCAAAACGAACAATGCGTCCGTCTGATAAATGTCGGTTGAGCAATTTGTTTAAATCATTCAGTACAGCCAAAACGTCTGTATCGCTTACGGTAGTAGATCTTTGAGCTATTTCTTCTGAAAGGTTCTCAATAGTCAGCTCTCCGGAACTTTTTGCTTGAGCATAGTATTTCTTAGGAGCTTCTCGATTCTGCGGGTTTTGTCTTTCAACTAATGTATATGTTACGGCCATGTCTTAAATTATTTTAGGATTAATATAAGGGTAAGCAGTACCAGTTTTCCGCCCAAGTTATGAAAATAAATCGGATCATCCAAATAAGAGGTTGTTTTTTTTATAAAATTTAGTAAAGTGTGTTGCATTTATTAGATAAAGAAGTCGGGGTATCGGGTTATGATGTATTGAAATAGGGGTGGTGTGTGTTTGTTTGAACATACGGTATTTTACGGGTACAACGAAGGGGCTTTTATTAAAAAGGCTCCCGTCGTTTCGGTTTTTTTCTCTTTTTATGCGATTAGCTTCGTAACTCGGCTCCGAATTGTTTTTCAAAGGCTGTAATGAGTTTGCTCATGGTTTTGTCTATTTGTTTATCGTTTAATGTTTTGTTGTGGTCTTGAAGTTCAAAGCTCAGGGCATAGGATTTTTTGCCTTGGGGTAGGTTTTTTCCTTCGTACACGTCGAATAGGTTTACCTTTTTCAACAGATGGCGTTCGGTTTGAAAGGCGGTGTGGTATAGGTCGTTGAACCGAACGTTTTGGTCTATTAGAAGGGCTAAATCTTTACGGGAGCTTGGGTATTTAGGGATTTCGGTAAAGTGGGTTTGTTGTTTTGTTACGAACTCCAAAAGGGTGTTCCAATGAAGATGGGCATAAATCACAGGTTGGTTTATATCAAAATGTTTTGATAAGGTTTGTTTGATGATACCGACTTCTGCTATGGGTTTTTTGAATGTTTGAATCAGGATGCCTTCTGCAAATACATCATTGTTTACAGGGAAGTAGTTTAATGCGTTTAACTTTAACTTGGTCAGGATGTTTTCTACGATTCCTTTTGCATAGTAGAAATCAGAGGGAGATGCCGGGTGAATCCAATTTTCGGGCAGTCGTTTTCCTGTAATGAACAAAGCAAGGCATTGAAATTCTCGGTATTCTGATTCAAGTTGGTGGTAGGTTTTTCCAAATTCGAACAGTTTCAAATCGGTATTTTTATGGTTGATATTGTGTGAAACGGCTTCTAAACCTCCCCATAACAATGATTGCCTTAGGGTGTTCAGGTCTTGGCTTAAAGGGTTTAAGATTGTAACGGTATGATGGTTATCAATGGTTTGGGATAGATCGTTGTAAAGTGCTTTTTCAAGCGAATTAGATAGCATTTCATTAAAACCGATGGAAGCTAAATGGTTGGCGGTTTTTTCCTGAATTTGGTTTGGATTGAATCTTTCGGAAGATACAATGGATGTATTTAGTTTGGTAGGTATTTTGATTTTATTGTATCCGTAAATACGTACTATTTCTTCTATTATATCGGCTTCACGTTGTACATCCACACGATAAGGCGGAACGTTTAGAATAAGACCTTCTTTGGATTCAGACAGTACTTTGATATCTAATGAGTTTAGAATGCTTAGAGTGGTTTGATGGGGAATTTTTTCTCCTAATAATTTATCTATTGTTTTAAAGTTTAGGTGTATTTCAAAGTCTTGAATCGGGTCGGGGTACAAATCAATTATTTCAGAGGAAACGTGTCCTCCTGCTATTTCTTTGATTAAATTGGCTGCTTTCTTTAAAGCAATCAGGGTCATGTTTGGGTCGATACCTCTCTCAAAACGAAAAGAAGAGTCTGTATTAATAGTATGTCTTTTGGCTGTTTTGCGAACCGAAACAGGGTTGAAATAGGCAGATTCTAAGAATATTTTTGTCGTTGTATGGCTAACGCCTGAGTGTAGTCCTCCAAAAGTTCCTGCAATACACATGGGAATCTCTTGGTTACAGATCATTAAATCTTCTTCATGTAAGGTTCTTTCTACTTCGTCTAAGGTTGTAAATTTTGTTCCTTTTAATCCTTTTTTAACGATTATTTGGTTTCCTTTTACGTTCTCTAAATCAAAGGCATGCAAAGGTTGCCCTAAGTCGTGTAGGATGTAATTGGTAGCATCTACAATATTATTGATGGGAGTTAAACCAATGGTCTTTAAGCGGTTTTGCAACCATTCAGGAGAATCCTTCACTTCTAAACCTTCAAGGGTAACGCCTGTGTAACGCGGACATAGTTTGTAATCTTCTACCGTTACTTGAACCGTATTGTTTTTGTTATCTACCTTCAGTGATTCTTTTTCGGGGTTTTGAATTTTTAAATCGGTTTGAAATTGTTGTAACAAAGTAGCTCTTAAATCACGAGCTACTCCAAAATGGCCCATGGCATCCGCACGATTAGGTGTTAATCCAATTTCAATGGTATAGTCTGTTTCTATGGAAAATACTTTGCTAATAGGTGTTCCCGGTTGTATATTTTCATCCAAAACCATGATTCCCTCATGATTTTTTCCTAAACCCAATTCATCTTCGGCACAAATCATTCCAAAAGATTCTTCTCCTCTGATCTTTCCTTTTTTGATTTTAAATTCTTCTCCTTTACTATCATATAAAAGGGTTCCTATGGTGGCTACCGGTACTTTTTGACCAACAGCTACGTTAGGAGCTCCACAAACGATTTGTACAGGCTCTCCATTGCCTAAATCAACGGTTGTGATGTTTAGCTTATCCGCATTTGGATGCTTCTTACAGCTTAAAACATGCCCTGTTACAACGCCTTTTAATCCTCCTTTGATGGATTCAAAAGGCTCAATTCCTTCAACTTCAAGACCTGTTCCGGTTAGAATTTCAGCTACTTTTTCTACTTCTAAATCAATGGAGATAAATTGCTTAATCCAATTATATGATACTTTCATTGCTTTGTATAAGAATTTAAAAATTAAGTGATCTAAGGTAAAATTAAATCAGATTGACAAATTTAAAGGTTTTATCGGAAGAAGGAAAACATTTAAAAGTAAAAACCCTGAAAACAGGTTCAGGGTTCAATTTATAAGGTTGTTTCTCTATACATTTAACATAACGGGCATCACGAGCATCAGGATTTCTTCTCCATCTTCAACGCCGTCAATGGGTTTAATAATTCCTGCTCGGCTGGGTTCTGACATTTCCAATGTAATGTCTTCTGAGTTTAAATTGGATAACATTTCACTTAAAAATTTTGAATTGAATCCAATCATTAAATCACCTCCGTCGTAATCACACGTTAAACGTTCGTCTGCTTTATTTGAAAAATCAATATCTTCAGCTGAAAGTTGTAGCTGGCTTCCTGTGAGTTTTAGCTTTATTTGATAAGTAGTCTTGTTTGAAAAGATGGAAACTCTTTTGATTGAACTTAAAAAAGCACTTCGGTTAATGGTTAAAACATTAGGATTTTCTTTTGGAATAACGGCTTCATAATTAGGATATTTACCGTCAATCAAGCGACAAATTAGTGTCGTGTCTTCAAAAATAAACTTGGCGTTTACTTCATTGTATTCGATGGTGATTTCTGTATCGTTGTTGCTTAAAATATTTTTAATCAGATTCAACGGTTTTTTAGGCATGATAAACTCAGCTGTTTCATCAGCTTTAATATCCTCCCGTGTATATTTCACTAATTTATGAGCATCGGTAGCGACAAAAATGCATCGGTCAGTTCCTAATTGAAAAAATACACCGGTCATTACCGGACGTAACTCATCGTTTCCTGTTGCGAATAAAGTTTTTGAGATAGCTTCAGCCAAAATATCTCCTTTTAAGTGTACTTTGCTTGGAGATTCCAACTCAGGTGTTGTAGGAAATTCGTCTCCGCGTTCTAATCCAAAGGAATAATTTCCTTGTTCAGAAACGATTTCAAATACGTTTTCGTCTTCTTTTGTACGAATGGTTAAAGGCTGATCCGGAAATGTTTTGATTGTATCGGTTAATAATTTAGCCGGAACACAAATTTTTCCGTTAAATTCCGAATTTACATTGATTTTAGAACTTACCGTCGTTTCTAAATCAGAAGCCGTGATGGTTAATTCTGAGTCTTGTAAATCAAATAAAAAATTATCTAATATAGGTAATGTGTTGTTACTGTTAATAACACCGCTTAATAATTGTAATTGTTTTAATAATTCGGAACTTGAAACAATAAATTTCATTGTGAGATAAATTTTCAATATTTGGCAAAGATACTTTTTTTACCATAATTGTATAAGTGTTTCTCTTTTTATTTATTAACAGTTTAAAATTTAATGATTAAACTTAGAAGATTTTTCCCGGATTTAAAATGCAATTGGGGTCAAAAACAGCTTTAATCTGTTTCATATACTCTATTTCTTCTTGGCTTTTTGTAAAATGAAGATGCTTCTTTTTTATTAAACCTACACCATGCTCTGCACTAATACTTCCGTTGAATTTTTTAATTAATTGATAAATTTTTATACTAATTAGGTTGCATGTATGCTCAAACTCTTCTAATGATAAATTTTTGGTTTTTAAAATATTGAGATGTAAATTTCCATCTCCGAGATGACCAAACCAAACAATTTTCAAATCTGGATATTCACAACCTGTTAATTTTTCCAAATCTTTTATAAATTTCGGAATATGGGAAATCCTGACAGAGACATCGTTTTTGTAAGGTAAAAAACGGTTGATTGCCGAAGGAATATTTTCCCGATGTTTCCAAATTTTCGTCCGTTCCTCTTCACTCTGAGCCACAATTCCATCTTGAATTAAATCCAATGCAAAAAGTTTTTTTGTGATATAATTTTCTGTTTCTTCTTTTGTAGAAATCAACGGATTTAATAGTTTTTCAAACTCTACAATAACATAAAATAATGTCCTGTTTTCCATTGCAAATTTAACTCCGCCTTCATCCAAGGCATATTGAAGTGCTTGATCCGAAAAAAACTCAAAAGCAGATAATTCAACTTCTGATTTAAACCATTTTAAGAGTGTTAATGAGGTATGTAGCTGATTAAAACCCAATAGGAAAGTATATTTTTTTTGTGGAGCTTGAGTTAACTGAATAGTAGCTTCTGTAATGATTCCTAATGTTCCTTCGCTTCCTATAAAAAGATTTTTCAAATCATAACCTGTATTGTTTTTAATCAAACCTTTATTTAAATTTAAAACTTCACCTTTTCCTGTAACTACTTTTAATCCTGTAATCCAGTTACGAATCATTCCGTAACGAATTACGTGGACTCCTCCTGCATTAGTGGCTATATTTCCTCCTATTTGGCTTGAGCCTACGGCTGCAAAATCAATAGGAAAAATCAATCCTTTTTCTTTTGCTTTTTCTTGTAAAACCTGTGTAATCATTCCTGCTTCGATTTCAATGGTTTGTTCTTCTTCATTAAATTGAATTTCCCGATTCATTTTTTCCAGTGAAAGAACTACCTCGTTATTTGTAGCAGTCGCTCCTCCGGAGAGTCCGGTTCGTCCGCCGGAAGGTACTATGGCTGTTTTTTCCTGATTAGCCCATCGTATAATATCAGCAACCTCGTTAGTATTTTTTGGAAAAATGATTAAGGAGGCATCGACTTTAAAAAAAGAAGCAGCATCTTTGCCGTATTGTTCCAATTGATCTTTATCAAAATCATGTTGGATATGAGGTAGCTTTTCTTGAAAAGATTGAATAATAGAAGCTTTTGTTTTCAAATTATATTATTTTTTGGTACAAAATAATCTTTTTATTTTTCAAGATTAGAAAAAATTTTATTAATTTTTTTAAATAATTCTTCTTTTCTGATGGGTTTTGAGATAAAATCGGTGGCACCCACTTTTAGACTTTCTTCTAAATCACTGTCAAAACTGTTGGCAGTCTGAACAATTATAGGAATATCGGTATTAAATTTTCTGATTTTTTTGATGGTTTCCCATCCGTTTAGTTTTGGCATTCGAATATCCATTAAAATTAAATCAATAGTAGAATCTGTTTTCATTGTTTTAACAGCTTCAATTCCGTCTGTTACCCGAATAATTTCATGATTTTGATTCTTTAAAAACAGTTCTAAAAGTAAAAAATTTACATCACTGTCTTCTGCTATTAAAATTTTCTTGGATTTTACATCCACAATTTCTTTTTGTTCTTGTGATTTTTGAAAATCTTGAACTTCAATTAAGGGAATTGTAAAATAAAAAGTACTTCCCCTGTTTAATTCAGATTCTACCCATATTTTTCCATCTAAAGCATTTATAATGGCTTGGGAAATTTCCAATCCAAGTCCTGTCCCTTTTGCATTTTCATCTATAGTTTGATCAGACTGCAAAAAACGTTTAAAAATGGTTTCTCTTTGTTTTTCAGGGATTCCCAAGCCTGTATCTTTGATGTAAAAAAGAATTTCTTGTTTTGCTTTTTCAATTTTATAACCTATCTCGATGGATCCTTTATGCGTAAACTTTAAAGCATTGTTAATCAAGTTGGTTAAAACTTGTTTGAGTTTAGTTTCGTCTGAAAAAATAGCAATGTCAGCTTTTTGATCTTTTGTTAAAATTAATTCGACATCATCTTTTCCTAGATTTTTTTTGTAAGCTGAAAATAATTCAAATGCTTCATCCATCATTTTATGAATGAAAAAATTAGATTTTTTAATGGTTAATTGATTGGCTTCAATTTTAGAAATTTCTAAAATATCATTAATTAAATTCAATAAATGTTCTCCTGAGTTTTTTACAATTTTTATATATTTTTGATACAATTCATCTTCTTTATAAAACTGTGTTAGTTGATTGGCAAAACCTATGACTGCATTTAGAGGTGTTCTTATTTCATGGCTCATGTTTGCTAAAAACACGGATTTAAATTCAGCACTTTCTTCCGCCTTTTTTTTAGCTCTTTTTAAGTCGTTTTCATATTGGTTTTGTTTTCTGATTTTATTTTGTATTAAGACGCCGAAAAACATTAAAATTCCAATTAAGCTGATAATTAAGACAATCAAAACATAGGTTAAGGTTTCAACTTCTTTTTTTATCTTTTTAATTTCAGATACGGTTCGTTTATCAACGCTTTCGTTAAACTGATGTATCGGAAGCATGATTGATTCTTTGGCTACATGAAAGTCATTGTTAAAAAGAATTTCTCTTGCCCATTCAGGCTCAGGGGCTTTTTTTATGATAAAATTACCTAAGCTGTCTCTAAAAATGCCTTTTATGGCATAAAATGCAGCAGTTTCTACCTTAACTAATTCGTTGGAATTACTTTCTGATAAATTAAATAATTGTATTTCTTCCTCTGAAAAACCGATTTTCATCATACTGTCTCTTAATGAAATAGTTTTTCCGTCTGCACGAGGAATTTTTCCGTTCCGTCTTGCCAATACTTCCCAAAATTTCTTTTCCCAAATGGAATCACCTGTTAATACATAAGTTCGGCAAAATCGGGTTAGATTATCGGAACTGCTTCGTAACTCTTCGGATAATTTGAATGATTTATATTGTTTTATTTCACTTTTATTAAGTTGTGCTTGTTTTTTATTTAGTAGTGTAATGATTACCAGTAAGAAAAGTGTAATAGCTAAACTTAATGTAAAGAGAAACCTATATGCTCTAACCATAATAATTTATAATTCTAAAGATTTAATTATCTAAATACTTTTAAATATGTTTTTTGTTTATTGGCATAAAGTTAAAGATAAAATTTATCTTTTCATGGATGAAAAACTATTTACAATATTTAACATATCGTGTTTTTGTAATAATGAGGCATACGATCCATAAAACGATTAAGGGAAGTGTTAAATTAAACCATTTCCAAAAAGATTTGGTATTTTGTAATTTTTCAGGATCTAAAAATTGAATATCAAAAGTTTTGTTTTTGAGTAGAAAAATAGCATCGTTATCTAAAAGATATTCAATAGAATTGAGCAAAAAATCTTCATTCCCATAAATAAAATGGCTTCTGTTTCCTCCTATTATTTGATTGTCGGAGCTTTTTGCTATATCTCCGTCTGCTACAACAATCATTTTATTTTCCGGTGATTGATTTTCATATTTAAAATCAAAAGAATGCACCCGATTTTTAAAAGCCGAAGTAAATGTTCCTTCCAATAAAACCGCCATAATTTGATTTTTTTTATCAAATTCTGATAAATTAGGTTCTAAATCAACGGAGGCCAAATTAACTTCAGAAAGAGTTCCCTGAACAGCGGTGGTTTCTGAAGTAGCCAACAAGATTTCCTTTTTTATTCCGGAAATGTTTAAGGTATCCATTGTACTTACAAATTCAAATCGCACAGGAGCAATGTTTTCAACAATGGGATTTTTCGATGGAGAATAATTACTCAGCGGGTAATAATACCATTTAAAATCCGTAAAAACAGGATTTCCGTTGTATTCATCCGTAATTAAACTTAATGAAGCACTCTGAGAAAAATCTCTGATTAAAGTAGGATTAACACGAACACCGTATCTAAAAAGTAGTTGGGTTAATCCTAAATCTTTGGCAAGAACGGTTGATTTTCCCGTTTGGTATAAGCTATCGATTTCTGTATTAACGCCGTCGATTAACCACAACGTTTTTCCTCCGTTCATGATGAATTGATCTACGGCTTCTCGGTCTGTATCGGAGAACGTATTTTGTGGATCTACAATCAATACGATGTCAAAATCATTTAATTTTTGGGCTTCTTCAGAGGTTAAATGTTCTTTTGAAAGAGGAACAAACGGTTTTACATCATATCGGTTATCTAAAATTTTATAAAAAGTTTGATGGGTTTTCGGGTCAAATTCGCCATGATGTACGAAAATTCCTATCTTTTTTTTAGAATTTTTTGTGATTTCTGACAATGCTTTTGTAAAAATAAATTCTAAATCTTCCATGTTATTTTCAACAGGTAAATTTATGTTTTTTATAAGTGGAAAGACCCATTGTTTTCCTTGATAAACGGCTTTAGCATACGGATATATGTAAAATTCTTGTGTTCCTTTGTCGGTTTTTACTCTTTTTACGATAGCGTTTATTTTTTGGTCATTTAATTTTTTAGTAGTATTCTCATCACGAAACGGATCAACAAATTCAAATTCAATATGAGAATTAATTTGTTGTAATTCTTGTAATGTTCGTTTGATTTCGTTATGAAACATTCTTAAATCTGCCGGAAAATCACCTTCTAAATAGATTTCAAACTTGACGGGATTTTCTATTTTTTTAGTCACTTTTTCTGTAATGCCGGAAAGCGTATATCGTTGGTCTTGCGTAATATCCAATCTCCAAAAATTAAAAAATAAAAGCGTTAAAATGATAGGAGGAAAGAGTAATAGTATATATTTTTTTTTAGAAGATTTTATAGAGAAGTAGGTGCTTGTCAAGAAGAAAAAGATAATTAACATAAAGTAGAAAACACTTTTAAAACTGATAATTCCTTTTATAAAAGTGGTGTAATGGCTGTAAAAGCCTAGTTGATCTATGATGTAATCATTTGAACCGAAGAGATTATATGAAGCTAAGTTCGTAAAACCGAAATAAATGAAAAAACAGCTAAAGACACCACATAAGTATGCTGTGATACTGTTTTTCATTATGGAGGAAATAAAGATGCCTATTGCAGCAAAGCTTGATGCTAAAAAGATTAATCCGATATAACCTGAAAAAATAATTCCCCAATCCAACGGTTGGTCTAAATAGGTTAGTTGTTGAATACTATAAGGAAAAAATAATGTTAATAATAGGGCTGATAGAGCTACGGTTAAAACAGCTCCGTATTTTGTTATTGTAATACTTTTTTTGGATAATGGTTGGGTAAAGAGCAATTCTATGGTTCCTGTTTGCCTTTCTTCTGCAAAAGAACGCATGGTTAAAGCAGGAATCATAAAGATTAAAGCCCATGGAGCTATGGTAAAGAAAGAGTCTAAGGAAGCAATTTCTCCGTTGAGGATGTTAAAATCATTTTCAAAAAAGAATAAATATAGGGTACAAAAAATGATGAATATACTTACAACAATATATCCTGATGTGTTTCCGAAAAACGGTGTTAATTCTTTTTTATATAATGAAAACATTTTTATATCAAATTGAGTAATCTAACCCCTTACTTTCTTAACTAAACGTACAATGAGCATAATTAGTACAGCAAAAAATAACAAACCACCCAAAGCCCAATACCAATTGTTAATAAATTGATGTTTTAAAACAACAGCAAAAACAACGGCAAATAAAATAACGGTAGCAACTTCATTCCATAATCTTAGTTGTAAAGAAGTATAATTGAAAATATTGTTTTTTAATTGTCTGATAATCTTCCAACAAAGAAATTGATAGACGAATAGTGTTATTAAAAAAGTTAATTTAATGTGCATCCATGCAGCACCTTTAAATATAGTTTCCCAATTGGTTATGAGTAAAAGTAATCCGGTTAATACCATTAAAACAAATGCAGGAACTGTAATGATATTCCACAACAAGCCTTCCATTTTGATAAATTGTTGCTGTAAAATTGTTTTTTTGGGTTCATCTTCTGTTTGAGTATCTGTATGATAAATAAATAAGCGAACCATATAGAAAATTCCTGCAAAATAACTAACCATAAAAATAATGTGTATGGCTTTGATGATATTGTAAAATTCTCCTCCGTATGAAATCATGTTATAAAAAATTAATGGTAATACTATCGCGATAATTTAATCCTAATAAAGTGCTTGCTCCTCCAACGGTTTGTAAATTGCTTTTATAAATGGCGATTTCTAAAAACCCTGAAGAATTAAACAACGCCATCCCTGTTCCGTGATGGATGATATTTCCATAATCATTTCCTTCTATATCAGAGTACCGATCATGAATTTTCATAAATTTATAACTTCTGGGAAGCCATATTTCAAATTTTCTCCCTTTCCCGATTTTTTGAAATCGTTTTTTTTTCAAATTAACCACTACATTTCCAAAATTATCAATATAAATAACACTTGCTATAATTGAATTTTTCTTTACTATAGGTTGAAGTCCCGATAATTCATTGTGTTTTTCAATCTTTCGTCCCAATATACCTATTTGCCCGCCGCGTGCTATATGACAGGCTGTTTTTACAAAAATATCTTTTGTAGGAAAAATACCTGCTTTTTGAAAACGTTCAAAATTAATTTCAATAATTAATTCCGGTTTTATTTCATAAGCAATAAGCGACAAAACCCCATTGTCACTACAAATGAAATAATGGTCATCAACTTTGGCAACAATATGTTTTTTATTTGGATTTTCTTCGGCATCTACTCCTATAATATGAATGCTCCCTTTTGGAAAATATTTATAAGAATTATTCAAAATATAGGCTGTTTGATATATATTGAACGGACTGATTAGATGAGTTATATCTACAACTTTAGCTTCAGGAAGTTCCGTGTAAATAGCTCCTTTTACCACAGCTACAAAATGGTCTTTCAATCCAAAATCTGTTGTTAGGGTTATAATAGCCATAAAAAATCAGGCAGTAATTGAATAATGCTTATTTTTGTTCTTAGTACAAATGTAATCTAAAATTTGAATATTTTGAATGAATTAATCATAGAACTTAACGAAATCAGTTTAAGTGAATTTTATGGAGAACATAATCGAAATTTTAAGTTACTGAAAACCTATTTTCCGAAGATAAAAATTGTAGGGCGAGATCATGTAATTCAAGCTTTCGGTCCTGAAGATATTCTACATGTTTTTGAAGAAAAAGTTAAAAATTTAATGAATCATTTGAGTCATTATAATACATTATCCGAAAACGATGTGGAAAATATTGTAATGACTGAAAATGTAAAAAAACACCAGCACATAGATGACGTTATTGTGCATGGTGTTTCCGGAAAAATAATTAAGCCCCAAACCGAAACCCAGCAAGAATTTATTGATAAAATGAATGAAAAAGATATGGTTTTTGCTTTAGGTCCTGCCGGAACCGGAAAAACATATACAGCAGTAGCTTTGGCTGTTCAAGCCCTAAAAAATAAAAAAGTTAAACGCATTGTAATCACACGCCCTGCGGTTGAAGCCGGTGAAAATTTAGGATTTCTTCCCGGAGATTTGAAAGACAAATTAGATCCGTATTTACAGCCTTTATATGATGCTCTTCGTGATATGATTCCTAACAAAAAATTAACGGAATATATAGAAAACGGAATTATTGAAATTGCACCTTTGGCTTTTATGAGAGGACGAACCTTAGATAATGCTTTTGTTATTTTAGATGAAGCTCAAAATACTACTTTGGCTCAAATGAAAATGTTTTTAACCCGTATGGGGCGTTATGCTTACTTTGTTATTACCGGTGATCCGGAGCAAATTGACTTGCCTTTAAAACAACGATCGGGCTTGGTTAATGCTATGCATATTTTAAAAGATGTGGAAGGAATCGGGTTTGTGAAATTTGATGAAAAAGATGTGATTCGGCATAAATTGGTGAAAAAAATTATTGAAGCTTATCGGGCTGATAAAGACATATCTTTAAAATGAAATAGCCCTAAACTAAATCCATTTAGAGCTATGATATAACTAAAATCAAAATTTGAGAACAAAATTTATTACTTTAAACCTTTCGGTATTAGAATAATATAAAAGAACTTCTTCATTTATTGATACAAATATGATAATTATTTGTAGTTATTCCAAATAAAAATTTATTTGGAATCAATCTAAATTGTTTTATTTTTGGCATTGAAAAACAATCATTATAATAGTAAGCAGAAAGTTTAGTGTTGTTAATATAGTGATTTAAAAAACATTAGTGTTTTATTTAGTCGTTCTTTATTTGTCTTTTTTAAGTGTCTCAAAATTATTTTATTTTGAGACATTTTTTATTTAAGGTTTTTATGAAAGTTTTTAACTTGCAGACAGAAAATATTTTTATACATGAAAAAAACAATTGCATCCATATTTTTTGTTTTAATAGGAACATTTCTTGTTTCACAAGTTAAGCGTCCCAAGTTAGTCGTAGGAATTATTGTAGACCAAATGCGTTATGAATACCTTGATCGCTATTATAATGATTTTGGAAATGAGGGTTTTAAACGATTATTAAACAAAGGATATAATTTTAAAAATACACATTATAATTACATGCCGACATTTACCGCACCCGGACATTCCTCTGTTTATACCGGTACAACACCTGCCGTTCATGGAATTGTTGGAAACAAATGGTATAATAAATCTTTAAAAAAACAAATGTATTGTACCGATGATCCTTCTGTTTCGGGGTTAGGCTATTCCGGAAAAGAAGGAAAAATGTCGCCTCTTAATTTAAAATCTACGACGATAACCGATGAATTGAAATTGGCTACCAATCAAAAAGGGAAAGTGATTGGAGTTAGTATTAAAGATCGAGGAGCTATTTTACCCGTAGGTCATTTTGCTGATGTAGCTTACTGGATGAGCAAATCCGGTAATTTTATGACTTCAACGTATTATATGGATACGTTTCCGAAGTGGGCAACTGAATTTAATGAATCAGGAAAAATACAAGAATATATTGAGAAAGGTTGGAATTTGTTAAGAGATCCGTCTGTGTATAACGAAAGCATAGCGGATGATAATCCGTATGAATTTATTTTCAAATCCAAAACAACGCCTACGTTTCCTTACAATTTAAAAGAAATAACAGCTGAAGGTGGAATAGATCAAATTCAGACGACTCCTTACGGCAATGATTTGGTATTGGATTTTGCTTTAGAAGCTTTAGAACATGAAAATTTAGGAAAAGATAATATAACGGATTTTTTAGCCATTAGTTTTTCATCCACAGATAAGGTGGGACATGCTTTCGGACCTCGCTCTATGGAGATTCAAGACACTTATTTACGTCTTGATTTAACGATTGCCTCTTTATTAAAACAGTTGGATAAAACAGTCGGAAAGGGAGAATACCTGCTTTTTTTAACGGCAGATCATGCCGGAGCTGAAAATCCGAATCATTTACGCAGTATGAAGTACGATGTAAAAAATCTGAAATCGAAAGATTTTAAGAAAAAATTAAAAAAACATCTTAAAGATTCTTATGGATACGATTTATTGGAAGATTATTCCAATCAGAATATTTTTTTAAATGAAGATGTAATCCACGAAAAAAAGTTAGATTATGATGCAATAGTTGATGATGTAAAATATTTTGCACAAAAAGAAAAATTTGTAAAACGAGCCTATACCCGAAAAGAAATTTTGGCTTCTTCCGTTACAGATTACCACTTGCAAATGATAGAAAGAGGTTTTGACCCCAAACAAAACGGTGATTTGGTGATTTTGTTAGACCCTGCTTATATGGAATACTATAGTGTAGGAACTACTCACGGGACAACCTATTCGTATGATACGCATGTCCCTAATTTATGGTATGGATGGGGAATCAAAAAAGGGCAGACATCGTCAAGAAAAGTGATTACCCAGATTGCACCTACGGTTTCACAATTAATTCAGATTACTATTCCAAACGGTAGCCATGGAGATGTTTTGGAAGAAATTTTAAAATAGAATTTCTACAATTAAAATGATGATTAGTTTGTTGCAAAAACTATTTTACCTGTTTTACTTTTTCAAAGTTATAAATCACAAAAACCCCTGCATTAGGATAATATGTAGGCTCATCATGAAAAGAGACACGGATCTGATTATTATTAACGAGTGTCAAAGTATGTCCGGAAGGAGTACAGCCGGAGGCATTTGCTATCTTTTCTAAAGGTGTACCATAAATTGAGTTGCTACCGGTAAGAATTACTTCAGGTTTATCCCCACCTTGAATTTTTCCTCCTATAAACGTGTTTCCTATAAAGTTAAAAGTGAAATTTACCATAACTCCATAACATCCTCCTATTGATACACCATCAATTTTCATGATGTATCCGTCTTCTAATGTGAAAGGGAGTATTTCTTCGTGGGTTGAAGCCATTGGATCATATCCTAAATAAGTGCTATAAGAAGTTATATATTCACTCTTTTTAACAATTAATCCATCATCGTTGATTCCTAAGTCATAGAATTTTCCATCTTCTATAGGCGTATTTCGTATGGTTAATTCTCCGTTTATATCTAAGGTTGTTTTTGGTGAGTCTGTATTTATCCCCACCTGAGCTTTTAAAATGATGCTTAACATTATGGATAATGTTAGAGAGTAAATTTTTTTCATTTTTCAATTTTTTTTAAGCAAATTTATGGAGTATATAACATATGGTTGTATGTTATATGAATCACATTATATGAGTAAAATTTTATTGAATTTTAAAGAAACCACCGACTTGGACAGTAGTTATGTTTTAAAGACACAGCCTTTTTTAGGTTTACTTAAAAATAGATTAAGGTTTCCAGAAGCTCCATTGTGAACCGTTAAAAACAACCAAGAGGTTTTTAAGCGTATCATAAGCGATCATTCCGGGAGCAGGATTGATAATATTGAGATGCGGACTTTCCATACTTGGTAAAACCATGGCTTTATTGGCATCTTCTAATACCAATATCCCCGGTGTAGTGGAAATAGCAGTGCCTATCGATACTTTAGCATCGAGTTTTTCTGTTTTTGAATCTTGTATTCCTGTCGGTATTGAATTAGTTGTAGCTGCACCATTTGATAAATCGATCCAAGCACCGTTGGCTTTGTATTTTACCTTTTTGTCAGTAGAATCCAGTACTAAAGTTCCATCAACAGCATTGGTAACGTTTGTTACGGCTGTAACATAGGGTAAAATCAATCCTCTATTTCCTGTACCGAATTCCAATGATACAGAGGTATTGCTTACATCGGATTTACCTGTACCTATAAGTACCTGAGCATAAAATGTGGATACAGAGAATACGGTTATTAAAGTAATGATCGTTTTTTTATATTTTTTATACGGATTCATTTTTTGTATTTTTTATTTCTAATTATAGTTTAGTTAAAGAATTTAATCCGGACAAGCAGGCGTTAAAAAACATTTCCAGTCGGATCCATCATATATATTCAAACAATGTAAATTTGTATCATACACAACCATTCCTTTGATTAAATGAGTTGCTTGTAGGGTGTTTTTTTGATTTGTAGTCAATCGATTGATTACAAACCCTTTGGTTTGGGATTCCAAAGCCAAATGCCCTCCTTTTCTTACTATAGGCCAATGATCTCCACCAGAACCTGCTATTCTTTGCAAAGAGGAAATGCCTTGATTTGTGTCTAAAGTTGTACCGGTTGTTACAGGATTTTTGTAACAAGCATAAGTACATGTAAAAGAAGTAGAGGCACTGCATGAGTTTTTGGTAGCCGTTAGGGTATAAGCAGTATTAGAATTTAATCCTGTAATAACTCCTGAAGAATTTATGACAGGACCTTTCGGGTTGAAAGTATAACCTACTGAGGAATCATAATTTGTAACGGTTGAAGAGTTACAGTTTATTACAGGGATACCAGGACTTGCATGAATGGTTACGGTAATAGTTGCAGGAGTTGATCGGTAACCGCTATCATTGGAAAAATCACCTGATTTTGCTTGGATATAATATTTTATGGTAGCTGTACCGGTAAATCCTGCGTCAGGTGTGAAGGTAACCTTTCCGGTAGAGGAATCATAAGCCCATATTCCTTGAGAAGAATGATGACTATTTCCTAATGAATTTCCTGAATTATCACAAAAGTTGAAATGAATAGCATCGACCGGAGGATCAGTAACTTCTACTGGATTTACAGTAGTTCCTGTGTAAATCTTGTCATTTGTCAAAATACTAATAGTTGCGTTATTCCCACCGCAGATGGTTGTAGAATCATCACCTGCTGTTGCAGCATAAGGGAGTGTAATTCGTAAATTGCGTAATAAATGTATTTGAGAGGTAGCTCCAGTTGAAGCAGAGAAACCAATTTTAAAATATTGCGGAGGAGTTGTGTTAAGAGTGTGTGTTGAGTTAGAACCAGAAGGTGAGCTACCACCAATATAGGCGTCATTATCCCAAGAATTTGCATTCTCTACATAAGTAACCTGTAAAGGATAATGGTAATTGTTAATTACAGTTGTAATGGTATTTTCGTGTTGAATTTTAACGGTAATATTAAATCCCCCGGAAGAATGAGGACGTATATTAATAAAAGCTTTTCGATATCCTGCTTTTCCGGGAGTAGGTTTTAAAGTATCTCCTCTTAAAGAAAAACTGCTAAGACCTGAGGAATTAGAATAAGAACCGGTATGGGGATTAAGTATTGCTGATTGACTACCTGAAGTCGAACGTGTTATTAAAACAGGATAACCAAAAAAACCATCTCCATAACCACTAACATAATTTGTATTATTTACTTTTGATACCAATCCTTCGGCTCCTCGCAGTGTAATCATGTCAGAACCACTGGTGTTTACCATACCATTTCTTCGTGATTCTCCCTGATATCTTTGTTTATGAAAATTTCCAAACAAATCAAACCCAATTCCTAAATAAGCTCCTATAATTCCACGTTTTCTTTTATTTGAAAAATTCCTTTTATTAGAACGGTTATAAGAATAGCCTAACCCACTTCCATTCGATCCGATAGAAGTGTTTTTTTTGCTGTCAAATAAAAACATGGCAAGACCATCGCCATATCTATTATACTGCATGCTTCCTCCGTAGAAATCGTATTCAAATTCAATATCAATTCCAACGTCAGAACCAAAGCTTAAACTATTGACATAAGCTGCTCCAAATTGGTCTCTTGCAGCAGAAGTCAGTTGTAAGCCATTTGAATTGAAAGAGGTGTGACCTGAGGCTACAATTTCAGTAGGTCTTGATCCTGAGTTAAAAGGTTGAAAATAAGGAAAATTACCGTATGCTTGCGAACAGCAATGACTTCCCAACAACCCAAAAAATAAAAAAAGTAAATTTTTCTTCATACCATATTCTTATTTAACTAATTATAACAACGCTACCTCTCAATAAAAAACAGTATGTAAAACCTGTCTTATATTTTAATATCGAGATGATAGAAAATAATAACAAATAAGAAATAATTTTCAGACAGAAAAGTTAAAAGAATCTAATTTTTCATTAAAATTTTTACAAAAATATAAAAAATATTGAAACAAACACAATTATTTAATATACGTTTTATTGTCAATAAGCGATACGATTGTACCTTTTATCTTAATTTTTGAGCACGTAACATTTCTCGTTTTCCAGGAGGACCTGGTAAACGTTCTATTTTAAAACCTGATTGAATCATTGCTCTTCGTACACTTCCTTTAGCTGCGTATGTAATTAATATTCCGTTTTTAGCAGTTAATTGATACATGTGGTCAAACATTTTTTGATTCCATAAATCAGGCTGAACCCGAAAACCAAAAGCATCAAAATAAATAAGATCATATTGATAATTATATGGGATGTCAAAAAAATCTAACTTTTTTTTGGTTAATGAAAAAGTAGGTGTAATATGTTGAGGAATTTCCCAGTTTTGATGAAAAAGCAGGGAATATTCTTTCTCAAATAACGATCCGTTTTTAATTTTACTCAGGTAGTTTAATGCTTCCCATTCTTTTTGAGTAATCGGATATTTTTCGATTCCTGTATATTGAATATTTACAAGGTGTTTTTGAGCTTCAATTAAAGTTAAAAAACAATTCAATCCGGTTCCAAAACCAATCTCTAAAATAGAAATCGTTTTATGGATATTTTTAATTTTATTAAATCCATTTTGAATAAAAACATGTTGAGCCTCTTGGATAGCTCCGTGTTTGGAGTGATATTGCTCGTTCCATTCTTCTATTTGAATGGATGAAGAACCATCAGCCGTGGTAATAATTTTTCTTTTAAGTGTCATCAAATAACAATCAAAGGTACGAATAAGTTCTTTTTTTAATAATTTTTATTTAAATAATGATTTAATGGATGGTTTTCGTAAAAAAGGGATGAATAAAACATCCTTTTTTAAATAAAACATAAATTTTCATATTTTTTTTTATTAATTCAAAATTTGAATACCATCTTATTTTAAATCAAAAGAAGTATATTTGAAAAAACAGCAAAAATAATGAATGTAACAATACAAAAAGTAGAAAAATCTAAATTAGAAGGTGTTTCTTTTAAGGATTTAGCATTCGGTAAAAATTTTACCGATCATATGTTGATCGTGGAGTATAAAGAAGGGAAATGGAATAATCCGATAATTAAACCTTATGGGAATATTACAATTTCGCCTGCTGCACAAGTATTACATTATGGTCAGGCTGTTTTTGAAGGAATGAAAGCATATCGTAATAAGAATGACGAAGTCTTTTTATTTAGACCAAAAGACAATTTTATTAGAATCAATGAGTCCTGCAAACGTTTGAATATGCCTGAGTTACCGCAAGACCTTTTTATGGAAGGATTAAAAACTTTGGTTGATTTAGATCGAAATTGGATTCCGACAGAGGAAGGTTCATCGTTGTATTTACGCCCGTTTGTATTTGCTTCTGAAGCTATGTTAAAAGCAACAACTTCGACAGAATATACTTTTATGATTTTATGTTCTCCTGCTCAAACGTATTATAGTGAACCTTTGAAAATAAAAATCGCCGATTATTATTCCCGTGCAGCCAGTGGGGGAGTGGGCTATGCAAAAGCAGCAGGAAATTATGCCGCTTCATTTTTTCCAACTGAAGAAGCTCGGAAAGAAGGCTTTGACCAGATTTTGTGGACAGATGCTGCAACACATTCTTTCATAGAAGAATCAGGAACCATGAATGTTTTTGTACGTTATGAAAATAAATTGGTTACAGCTCCTGCAACCGAAACTATTCTGAATGGGGTAACTCGCCGTAGTGTAATAGAAATCGGGAAGGAATTAGGTCTAAAAATTGAAGAACGACCGATCGCCGTTGAGGAGGTGATTACAGGAATTAAATCCGGAACAATCAAAGAAATGTTTGGTTGCGGAACAGCTGTCGTTCTTATTCTTTACAAATCAGTTGGTTATAAAAAAGAAGAATTGAAGTTAAATTTGCTTTCAGAAGAAGAAAGTATCGCAATGAAGATCAAAAGTCGTTTGGTAGGAATTCAAACCGGAGTTCAAAATGATCCATTCGGATGGCGTATCAAAATAGAATAAAACAGTAGAAAACATAACATATATCATGTTTTTGTTTAGAATAATTCTAAATTAATAGATTAAGGCATTTTTGAAAGAAAATGCCTTTCCTTTTTGAAATAAGAATTTGATATATTTCAATAATAAAATTAAATTTGTGGTCATTTTTATAAAATAATAATTTAAACAATAAACTTTCAAATGTCAAAAGACATCAGTATAAGAAAAGGGTTGGATATTAAATTGGTCGGTGAGGCCGAATTGGCATCCAAAGAGTTACCCGCTTCAAAAGTTTATGCTTTACGCCCTGATGATTTTCATGGGGTTATTCCAAAACTAATAGCAAAACAAGGTCATAAGGTAAAAGCCGGATCACCTGTATTTTTTGCTAAAGGAAATGCTAAAGTGTTATTCCCTTCGTCGGTAAGCGGAGAGGTAATTGAAGTGAAGCGAGGTGAGAAACGAAAAATTTTAGAAATTAAAGTTTTAGCTGACGCAGAGCAGGCTTATGAGGATTTTGGAATCAAAGAACCTGCTTCTATGAACCGTGAACAAGTAATCAATCATTTAACATCTTCAGGGTGTTGGCCGTTTATTAAACAAAGGCCTTATGATGTAATTGCATCTCCGGATGATCAACCAAAAGCTGTTTTTGTATCAGGCATTAATTCTGCTCCATTAGCACCCGATATGGATTTTATATTAGCAGGAAAGGAGGAAGCATTGAAAGCAGGATTTACCGTTTTAACTAAACTAACAGAAGGGAAAGTACATCTGACGATTGGAAAATCATCAAATGTATTTCCTCAGGTGGCAGGAGTAGAAATCCATAAAGCAGACGGGAAACATCCGGTAGGTTTGGTTTCTACACAAATAGCAAAAATTGATCCTATCAATAAAGGAGAAAAAGTTTGGGTGGTAAGAGCCGAAGATGTTGCCATAATCGGAGAGTTGTTTTTAACAGGTAAATTCAATGCAGAACGTTTGGTTGCTTTAACAGGTTCCGGTATAAAATCGCCTTCTTATGTAAAAGTGAAACAAGGAGCGGTAATAAGTGATATTGTAGCAGGGAACTTGAAACAAGGAAATTATCGTATTATTAGCGGGAATGTATTAACCGGAGCAAAAATGTCTAAAGAAGATGCTTTGGGGTATTATGATAATCAAATCACCGTAATTCCTGAAGGAGATGATTATGATTTCTTTGGATGGAACAAACCACAACCTAAAAAATTTAGTTTATCAAGAGCTACATTATTTTCGTTCTTAACACCAAATAAAAAATACGATTTGAATACCAATACGAATGGAGAGCATAGAGCTTTTGTAATAACAGGAGAATATGAAAAGGTATTTCCTCTGGATATTTATCCTTTGCAATTGATGAAAGCCGTTTTGGTTAGAGATATTGATGAAATGGAGGCTTTAGGAATTTATGAAGTAGCTCCGGAAGATTTTGCCTTAACAGAATATGTTTGTATTTCAAAACAAGATCATCAGCAAATTATTCGGAAAGGATTGGATTTAATGATTAAAGAAGTTGGTTAATTTATATAATTTTTAAAATGGGATTAAAACAAAATTTACATAATTTAAAACAGAAATATAAAGGAACCAAGTTGGAGCAAGGATTCAACGCCTTGCATACGTTTCTTTATTTACCAAACAGTACGACAAAATCCGGAACGCATATTCGCGATGCTGCAGATTTAAAACGTATTATGAATACGGTAATCATGGCATTAGTTCCATGTTTGATTTTTGGTATTTTTAATGCAGGTTATCAACACCATTTGGCTATCAATGGAACAGCTGAGTTTTTAACAATGGATAATTTCTTAGTCGGGGCATCCAAAGTATTACCTTTATTATTGGTTTCTTACGGTGTTGGATTAGGAATTGAATTTATTTTTGCTACAATAAAAAAACACGAAGTAGAAGAAGGCTATTTAGTAACAGGAATGTTAGTTCCGTTAATCGTTCCGGTTGATGTCCCTCTTTGGATGTTAGCAGTAGCAGTTGCTTTCGGAGTAATTATCGGAAAAGAAATTTTTGGAGGAACGGGAATGAATGTTTTAAATCCGGCATTAACTATTCGAGCCTTTTTATTTTTTAACTGGGCAGGATGGATGTCAGGAGATAAAGTATGGGTACACGGAGGTGTAAACCCTCAGAATTATGGTGTAGATGCCATTTCAGGTGAAACCATTTTGGGGACTTTGGCAGGTAACGGAAATCCGTTGGAACATCATTCAATAATGGATATGTTTATTGGAACGGTTCCGGGTTCTGTAGGAGAAACCTCTGTTTTGTTTATTCTGATAGGAGCCTTATGGTTGATTTATACAGGCGTAGGAAGTGCTCGAATCATGCTTTCAGCCATAGTGGGAGCTGTAGTAATGGGATTAATTTTTAATGGCGTGGCAGGAACCGATTTTGTACCTGAAGGAAGTAAATTCTTCGGATTGATGAGCTTTCCTTTTTGGCAGCATTTACTGGTAGGAGGTTTGGCTTTTGGTATCGTGTTCATGGCTACCGATCCGGTATCGGCTTCTCAAACCAATACGGGAAAAATTATTTATGGGTTTTTAATAGGATTTATCAGTGTGATGATACGTGTTTTCAATCCGGCTTTTCCGGAGGGAGTTATGATGGCAATCTTGCTGATGAATGTATTTGCACCAACTATTGATCATTATGTGGTTCAAGCCAATATAAAAAGAAGAATGAAACGTTTAAAAACTAAAATAGCATAATCATGGCAAAAAAAGATTCCAATATATATACGATAGTATTTGCTGTTATTATGGTAATAATAGTAGGTTCGCTTTTAGCAGGTTTTGCAAGTTTAACCAAAGAAATGCGTGAAAACAATGATAAAGTAAAAGCACAAATGGATATTTTATCTTCAATAGGTGTTGAAGCAGATCGTTCTAATGCAACAGAAAAATTTGAAGAAAATATTAAAAAACAATACGTGATTGAAGGAACTAATGTAACAGAAGATCACGAAGCATACCTTATTGATGTTAAAAAAGAACAAGCCCGAGCTAAGAAAGGACAAACACAGCGTTTGCCTTTGTTTATAGCTGAAAAAGGAGGGGAAAAAGTGTATATTATTCCTGTTCGTGGTGCAGGTCTTTGGGATGCAATTTGGGGATATGTAGCTTTAAAAGAAGATTTACAAACGATTGACGGTGTTTTCTTTGATCATAAAGGAGAAACGCCCGGTTTAGGAGCAAACATCACACAAAGTTATTTTAAGGAGGATTTCAAAGATGAAAAAATATATGACCTTAGTGGAAATTACGCTGCGGTAGCCGTCTCTAAATCAAATGGTGATCCTTCAAATAATGATAAAACAGATAATGAAGTCGATGCAATCGGAGGAGCTACGATTACAGGTAATGGTGTTGCAGCAATGTTGAAATCGGGTATTAAAGTATATTTACCGTATTTCAAAACCTTAAAAAAATAGAATTATGGCATCAAAAAAGAATATAGAATTAATAAAAGATCCTTTATGGGATAATAATCCTATTACGGTACAAGTATTAGGAATTTGCTCCGCTTTGGCTATTACGGCCGAGTTAAAAGCATCAGTCGTAATGGCAATTTCAGTGATGTTTGTTTTAGGCTTGGGAAATGTGGTGATTTCTTTTATGAAAAACATTATCCCTCCTTCAATTCGTATCATTGTTCAACTGGTTGTTGTGGCAGCATTGGTAATTATAGTAGATTTAACTTTAAAAGCCTATTTGCCCGATCTGGCTAAAACATTATCTGTGTTTATCGGATTGATTATTACCAACTGTATTATCATGGGACGTTTTGAAGCCTTTGCTTTAGACCCGAACAATACACCGTTACAATCATTTATGGACGGAGTGGGAAATGCTTGGGGATACGGTCTGATTTTAATTGTTGTAGGATTTTTCCGTGAATTATTCGGATCAGGAACCTTATTCGGATTTCCTGTATTTGGAGATCCTGTAGAAAAAACAGGATTGTATGCTTTAGGATATGAAAATAATGGATTTATGTTATTGGCACCAATGGCATTAATTACAGTAGGATTGATTATTTGGGTTCAAAGGGCACGAAATAAAGATTTAATCGAAACACATTAATCGTTAAAGGTTTTGTTTCTTTAGTCTAAGAAGATTTTAAAAACCAATAACTAAAAACAAAGAATAATGGATTATTTAGAATTATTTTTTAAGTCAATTTTTATTGATAATATGGTATTCGCAACATTTTTAGGAATGTGCTCATACCTGGCAGTATCTAAAAAAGTATCAACAGCAGTAGGTCTTGGTGCAGCAGTAATTTTCGTTATGTTGGTTACCGTTCCTATGAACTACTTGTTAGATCAATATATTTTACAACCCGGAGCTTTAGGAAAATGGTTAGGACCTGAATTTGCCGATTATGATTTAAGCTTTTTAACTTTCATCTTGTTTATTGCAACCATTGCAACCATGGTGCAATTGGTAGAAATGATTGTAGAAAAGTTCTCCCCCGAATTATATAACCAGTTGGGGATTTTCTTGCCTCTAATTGCTGTAAACTGTGCTATTTTAGGAGGCTCATTATTTATGCAACAACGTGAATTTCATAATATAGCAGAAGCTACTGTATACGGTGTAGGTTCGGGCATAGGATGGTTTTTAGCCATTTTGGCAATCGGTGCAATTCGTGAAAAAATACGTTATTCCAATGTTCCTCCTGCATTAAGAGGATTAGGTATAACCTTTATTTTAACCGGATTAATGGCGATAGGCTTTATGGCTTTCGGTGGAATGTTAACAGGAGGCGATGATGATACCAAAACCGAAGAAAAGAAAGCAACGGTCGTAAAAGATTCAAAACAAGATGAGAAAATAACCGCTTATATTAATCAAACTGAAGAAATAAAATGATGATAACAATATTAGAAGTAAGCACATCCGCTTTAATAGGAACAACAATAGTAGCCTTTTTGGTATTGTTGTTAGCATTAGTAGGAATTATTTTATTTGCAAAATCAAAGTTGGTTTCCACCGGACCGGTTAAAATTAAAATTAACGGAGAAAAAGAAATTGAAGTAGCTTCAGGAGGAACATTATTATCGACTCTCGGAGGTCAAGGAATCTTTTTGCCATCTGCTTGCGGAGGAGGAGGATCATGTATTCAGTGTGAATGTCATGTTGATGCAGGAGGAGGTGAAGCCCTTCCTACAGAAACACCGCACTTTACTCGTAAAGAATTACAACACGGCGTACGTTTAGCATGTCAAGTAAAAGTAAAACAAGACATGGAAATTCGTATTCCGGAAGAAATTTTTGGAATTAAAAAGTTTGAAGCTACGGTTGTTCGTAATTATAATGTAGCCACTTTTATCAAAGAATTTGTTGTAGAAATACCTGAAGATATGAATTACAGAGCAGGAGGATATATACAAATTGAAGTTCCGGCTTGTGAAATTGATTATAAAACAATGGATATTACGGCTCATCCAACGGATCATCCTGACCAACCTGATAAATTTAAAGCAGATTGGGATAAGTTCGGATTATGGGATCTTAAGATGAAGAATCCGGAATTGGTTGAAAGAGCCTATTCTATGGCGTCTTATCCGGCAGAAGGACGTGAGATTATGCTAAACGTTCGTATTGCTACACCTCCGTTTGACCGTCAAAAAGGAGGATGGATGGATGTAAATCCGGGAATAGCATCATCATATGTTTTTAATTTAAAACCGGGTGATAAATGTGTGATTTCAGGACCTTACGGAGAATTTTTTATTAATGAAGATTCTGATGCGGAAATGATTTATGTAGGAGGTGGAGCAGGAATGGCACCTATGCGTTCTCATTTATACGAATTGTTTCATACGATGAAAACAGGGCGTAAAGTATCGTATTGGTATGGAGGACGTTCTCGTGCAGAGTTATTCTACATCCATTATTTTAAAGCATTGGAAAAAGAATTTCCAAATTTTAAATTTTATTTGGTTTTATCCGATGCTTTACCGGAAGATAATTGGGTAGAAAAGAAAGATATTCATGATGAGAAAGGAGATGGTTTTGTAGGGTTTGTACACCAAGCTTTGATTAACAATTATTTGTCTATACATGATGAGCCTGAAGAAATTGAATTTTATTTCTGCGGACCACCGATGATGAATCAAGCCGTTGTAAAGATGTGTGATGATTTTGGTGTTCCAAAAGAAAATGTACGTTTTGACGACTTTGGGGGATAAAACTAACTAATTATAATAAATTTATTAAAAGAAAAGCATCTTGAATTTTCAAGATGCTTTTCTTTTATAGTTTAAGAAGAATTTTTATAAGAACGACTTTTCTTCATCCGAATTAATTCCCAATGCATCGTAAATGTATTTAAAGGTAGAAAGCAATTGGGGTTTACCGTCTATAATAGCTACATTATGCTCAAAATGAGCAGAGGGTTTGTTATCACGAGTGGTAACAGTCCATCCGTCTTTATGAAATTTAATTTTCTCAGTTCCCATATTGATCATAGGCTCAATAGCTACCACCATTCCTTCTTTAAATACTTTTCCTTTTCCCCTCTGTCCATAATTGGGCATTTGTGGTTCTTCGTGCATAATATGTCCCAATCCATGTCCTACTAATTCTCGAACTACTCCAAAGCCTTCTTTTTCACAATACTGCTGAATGGCATAACCTACATCACCAACCCGATTGTTAGCTCTAAATTGAGCAATACCTACATAAAGACTTTCTTTAGTCGTTTGTAAAAGTTTTTTTATTTCAGCGGAAACCTCGCCTACTTCAAAAGTATAGGCATGATCACCGTAAAAATCATTCATTAAAACACCACAATCAATTGAGATAATATCACCGTTTTTTAAAGGTGTATTATTGGGAATTCCGTGTACAACTTGGTCATTGGGAGACATGCAAAGCGTATTAGGAAAATCATACATTCCTAAAAAACCAGGAACGCCACCGTGATCCCGAATATATTCTTCAGCTAATTTATCTAAGTATAAAGAAGTTACACCTGGCTTTATCTCTTTAGCAAGTATTCCTAAGGTTTTAGAGACTAATTGTGCACTTTCTCTAATTAAAGCAATTTCTTCTGTGGATTTTAAATGAATTTTACTCATAATAATATAGCTATGAAGCAAAGTTAAAATTTTTAGAGAGAAGAGAATTGTTTTATAAAGAAAACATTTTTAATTATGAAAGGTCAAAACCAAAAATAAAATGATTTTTTTCTTTGTCTCTTTTTTCGTTCAGCTTTATCAAAATCAAGGGTTTTTCTTCGAGTGATACAGTCATAAACTTCGCCCCAACCGGGAAATCCTCCTACATTGCGATCATCAACAAAAATATCAGCATTTATTTTTCTGCTTTGTTCTTCATGATCAAATTCCTCTCCTTCAAAACTATTGTTTACAGCATAAAACTCTACGCCATTTTCTTTACAAAATTCTACAGCTTCTTCCAAAGATTTACCACTTCTATATGTCCATAAGGTTAATCTGTAGCCTTGATTTTGAAGTTTTTTTAAAGTTTCAAAAGCAAACAATCTTGGTTTACCTATCTTAGGATACGCATTTTCTACAATGGTTCCATCAAAATCAACGGCTATAATTTTACTAAGTTTCATACCCCCAATATTTTCTTCATTTGCTACTAAGATAGTTAATTTACATTAATTTTGTGTTATTTTAACATAACTTTATGATAAGCTGATTCCGGACATTTCTTTTGGTTGTTGAATCCCCATTAATTTAAGAATGGTGGGAGCAATATCACCTAATTTACCGTTATGAAGAGGCAAATTTAATTTATAATCAATGAGAATGCAAGGTACAGGCTGTGTGGTATGTGCAGTATTAGGCGTTCCATCAGGATTGATTAAACAATCTGCATTGCCATGATCGGCAATAATCAGTGTAGTATAATGGTTCTCTAAAGCGGCTTCAGTAACTTCTTTAACACATTCATCCACTACTTCACAGGCTTTAATAGCTGCTTTCATTACACCGGTATGCCCTACCATATCAGGATTGGCAAAATTGAGGCAGATAAAATCAGCTTCTTGTTTTTTTAACTCAGGAATAATGGCGTTTTTAATATCGTAGGCAGCCATTTCAGGTTTTAAATCATACGTCGCAACATCTTGTGGAGAGTTGCAGAGAATACGCTTTTCGCCTTTGAATTCCAGCTCTCGTCCTCCTGAAAAGAAAAAAGTAACATGAGGGTATTTTTCGGTTTCGGCAATTCGAATTTGCTTTTTATTGTTTTTTTCTAAAACTTCACCCAACGTATTTTTTAACAAAGAATTATCAAATATTACATGAACATTTTTGAAATTTTGGTCATATTCAGTCATAGTTACGTAGTAGATATTTAATTTCTTCATTTCAGTAGGATAAGATGCATCTTGAATATGTTCTTTTGGATTAAGAAAATTTTCTTGAGTAAGAGCCATAGAAATTTGACGTCCTCGATCGGTTCTGAAATTAAAATTAATAACAATATCCCCTTCTTGAATGGTGGCTATAGGTTTGTGATTTTCTGTAACGATAATTGGTTTTAGAAACTCATCAGTTATACCTTCTTGATATGATTTTTCAATAGCAGTAATAGGATCTTCCGTTCTAAATCCAATGCCATTTACCATAGCATCGTAGGCTAATTTGATACGATTCCATCTTCGATCACGATCCATAGCATAATAACGCCCTGTAATGGAGGCGAGTTTTCCTGTAGTTTTTTTGGTGGTTTTAAGTAAATCTTCAATAAAAGATCTTCCCGATTTAGGATCAACATCACGACCGTCCGTAAAAGCATGAATATAAACATTTTTCAACTTTTCTTTAGCTGCAATTTTTAGTAATTCTTTTAAATGATTTATGTGTGAATGTACACCCCCGTTCGATGTTAGACCGATAAAGTGAATGGATTTATTCTCTTTTCTAGCTAAGGAAAAAGTTTCTTTAAAAACCGTATTTTCTTGAATAGAACCGTCTTCAAAAGCCATTCCTATTTTAACTAAATTTTGGTAAACGATGCGTCCTGCACCCAAATTCATGTGCCCTACCTCGGAATTTCCCATTTGTCCTTCAGGCAGACCTACTTGGAGTCCTGAGGCTTCTAATCGGGCATTTGGATATTTTGTATACAATGAATCTATAAAAGGTGTTTGTGCCAAATCGATAGCAGATACTTTCTTATCTTTAGCAAATCCCCAACCGTCTAAGATCATTAATAGTACTTTTTTGTTCATGAATTTGTTTTTAAGTAAATTAATTCAAAAGTAATGCTTTTAAAGAATTTTTTCGATTTCTTTACTGATGAATTCCAATAATTCTTGGTCTTTTTTGGAAAATGCGTTTATCGTATGGCTGTCAATATCAATTTGCCCTATATTTTCTCCATTTTTAAAGTAAAATCCTGTCCAGTTGTAATAATCAAACTGTTGATCTAAAAGTTGGCAGATTTGTAAAAGTTTATCATTTAACACCGTATTAGAGGTGATTATCTTTTTTGCTTGTTGTTTCCAAAATATTTAATGTATTAATTATCAGTACAATATACAGATAATTTATTTGAAAAATAACGATTATTTCACTAAATATCAAATAATTGACAACATTTTTTTATCATAGGTGTGGGAAAATGTATGAGTTTGCCCTGTGTTAGGAGAAACAAGATTTTAGAATATTAAAATTAAGTATTATCCTTGCTATATGAAACAACCAGAACGATTTCAAAAAAGAAATAAAGATGTACGCGACTATGTGAAGAGTTTAGTAACTAAAAAGCCACATTGGAAGTATTCGTATATTATTTCTCAAACTGTGGATAAATTCTATATACCCACCGCTACTGTACATGCGATTATTAAAGGTTTTTACCCGTATACTTATTAATAAATTTGTATATTTGCAAATAGAAAAGCTCGCTAACAGCGTTTACAATATTGCCAATTGGCAGAACAATGCCGGAGCGGAGAAATCCAATCCAGCCCCCTCTACATCGGTAACGGTGTAGTTGAAATTAAAGCATCTCTCGCAGATGCTTTAACTTTTATAAGTTGTTTAGCCTTGTGAAATTACGGTTTACCATTTCTTCTCGACTCATATAAATCACCTTATCGTTTCGGATTAAAAAAAGTCCTTTGATGTTTTTCCCCCGTTTTTGGGTTATTTTTCGTTGAATTTGAAGGGAGAGTTTAGTGGGGTCGTAGTTGTTATAAAAAATTTCAACCACCCCAATCCGGCAGATTTTCCCACATTCCAACAAAGTTTTTTCGACAACAACTAAAATATTAACTAAAAACGCTACTTTTGAGTGTTACTAAGTTTGGGAAGATTACAGAAGCCCTATTGATAACGCAAATACTTGGAATACTATTAAGAAAAAAATGAGAAGATGAAGAATATAATGCTAAACATATTTGGGATAATCACAATATCATTAACCTTATACTTTCTGTGTGTTGTTTGGATTTTTTCAAATCTAACCTTAAGAGAGGGGCAAGAATCATCAAGTTCAGATATGATATTTTCATCCTTAATTATTATACTGAATCTAATACTTTTGTTATGCTTAATATATTCACTAATTAAAAGTATTTGGAGGAAAGTAAAATCTTCAAAGCAATAATGAAATAAAACTCCCTCTACTTCCCGAACGCCAATCTAGTATTAGCAGAAGCGAGCAGATTATCGATAGCATTGCCAGCAGTTCAAAGTCAGAACCCAACACCATTGTCCCTTTTTGATTTATGGGCTGTTGTTTACAATTTTAGATTAGAAAAAATAATAGAACAAAATTATTATATCATCCGTTATACTTTACAGATAAGTAATCCATAATTTTATTTACAAAAAATCATGAAAACTTCTAATAATCAATCAGTTAAAACTTAAAGCTATTTCTTTTGAGCTTTGAACCAGTCCATTAATAATTCTTTTTCTTTTTCGGATAAATCAGCTTTAGGATGAGTCCAAACATAGGGTTTCAAGGGCATTTCACCTGACTCAATAGTTTCACTGCATTCTTCCAATTTATGGTTTTGTTTTTTCTGATTGTATGTTGTCCATTCGGAAAAATTCAAGTGTTTTTTACCTTCGTTTACATGAAATGCCAACCACCATGAAACAGGTGCAATTTCGGCGTACCATAAATAGCCCTCTGTATGGTTTGAGTGGCAATCATAACAAGCTACTTTAAGCATGTTTGCAATTTCGGTTGGTGGATTTATAGTTTTGATAATATCCGTATCCGGAATTACCGTCGATTGATTTTTTTCAGGACGATAGAGCTGTATTAGGACAAAAACAGCTACTATGCCCCATACGATTTTCTTTTTCATGGTTATTGTTTATTTTAAAATTTGTGTTGTATGTTCTTTTGTTTTTACTTTTGTAATGACCTCATCTATAATTCCTTCTTCATTTATGATAAAGGTTGTTCTGTGAATTCCTTCATATTCTCTTCCCATAAATTTTTTAAGTCCCCAGACGCCAAATGCCTTAATCAGAACCTTATTTTCATCAGCAATCAGAGGAAAAGATAAATGATGTTTTTCTGCCCATTTTTTTTGTTTTACCACTGGGTCTGCACTTACACCGATAATGTGATAGCCTTGTTCTTTCAAAGCCTCATGATGGTCTCTTAGATTACACGCCTCTGCTGTACAGCCCGGTGTGCCGGCTTTGGGATAAAAAAATAAAACGTATTTTTTCCCTTTATAATCGTTGGATGTAATGGGTTCGTTATCTTGTGTTACTCCTGAAAAATCAGGAGCTTGATTTCCTTTTTGTAACATGGTTCAACTTTCTTCTAATTCCAGCAATGATTCGTAGTGTAATTTACGAAAAATTTGTGCAACGGTCAAAGTATCTTTTTCACAATATTTTCTAATTCTTTCCAAGTCGTTTTCTTTATAATAAACATGTGTTACCTGACTTCCGTCTATATCATCTTTTGGTGTGGGAATACCTAATATTTCAGCTAATAATTTAATGGATGTATAATGCTTATAATCTCCAAATTTCCATAACTCCATCGTGTCTAAATGACTGATTTCCCATGGTTTTTTCCCATGTAGGTTTAAAATTTCTGGTAATTCAACCTGATTGATAATCATTCGTCTAGCTATAAAAGGAAAGTCAAATTCTTTTCCATTGTGAGCACACAAAACATGTTGAGGTGTATAAAAACGTGTGTGTAATAACTCAGCAAAGTTTTGTAAAAGTTTTTGTTCATGATGACCGTAAAAACTTTTTACTCTGAATTTACCATTTTCTAAAATAATTCCGCACGAAATGCAAATAATCTTCCCAAATTCAGCCATAATTCCCCCACGGTCGTGGTAAAATTCTGATGGAGAAATCTCATCTTTTCTCTGCCATTGTGTCTTATCAGTCCATAATATTTTCATTTTTTCAGATAAATCATCCCAAGACTCAGCTTCAGGAACGGTTTCTATATCTAAAAACAATATTTTATTTATCGGTATTTTACGCAACGTATTAAAATTTTGAATCGATTTTCACTTCAAATATAGCTATATTTTATCATTTTGTTTAAAAAATTACTGACTAATAAAGTTTTTCAATATTTCTTTCTCCTTTATTTCAGGAAATTTCTGTAAGATATTTCCAGCTAAAACTTTAGCATCTTTTTGACGGTTTGATTGAATATAGAATTCCAATAAAGCCATGTAATATTCAGCCACTTCCGGATTCTTTTTAATCAGTTCTTTAAAATAGCTTTCGGCTTTATTTTTATTCTTCAAATAGGCATATATTTTAGCTAAGTTTAACGTAACCCGGTTGTTATCTATTGTCAATTCTTTTGCTTTTTCCAAGTAAATAATAGCTTCTTTATAATTTCCTATTTCGGCTAACAAAAGTCCTAAATCATACATAGTATTTCCATCTTCAGAATGGTTTTCTAAATAATTTTTAAATACTCGAACTGCTTCTTCTTTCTTATGGATGCTGTTGCATAAATAAGCCAAATTTAATTGTGCCTCATACAAATCGGCATCTTGCTTAATAGCTTCTTTAAAACAGTTTATAGCCTTATCGTAATCTTTTAAATTATAATAGAGATTTCCCAGACTGAGTTTGGCCGTGGGAAAATCATAATTATATTTTTGAGAGGCGATACATTCGCTTAATGCTTTATCAAACGATTCTTTATATTCAGTTGGAATTTGATTTTGATATCCGGCTAATGCAAAAGCAACCTGGATTCGAATAGCTTTTACCGAATCATTTAATAAAGGAATTAATTTTTTTATTGTTTTTTCTGTAACTATTAAGCCGGCAACTCCTTGATAACGCAATTCTGGTGATTTATCTGTTAAATAACGGATTAATGCCTCGTTTTTTTGAGGATAATTCTTTGTCATTAGTTCAATTCCTGTTCTTCTGAGGATTAACGGATATTTTTCATCATCAACTATTTTTTTTAATGGGTCATAGGCTGTATCAATTTTTAAATCGGCAGCATGAAAAACCAATCCATAATACTCTTTCTTTAAATTTGGATACCATTTTTTTACTTCTTGAACAGCCCAATCAACAGATTGATTTTCATGACATTGATTACATGCATTAGGTGAATTTATTTTTTTAGAAATATCAGGACGTGGAATTCTAAAATTATGGTCTCTCCTAAAATCTCTCCCCATAAAATACTGTCCGGGCATATGACAATTAATGCATTTAGCTCCTTCAGAATCAGATAAATGATGGTGGTGTTTTTCTGTTTGGTACTTTTGAGGTTCATGGCATTGTGCACATAATTGATTTCCTTCAAACTTCAATTTTGTGCTATGCACATTATGACAATCATTGCATTTTACCCCTTCTTGATACATTTTACTTTGTAAAAACGATCCATAAACATAATCTTCTTCTCTTATTTGTCCATCAGAATAATAAAAAGGCGATGCAACGGTTGATGGAATAATATGGTCAAAAAGGCTCTCCCATTGAAAATGGTAATCTTCAAAAACGCTTCTACGAGAATGACATCGGGCACAATTCTCTACAAATACTTTATTGCTTGAAGGATCTGAGGCTTTTTGAAATCCATAATTCTTCCATTCCTTGGTTTTAGATTTTGTCCATTCCAAATGTTTTGAAGCAGGGTCATGACAGGCTTCACAGCTTACATTGATTTCACTCCACGTTGTTTGAAAACTGTTTGTATCTAAATTATAATTCTTTTTTAAATTTGTAGAATGGCATTCTGCACACATTCCGTTCCAGTTTTGTGCCTGATTAGTCCAATGCAACCAATTTTTATGCGTAATACTTTGGTTTTTATAAACTTCATCAGCCATATAGAACCATTCTTTCTTTACATCGTCCCATGTTAAAGCTAAAACTTGCAAACGCCCTTTTCCAAAGTCAACCAAATATTGTTGAATCGGAGTAAAACCAAAAGTATATTCAATTTTATACTCTTTCATTTCTCCGTTTTCACTGTCTGTCAAAGCATAAAATCCGTCATTTTTTCTATATAATTTGTGTTTTTGGTCTTTTCGTTTTAATACAGCATTATCAAAATTCCCTAAAACAGTAGAGTCGTTGGCAACCATCATAGATTTATCATGATGAGATCCTTTCCAATCATTAAATTCTTTTTGATGACATTCTGAACATGAAGTATTTCCAGTAAATTCTACAAGTGTATCTTGATTCAGATAAAGAGGCAATTCTTTCTTTTTTTGACAAGAAACAAATAGAAAAAACCACAAGATATAATATATAAAAGATTTAAAATTCACCCAAAAAGTATTTCACTTCCCAAAAATACTAAAAAGTCTCTAATCAATATTTCTTAGAAACTTTTTAAATAATATTGAATTAGCTTTTAATTAATTTAAAATGCCTCAAAATTGAACCTTGACGGCACGCACAGTTTAGTCAAAAAGTCAGCACAAAGTGTAGCTTACCAACATCGGAAAAGAGGTTGGACATCCAACATTTTGATGATGACTGACGGGAAAGGTATTCCCATTGCTTCAGGCGGTATCATTAGTGGCAATCATAACGATTTATTTCAAATAGTGCCACAGTATGCCCAAATGATAAAAGATTTAAAAAGTTGTGGAATTTGCGTAGAAAATAGTGTGCAAAACACAGATAAAGGATTTGATTCCAAGAAACTTAGGCGAGCCATCCACCGAAGAAAGATGTTTGCCAATATTGTTGAAAACAAGCGTAACAGAAAAACAAACAAAAGAGGGAAAAGGCGGTTTTTTAACCAAGATATTTACAATCAAAGATTTGTCAACGAACGTGCTTTTGCCTGGTTGGACAGTTTTAGGAAGCTTTTGGTTCGGTTTGATTATTTGGATTCTTGCTGGTTAAGTTGGCATTATTTAGCCTTTGCTCTTATCTTACTAAAAGTTTAAATGAGTTCATTCTTTATCCAAATTCAAATAATATAATTTTGCAGCTTCTTGAATTTCATCATCTAAACCAACATCTAGTGCATATGAGTATAGTACCCATTCATCATTTGGTTTGTAAAATTTAAAGATAAATCTAATCGGCTGTCGATCATATTTTACAAGGTATGAGTATAAAACAAAACTTTCAGAAAATTGTTTTGTTGTAATTAGTTCTTTCCCATAATACTTTCCCATATAACTTTCTGTAAATCCATTTACCGTTCCAATAACTTTATCAATATCATCTTTTATTCTTTCATTCCATTTATTTGTTGCATATAAATCCCTTACTGCTTTTCCAACGTCTTTTTCATAAGTTGTAAAAAAAGTATCAATCAATTTTTGTGGACTAGATTGAGCAAATAAGTTACTTGAAGCTACAATTATTGATACGATTAGGCTTTTTTTCATGTTATTCTACGTTTATTGAGTTATATTTAATTGCCAATAGGTTATTCTTAATTTTAAAATGGTAAATCGTCAATATCTTCATCTTTTGAATCTGAACTCATATCGACAGGAGGCACAGTTGGCATTTTAGGAGGAGCAGAAGAAACGGCTTGGTTTTCCACTTTTTCTATACGCCATCCTATAATGGAGTTAAAATATCGTGTTACACCTTCCGGATTAGTCCATTCTCTTCCTCTCAAGTTAATCGAAACTTTGAGCAAAGTCCCTTCCGTAAGGTTATTTAACAAATCGATTTTATCTTGAAGAAATTCGATGCTGATGTGTTGCGGATACTGCTCTTCCGTTGTAATCACCATTTCTCTTTTTCTAAATCCGCTGTCGAATGTTTGTGCCTCAAAAATTTTTTTTACTCTTCCTGTTATTTCCATGGATATTTTATAATTATTGTACAAATTTATAAATAAAAATTCGGAATTTTTATTTTCTATATAGAAATTGTTATCTATATTTGCTCCCACACAAAAAAGCGGGTGTGGTGGAATTGGTAGACACGCTAGACTTAGGATCTAGTGCTTCACGGCGTGGGGGTTCGAGTCCCTTCACCCGCACAACGATAAAAGATTAAATCAAACATCTAAGTCTTTTCTTTTTCCATTTTGTAATTTCCGCAATGAATGCCAATGCCTCTGCTAAACCAAATTGCTTCCATGCTCCTGCCTCACAGCTTTACTTGTCTATTAAGGAAAAACGAAATAAGTCTGCTAAGTCCAATTTTTCCCATGTAAACAATTCAACCTCACAATCTGTCTCTTCTCCTGCAGTATTAATAAATGTTTTGTGTACTGTTCGAGGTGTTCTTCCCATATGTCCATACGAAGCCGTTTCACTGTAAATAGGATTCCGTAGTTTTAACCGTTGTTCAATCGCATAAGGTCTTAAATCAATCAATTCTTTTACTTTTTGTGCTATTTCTCCATCGGTTAGTTTAATCTTAGAAGTTCCGTAAGTATTTATATAAATCCCCGTTGGCTCAGCCACTCCAATAGCATATGATATTTGTACCAAAACTTCATTGGCAATGCCTGCTACAACTAAATTTTTTGCAATATGGCGGGCAGCATAAGCTGCAGAACGATCTACTTTTGAAGGATCTTTTCCTGAGAAAGCTCCTCCTCCGTGAGCTCCTTTCCCTCCATAAGTATCCACGATTATTTTTCTTCCGGTCAGTCCGGTATCTCCGTGCGGACCACCAATTACAAATTTTCCCGTTGGATTAATATGATAGGTAATATCAGGTGTAAATAAATTCTGTAACTCTCTGGTTAATTGATTTTTGACACGTGGAATTAAAATATTAATCAAATCCGCTTTTATTTTTTCTAACATGATTTGATCTTTGGCAAAAGGATCATGTTGAGTCGAAATAACGATTGAATCGATTCGAACAGGTTTGTTATCGTTATCATATTCAATGGTTACTTGTGATTTTGCATCAGGTCGAAGATATTGAATTTCAGAATTTTCACGTCTTAATTTTGCTAATTCCTTTAAAATTCGATGTGATAAATCTAAAGCCAAAGGCATATACGTTTTTGTTTCATTCGTAGCATAGCCAAACATCATACCCTGATCGCCCGCTCCTTGGTCTTCCTGATTTTCTCTATCAACGCCTTGGTTAATTTCTTGTGATTGTTCATGAATGGCAGAAAGAATTCCGCATGAATTAGCATCAAACTGGTAATCACTTTTTGTATAACCAATATTTGATATAACTTCCCTTGCTACTTTTTGAACATCAACATAAGTAGAAGAACGTACTTCTCCTGCTAAAATAACTTGTCCTGTTGTAACTAAAGTTTCTACAGCTACTTTTGATTTTTGGTCAAAAGCTAAAAAACAATCAAGGATTGCGTCAGAAATTTGGTCTGCAATTTTGTCCGGATGTCCTTCTGATACGGATTCAGATGTAAATAAATATCCCATTTAAATTATAATAAAATTAATAAAACGAGGGGATAACTGATTGCGTAGTGTAACTTTTACTGTTTTAGCATTTTTTTACGAGGTTGCAATCAGAACAAATCCTTCCTCTTATAAAGTTTGGGGGCAAAGATAATACTTATTTAAAAAAAATCAAATGCTTTTTTTAAATATCTAAATAATAGTGTTATAATTTTCTTTTGTATATTTGTGTTAAAAGTATTAAATTATGAAAAGAATTATTACCGGATTATTATCTATTGTATTGTTTACAGGGTGTGCTACCAATCCTGTAACCGGTCGTAAACAATTGAGCATGGTTTCTGAAACTACGTTATTTCCTCAATCGTTTGCAGCTTATCAAGAAACATTAAAAGAAAGTAAATTATCAACCAATCCACAATATAATGCACAAGTGCTACGCGTTGGAAAGCGAATTCAGGGAGCTGTTGAGAAATTTTTCATAGATATGGGGAAGCCTAATTATTTGGCAAATTATCAATGGGAATATAAGGTGATTGAAAGTGATCAGCTAAATGCCTGGTGTATGCCCGGTGGTAAAGTTGCTTTCTATACAGGAATTTTACCTGTATGTAAAGATGATGCAGGAATTGCAGTTGTAATGGGACACGAAATAGCTCATGCTATTGCAAATCATGGAGGTGAACGTATGAGCCAAGGAGAGTTAATTAATTTGGGAGGTGCTGCAGTAGCTATTGGTGTAGGAGGAGCCAGCTCCTCTGCTCAAAATGCTATAATGCAGGCTTATGGCATTGGTTCTCAGGTTGGAATGTTGAGTTACAGTAGAAAACACGAGTCTGAAGCTGATGAAATGGGAATTATGTTTATGGCTTTGGCAGGATATGATCCATCTGTTGCTCCTGAGTTTTGGAAACGAATGGAAGCCATGTCCTCTGCAAGTGGTAGTGGGGAGACACCTGAGTTCTTATCAACACATCCCAATCCGCAAACTCGTATTGCAGACTTAAATGCATTAATTCCTATCGCAAGACAGGTCTATCAAACAAAATCTATTCAACCTTATTTTAAAGCTAAGAAGAGATAGTAGTTATAGGTTTTTATAGGACAGTGCTTGGCAATTACTCTATGAGTTTCCATTTTCCTTTTTGAAAAATACGTTATAGAATTTTGTTGAGTTAAATACTAAATAAAAATTCCAAAGGCATTTCTGTAAAAGTTGTTGGATTGTTTGTCAAAATATGCTGGGTAGGTTGTTCTACATCAATTATGACTTAAGCCATAATTAAATCTAAATCTCATTTTTATTGTTTAGATGCTTTTCTCTAATTTTAAAATTATACATAATTTCAGCCCAACTAAATTGATTTCTCTTTGGGAAAGATAATATTAATATAAAATTTTGAAGCTCAAACTTGTTAATAAAATCCTGTTTTAGACAGTTTTTTAGGTAATTATTTTATATTTGTTAAAAATAATTTCATGTCAGTACACGTACGGTTTGCACCAAGCCCAACAGGACCTTTACATATAGGTGGTGTCAGAACAGCTTTATATAATTATCTTTTTGCTAAAAAAAATAATGGAAAGTTTATTCTTCGAATAGAAGATACCGATCAATCGAGGCAAGTTGAAGGTGCTGAAAAATATATTTTAGATGCCTTAAAATGGTTAAATATTTTGCCTGACGAAGGATACCAAATAGGTGGTAAACATGAGCCATATAAACAATCTGAAAGAAAAGAATTGTATCAAAAATATATACAAAAATTATTGGATGAAGGCAAAGCTTATTACGCTTTTGACACTTCAGAAGAATTAACCGAAATAAGAAAAGAATATGAAGCTCAGAAAAAGGTATTTTCTTACGATACTTTTTCCCGAAAAAATATGAATAATTCTTTGAATTTGCCAACCAAAGAAGTTGAAAAAAAAATCAAAAATAATATTCCTTATGTCATACGATTTAAAATGCCGGAAAATGAAGACATTTTAATGAAAGACCTTGTTCGAGGAACGATTAAAGTAAACACTTCAACATTGGATGACAAAGTTTTATTTAAATCAGACGGGTTGCCAACCTATCATTTTGCCAACATTGTAGATGATCATTTGATGAAAATCACGCATGTCATTCGTGGTGAAGAGTGGCTGCCTTCGCTTCCACTTCACATCATGTTATATAAAGCATTTGGTTGGGATATACCCTATTTTGCTCATCTGTCCTTGATTTTAAAACCAACCGGAAAAGGAAAATTGAGTAAACGAGATGGTGTTGAGGGCGGGTTTCCTATTTTTCCGTTAAGTTGGGAAGATTCCACAGGTTATAAAGAAGAAGGTTTTTTTCCTGAATCGGTCATCAATATGTTGGCTTTATTAGGATGGAGTCCGGGAACAGAACAAGAAATTTTTTCTTTAAAAGAATTAGAAACCGTTGTTGATTTAACCAAAGTAAGCAAATCAGGTGCTCGATTTAGTAAGGATAAAGCCATTTGGTTTAATCATCATTATTTACAAGAACAGGCAACGGAAAATCTTTTAACGGCTTTTAAAAAAGAAATTAACTCCACATGGGAAGATGCTGTTTTGATAAAAATTATTAATTTAGTGAAAGAGCGATCCAATTTTATAAAAGATTTGGTTGAACAAAGTCAATTCTTTTTTGAAACGCCCACACATTATGCAGAAAAAGCATATAAAAAAGTATGGAAAGAAGATACAAAAAATTTGATGAAAGAATTAAAAGAAGTGATAGAAAATCATCAAGATTTTGCTGCTGAATCGTTGCAAGAAGAGGTTAAAAAATGGATTACATCAAAAGAAATTGGTTTTGGAAAAATTATGCAACCTTTACGTTTAGCCTTGGTTGGCGATATGAAAGGACCTGATTTGTTTGAAATTATGAATATTCTTGGAAGAGAAGAAACACTAAAACGAATGGAAAATAGTATAAATTATTAAACTAAATATACAATGGAAAAATTAATTGAAAATAGTATAGGATATGCTCCTCTTATTATTTTACTACTTGTTCTTATTGGATCCAGTGCATTTACAGTAAAACAACAAATAGCTGTAATTATCCAACGGTTTGGGAAATTTAGCAGTATTCGCCAATCAGGATTACAATTCAAAATACCGCTTGTTGACAAAATAGCCGGAAGAATGTCTTTAAAGATTCAACAGTTAGATGTAATGGTTGAAACCAAAACATTAGATGATGTTTTTGTAAAGATGAAAATATCCGTGCAGTTTAAAGTTATTACAGAAAAGGTTTATGATGCTTTTTATAAATTGGAATATCCGCATGACCAGATTACTTCATATGTGTTTGATGTAGTACGTGCAGAAGTTCCTAAATTAAAATTAGATGATGTTTTTGTTAAAAAAGATAATATTGCCATTGCTGTAAAAAATGAATTACAAGAAGCCATGCAGGAATACGGGTACGATATTATTAAAACTTTAGTTACAGACATTGATCCGGATGCTCAGGTAAAGCATGCGATGAACCGAATTAACGCTGCTGAACGTGAAAAAGTTGCAGCAGAATATGAAGCAGAAGCAGAGCGTATAAAAATTGTAGCAAAAGCAAAAGCAGAAGCAGAAAGTAAACGTTTGCAAGGACAAGGTATCGCTGACCAGCGACGTGAGATAGCAAAAGGATTAGAAGAATCGGTTGAAGCTTTAAATAACGTAGGGATTAACTCACAAGAAGCTTCTGCTTTAATTGTTGTAACCCAGCATTATGATACATTGCAATCCATTGGAGAGGAAACCAATTCCAATTTAATTTTATTACCTAATTCTCCTCAAGCCGGAAGTGATATGTTAAACAATATGGTGGCTTCATTTACAGCATCTAATCAAATTGGGGAGGCAATGAAGGCCAAGAATTTAAAAACAAAACAAGATTCTACGGACGGAAAATAGAAAAACAACTAATTGTTTTTTAGCATAGTACTATTATTTTCTTAACCATCCTAAAATTCTATTATTTTTAATTTCCCATTTACCAACCTCTTTTGCCAAGTCAAATCTCTCTCTTGATTTTCCAAAAGAACCGGGATTTTGTTGTATAATCTCAATCTCATTTTCGGTTACTTTAGAAATAATTGAAACGTGTCCATATTTATTCAGTATTGTTCCTGAATAAACCACCAAATCATTTACTTTCGGTTTGGATTTACTTGGGTTTGTGAATTGAGTCAAGTTCCTTTGTTTATTAATTTCCCCATCTTTTAAATTAGAATCAAAAAAGTCTTTTGCATGTCCATAACTATCAGGCATTTTATGATTCAGTTCTTCGTAGTAGTATCTTTTCACAAATTCAACACATTGGTATTTCAGTCCAAGATTGTATCCATCATCAGTTAATTTTCGCCCACTAATATTTTCGACTCCACCATTATAATACACAGCAACGCCATTTAGTTCGTCAATTTTCTGTCCGATTTCAAAATTTGGGTTAAAGTTTACGTTTTTAGACATCCAAAGTCCTAGAAAACTCAAAACAAGAAAGCCAATAATTAAATATGCCCAAAGTTTTAATTTCAATTTATAAATTTATCAAGTGTTTTAATTGATGTTTAATACTAATGGTTTTAATCTTATGATTTTAAATATGCAATGGGCGGTTTTCTGTTGCTGCCAACGCTGCTTCTTTAATGGCCTCAGTAAATGTTGGATGAGCATGAGACATTCTGGAAATATCCTCAGCCGATGCACGGTATTCCATGGCTACGACAGCTTCAGCAATCATGTCAGCCGCTCGGGCACCAAACATATGCACACCCAATATTTCATCTGTTTTAGCATCTGCGATTACTTTTACTAAGCCTTCTAAGTCCATACTGGCACGAGAGCGTCCTAAAGCTCTCATCGGAAATGACCCTACTTTATAATCTATTCCTTCCTCTTTTAATTGCTCTTCTGTTTTACCAACACCGGCAGCTTCAGGCCATGTATATACCACACCCGGAATCAGGTTATAATCAATATGCGGTTTTTGTCCTGCTAAAAATTCTGTAACTAAAACGCCTTCCTCTTCTGCTTTATGGGCTAACATAGCTCCGCCTATCACATCTCCAATGGCATAAACGTTGGAGATGTTGGTTTGTAAATGATTGTTTACTTTTACAAATCCTCTTTCATCGGTTTCTATTCCTACATTCTCTAATCCTAATCCAACTGTAAAGGGTTTACGTCCGACCGAAACCAAACAATAATCGCCTTTAAATTCTACCTTTTCTCTTTTCTTGTTTTCTGCTGTTACCGTTACTTCTTCTCCTGAAACGGTCGCCCCGGTAACTTTAGTAGAAAGATTTAGATTAAATCCTTTTTTCTTTAATGATTTTTGCATTTCTTTAGAAATAGTACCGTCCATTCCTGCTATTAATCGATCGGCAAACTCAACAATGGTTACTTCAGATCCTAAACGATGATAAACCGTTCCCAATTCTATTCCGATTACACCTCCTCCTATCACGATTAAATGTTTTGGAATTTCTTCTAAAACCAAGGCTTCGGTTGAAGATATAATTCGTTTTTTATCAAATTTTAAAAAAGGGAGTTCCATGGGTTTAGATCCCGTTGCAATAATTGAATACTTAGATTCTATTTCTTCCGAAGAGCCATCTTCTTTTGTAATGGTAATGTGGGTAGCATCTTTAAAAGAACCCACTCCGGTAAAAACATCAATTTTATTTTTATCCATCAAATATTGTATACCATCGCATGTTTGCTCTACTACCGATGTTTTACGTTCTATCATTTTGGTAAAATCAATTTTTGGAGTATTTATTTCAATCCCATGGTCTGAAAAGTGCTTCACTGCTTCATCATAATGATGCGAAGAATCCAATAATGCTTTTGAAGGAATGCACCCTACATTTAAACACGTTCCTCCCAATGTTGAATATTTTTCAATGACAGCTGTTTTAAATCCTAATTGAGCTGCTCTAATTGCAGCCACGTAACCTCCTGGACCACTTCCTATTACAGTAATATCGTATATATTCATCTCGTTTTGTTAAAAAATAATTGGATAAAGATATAAATTTTTTAAAAGTAGTCTGTTTTTAAAGAAGAAAATAAAACAGAACTTTCTGTATTAAAGTTAATTTTTCTTGTCTTTTATTTGTTTATAACAAGGACACGTCATTAAATGGTCATTAACCATTCCGGTAGCTTGCATATGGGCATAAACAACGGTTGAACCAACAAATTTAAAGCCTCGTTTTTTTAAATCTTTACTTAAACAATCTGAAATTTCCATGGTAGCCGGTATTTCTTTTAAAGTTTTCCATTGGTTTTGAATGGGTTTTCCTCCAACAAATCCCCAAATATATTTTGAAAAAGAACCAAACTCGTTTTGAACTTTCATAAAATATTGGGCGTTGGATATAGTTGCTCTAATTTTTAATTTATTACGAATGATGCCTTCATTTTGTAATAATTCTTCAAATTTGTCTTCGTTGTATTTCGCAATTTTTTTGTAATCAAAGTTATCAAACGCTTTCCTAAAATTATTTCGTTTTTTTAAAATGGTAATCCAACTCAGCCCAGCCTGGAAAGTTTCTAGAGTTAAAAATTCAAAAATTGTTTTATCATCATAAACAGGTCTTCCCCATTCCTCATCATGATATTTTTGATAGAGTACGGAACCATTAGCCCAATCGCATCGTTGTTGCTCCATATTTTATTTAGATAATTCTAACATGCGTTCAATAGGTTTGATTGCTTCAGCAGCTAATTTAGGCTCTACTTCAATTTCAGGAAGTTCGTATTTCATGCATAAGTATAGTTTTTCCATCGTATTGCGTTTCATGTAAAAACATTCTGAACATGAACAACTATCATCTTGGGGAGGAGCCGGAATCAATTTCTTTTTGGGTGCCCTTTTTTGCATTTCATATAGAATTCCTTCTTCAGTAGCTACGATAAACTCCTCATTATCATCTTCTTGAACAAATTTTAAAAGTTGAGAAGTACTTCCGATAAAAGTAGCTGCATTTAAAATAGGAGCCTCACTTTCAGGATGTGCAATCAGTTTAGCTTCAGGATGTTCAACCATTAACTCTGCAATACGTTCTAATGAAAAAGCTTCGTGAACGATACAGACTCCGTCCCAAAGAATCATCTTACGTCCGGTTTCTTTAATTAACCATGCTCCTAAGTTTTTATCAGGAGCAAAAATAATTTCTTTATCTTTTGGAATGGATTCAATAATTTTTTTAGCATTTGAAGAGGTACAAACAATATCGCTCAGAGCTTTAATGCCTGCAGAACAGTTAATATAAGTTACAACTATTGCATTAGGATGTTTGGCTTTAAAAGCTGCAAAATCTTTAGGAGGACAACTCTCTGCTAAAGAACAACCTGCTAATAAATCCGGTAATACAACTTTTTTGTTTGGATTTAAAATTTTAGCCGTCTCAGCCATAAAATGAACGCCGGCAAAAACAATCATGTCAGCATCTGTTTTAGCTACTTGCTGTGCTAAAAACAAACTATCTCCCAGATAATCAGCTATTTCCTGAATATCGCCTGTTTGGTAATAATGAGCCAAAATAACAGCGTTTTTTTCCTTTTTTAATTTTTGAATTTCTTCAATATAATTAATTCCTGCCGTATCAATCGATAGATAGCCTTTGTATTTTAGTTCTGATTTTGCTTTGTCTGGTATATTCATTTGTCTTTTGTTTGATACAAAAATACAAAAATTGAACCAAAAATTATTTGATTTTTAAATTATAGTTGTAATGTTTTTTCTAAAATAGAATTTGTTACTTAAATTAAAACCTAAGATTTTTTTGTTTTATTCAGAAAAATTAATTAACTTTGAATTAACATTAAAGAAATGATTAATTAACATTAGTATTATGCGAAACAAAATATTGGTTTTATTTATGGTTGTTCCTTTGTCAATGATCGCTTTCCCTTTGGTTAGAGATTGTGCTGGAACAATATGGATTGAGAATACGGATGAACTTAAAGCATTGGTTTTGGAAAAGGGTGATCATCAAGTGTTTAAGCATGAATATGTTCCTCATTATCAAGTAGGAAAATTTCATATTTATTTGAAAGAAGGTACGTTGGTTTTATACAATCGTTACGATAAGGAAAGAAAAGAGTATACGATTACAAATTCGTGTAAAGAAAAACCTGAGAATACTGAGTATTCCAAAATAATTCAAGAAGAATTAAGACAAAAAGAGTAACAATAATCCAATTAAAATGTAAAAAAGCCTTTGAAAATTTTTTCAAAGGCTTTTTTATACAAGTATACTTAAAATATTAGTTTTGAGGAATATAAAGCACTTGACCCGGATAAATTTTATCAGGATGCTCCAACATAGGTCGGTTCGCTTCAAAAATCTTTTGGTAAGCATTGGCATCGCCATAAACTTCAGCTGCAATTTTTGATAAATAATCCCCACTTTTTACGGTATAAAATGTTTTTGATAAATCTGGTAACTCAATGTTGATAGGAGCCACTGTTTCCAATTGGTCTTCCACTTCAGAAATACCGTCAATGTTTCCGGCAGTAGCGACTATTTTTTGTTTTTCATCTACATTTTTTGTTTTTCCTGATAAAACCACTTTTTCATCAACCACTTTTATGTTTACCATTGATGTATCTAATCCAAATCCATCCAAGTGTGATTTGATTTTTGCAGCTTTTTCTTCAGCTGACTCTCCACCGAATACTTTAGATCCAGCATTTTTTAAGAATGATAATAATCCCATTTTTCTAAATTTAATTAAATTATTTTTACTTTCGTAAAAGTACGAATTTATTTTTTAATTTCTTTTATTTTTCTTTTAACATCTTGAATAACCGTTTTTTGATCTTTTAATTCTTCTGCTTTTTTAACGATATCTTTGTAGGTTTTGGTAATATTGTCGTTATTTTCTGTTTTTCTTACCTGATAAGAAGATATATCATCTTTATAATCAATTAATTTTCGTTCTAATGATTCCTTTTTCTTCGTGTATTTTGAACTTTCTTTTTCATTCAGTGTCCCTTTTTCCAATTCATTTTTAATGGCTTTCAATTGTTTTGTGTTATCGGTTGTTTTTTGCTGGGTTTGAATGATTTTATTTTCTAATAACGTGTTTTCTTTTTCCAGTTTACCTTTAAAACGTTGAAGTTTCACATAATCATCATTTAAAGTTCCTTGATAATCATAAGCATCTTGCAGTTCAAGTTCTATGCATTTTTTCTTTACCGTATAAGCATAATCGGTTAGTAAATGTACCGCATTTTGATATTCTTTTGGATGTGTGGCTTTGGATAAAAATTCTCCACCGTTGAGAACAAAAGCAGTGGCTATTCGAAGTGTGTCGGTTTTTGTGTCCAAAATACGGTAATACACATCGACCGGTTGATTGCTGATTCCTTTTAAATCAGCATCTGTAATGGAAATTCCTTTAAAAACATTTTTAAAAGAAGTTTTCCCGAAATGTGTGCTGACACTTTCTTTCCATTGCGTTTTAACTATTTTTTTGGAACAATACGGTATTTGAAATAATAAAGCGTTGCCGTAACTGTTTCCATATTTTATATTTTCTTCGTAAATAACGGTTTGTGATTTCACAGGAATTAAACCCAAAAAGAGCCAACAAACACAATGTATTTTAAACAAATTCATATTCACAATGTTTCAAAAAGTATTCCATAGATTGTGGGATTGCTTTTTGTTATTACTTTCAAATCTATGAATAATTATTAACTTTAGCCGAATTTAATATAAAAATGAAAAGTAAAATTCTTCTTATTTATACCGGTGGGACCATAGGAATGGTAAAAGATTATAAAACAGAATCATTAAAACCGCTTGATTTTAATAATATTTACAAACGATTGCCCGAAATTAATCAATTGGATTGTGAAATTACCGCCTTCAGCTTTAAAAATCCAATAGATTCATCCAATATTAAACCGGAAGATTGGGTTTATTTGGCAGAAATTATTGAAAAAAATTATGTAAAATACGATGCCTTTGTCGTGCTACACGGAACAGACACGATGTCTTTTACTGCTTCTGCTCTAAGTTTTATGTTAGAAGGATTGCAAAAACCGATTATTTTAACGGGTTCACAGCTTCCTATAGGCGATTTGCGAACTGATGCAAAGGAAAATATAATTACATCGATTTATATTGCTACTTTGAAAAAAAAGAACGAATCTTTGATAAAAGAAGTAGGAATCTACTTTGAATATAAATTGTTCAGAGGAAACCGGACAACTAAGTTTAGTGCCGAACAATTCGATGCTTTCCGATCTTCAAATTATCCTTTTTTAATCGAATCCGGAGTAAACCTGCACATCAATCATCAATTATTATACAACCCGCCTCAAAAGAGTTTAAATGTCTATAAGAAATTTTCTCAAAATGTAGCTATTTTAAAACTATTCCCGGGAATTACCTTTCAGGTTGTAGTAGCAGTTTTAAATATTCCTGATATTAAGGGAATTATTTTAGAAACTTTTGGATCAGGAAATGCGTCCACAGAAAAATGGTTTTTAAATCTTATTGAAGAAGCCGTTAGCAAAGGAATTATTATTGTAAACGTAACCCAGTGTTTGGCAGGAAGCGTTATACAGGGAAAATATGAAGCCAGTTCCCTATTAAAAAACATTGGTGTAATCAGCAGTAAAGACATGACAACGGAATCTGCTTTAACCAAAATGATGTTGGGTTTGGCTATGACAAAAAGTACGGTACATTTTGAACGATATTTCACTTCAAATATCAGAGGAGAAATTGGTGTTGAGAATTAAATTTTATTTTTTAGAAAGAAAAAATTGCTTTATATTGCCACGTCGTTTGTAGAGATAAAAAACTTTATATTGACGGAGAGGTGGCCGAGCGGTTTAAGGCGCACGCCTGGAAAGCGTGTTTACAGCAATGTATCGAGGGTTCGAATCCCTTCCTCTCCGCAGTTGAAATTTAAAAAAAGTAAACAAAATAATAAAAGTAATAAATAATAAAAGAAAAGTTAAAATGAAAAAATTATTCTCAGTTTTAGCTATTACCGGATTATTAGCGTTTAATCCTGTTAATGCTCAAGATGATAGCACTACGACAGAAGCTACTAATCAAACAGAACAAGTAGTAGCGGTTACGGATAGTACTGCACAAATATCGACAGAAATTGCACCAACAGAAGAAATATCAGAAACAGAGCCTGTGGCAACTCCGGAAGTTGAAAAAAGTTCAATAGAATGGATTAAAGAAAAATTCATTGAAGGTGGTCCTACCTTTATGGCCATTGTATTAATTTGTTTAATTTTAGGTTTGGCTTTCGTTCTTGAAAGAATCGTTTTCTTAAATTTAGCCGATATTAATACCCATAAATTATTATCCAAAATTGAAGACGCTTTACAGTCAGGAGGAGTAGAAGAAGCAAAAGATGTTGCTCGTAATGCATCCGGACCGGTTGCTTCGATTTCTTACCAAGCTTTACAACGCGTGGGTGATGGACAAGATATTGATGATGTTGAAAAATCGGTAATTGCTTACGGTGGTGTTGAAATGGGGCGTTTGGAAAGAAACGTGTCTTGGATTGCTTTATTTATCGCAATTGCACCCATGTTAGGATTTATGGGGACTGTAATTGGGATGGTACAAGCTTTTGACGGAATTGAAAGAGAAGGCTCGGTAGATCCTCAAGCAATGGCAGGAGATATTAAAGTAGCTTTATTAACCACCCTATTTGGTTTAGTTGTAGCCATTATCTTACAAGTATTTTATAATTATATAGTAGCAAAAATTGACGGTATTGTGAACAAAATGGAAAATGCGTCGATTTCTATGGTTGATATGTTAGTAAAATATGTAAAGAAATAATCTTTTTTAGAAACATATTTTATTAATAAAGCATAAACCGTTGCTTAACAATACAAAAATAGAATTGATATGAATAGTTTGGCACAAAAAATAACCTTAGGAATTGCAGGAATTGCTTCCATTGTAGGCATTATCATGTTGATTGTGATTTTGATCACAGGAAATGAACCGATTAAAAAGGGTGAAGCAGAATTTTTAAAAGACAGTTTTATATATTTAGTCATAGCCATGTTAGTTATAGCTGTGTTATATTTTGTTATAACAGGAGTTTTTTCATTAATGAAAAACCCGTCAGCATTAAAAAAAGATGCTTTACCGCTAATCGTTTTGGTTGTTATCGGCATATTGTTAATTTGGGTTTCAAGTTTAGACACAAATGTATTGGCAAAAGCTTCTTTTATCAATGAAGAAAACGCCCGATTAACAGAGTATTATGGTCTTTCAAGTGACCAATTAGGCTCTATTTTATCATGGAGAACATGGCTGACTGTCACGTTAGGAATAACAGGTATTCTTTTGTTGGCAGCATCAGTAGCTTTTGTTTACGATATGATAAAATCATCGTTAAAATAATAACTTAATTAAACAACTAAGGTTATGGCAAAAAAAGAATTACCGGAAGTAAATGCAAGTTCGATGGCAGATATCGCTTTCTTACTTTTAACATTCTTCTTAGTTGCGACATCTATTAACGTAGATAAAGGTGTAAGAACAACCTTAACCTATAAAGACCCAAAAAATCCGCCTCCGAAAACAGAAGTGAAAATGCGTAATGTATACACTATTCGTGTCGAATCAAACGGGGGACTTTTGGTGGAAGACGAAATCTTTATGGATAAAAGTCAGATTTCCGAATTACGTGAAATGATAAAAAAACACATTATTAATAATGGGAACGGTTCTTGTAAAGAATGTTATTATACAAATTCTGAAGGGGCAACCGTACGAGGAGAACGTAAAGCAAATTTATCAGAAGAACCTTCTGAGGCAGTTATTTTGTTACAAAATAAGAATACAACACCGTACCGTGTATATTTATCGGTATTTAATGAAATAAAAGCCGCTTACGCCGAGTTGAGAGATGATGTTGCACAACGTAAATACGGACGATCCTATAAAGATTTACCGGATGGATATTCTAAAAATGGGAAGATATATAAAGAAGAGGAAGACAAAAAGAAAGAAGTCAGAACCATTTTTAAAGAAATTATTGTAGAAGCCGATCCGATTGAATAAAATAACAAACAGATGAAACATAAATTTAAAAAAGATACCGGAGATAATACACCAAAAGTATCAACAGCAGCATTACCTGATATTGTTTTTATGTTACTGTTTTTCTTTATGACTGCAGCAACACCCAAAAAAGATAATGCAGAATCTTTGATTACCGTTAAAATACCGAATGCTACGGAATTAAGTGATATTAAAAACCCATTAATTGTTGGAAATGTGTATATAGGAATTCCCAAACAATCTATAAAAGGAAGTAAAGATCCTGTATTATGTTTAAATGATAAAATTTATACGAGAAGTCAAGCAAAAGAAGCCGTTAAAACGTTTGTTGCTAAAACTCGTAATAATATAGGATATAAAGATGCCGGGCGTATGGAAGTAGATTTACGTGTTGATGAATCGGTAGATCTTGGTTTTGTAAATGAAATAAAAGATATACTCTCAGAACAAAAAGTTCGCACAGTATATTATAAAGCAGTACAAGGCAGTATTGATCGAAATATTAGATAACGTAGAAAATGAATTATATTAAAACGAAAAGTCTTTGAGTTTTAAGTCCAAAACCTCTCCTTTTTTATAACTGAGTAAGTGTCAGCTTTAGCGACAAAAGGAAAAGCTGTAACTTTTAATGCTACAGGATTATCAGATAAGACGAAAAGCAATTTAGGAATAGCCGATAATAAAGCCAATATCTCTGCATACGTTGTTTTTTATTTATTCGACTTATTCAAGAAATCCTCAAACAATTCGTCTGTTGTGATTATAAAGTTTTTGGTTACTTTCAATACGTTAAACATTTTAATTTTCCGTTCCGTTTTTCAGCTTGCAGGTAACGGTTCGGGTATTTATGAAAGGTGAAATAAAAGCACAAAAGTGAAGTTTGCACTTGACCTGCTCTTTCGTAAATACGATGTTAGGCGACGGTAGGTTTATTTTTCATTCTTCTAATTTTTTAGTTAATAATGCTATTTCCATAACTCGTCTGTAAAAGTCCTCAAACTCTTCTTTTCTATATTTTGTCCGCATTGCTCTCAGAACGTCCGAAGCGTCAAATCCGCCCCATTCCCAAAGCATTGTATCAAAATTGTATTTGAGCATCTGAGTTTCAACTTCTGCTCTTAAAGATTTTACTTGGTCAGCCGTTAAATTGTAATTTTCTAAAAGATTAGTAAGTCTTTCGTCTGTTTCTGTCGTAAACTCTGTGTCTAAAAATGGTTCAAGTATCCAGCCCCAAATCATCGGTCGCTCAATTGTCTTGATATTGCTCTTTTTAGCAAATTCTTCAAGTTCAACTTTTTTTTCAGATGTTAAGAAAATTAGTTCGTTATCAACTCTAAATGTCGGTGGATATGATTTAAAGTCTATGTCATCAATTTGACTTGTCTTGAAGATAGTTTGTTCGTATGCGATAGAAGGTTCAAACGGATAGTTTTCAATCTTTAAAAAGTCGTCTCCGATTGTCAGTTGTCCAGTAGAAACGAGCAATTCTTTCACTTCTGATTTTGAAGTGCTAAACATCGTCCAACTGTCACTTGGTTTTTTGTTTGTTTTGAAAAGTCGTTTTATAAAATCCATTCGTTTCTGTTTCGTCTTTTAGCCTGACCGCTAACGGCGTAGGCTACATGTAGTGTGGAATTTGGAAGCGGTCATCTTCGGTAAACTTGGAGATTTCCAAGATGCGTTCACGAGTGGTTTTATCCATTTGCACATCCGCTTATCTGTGCTAAAAGTTCTTTTTTCATTTTACTAAGATATAAATATATTTTTTAGACTAAAGCCGATATGTTTAAAAAAATAACTAAAATAGCATCTATTTACATTTTATTTTTTTCTCTTCATAGTTATATTATTCGACTTAGTGTATCACAAAATTATTGTGTACTATTTTTGGATAGGTCATAATGCAGGCTAGTTTCTCTTTTTAAAATCATATTTTGGAATACCTGCATATTTGCTTTTGCAAAGTCTGTCATATCTCTTGCTATATCAGGATGTTGGGCGGCATAGTCGGTTTTGTCTCCATCCCTATATTTGTATAACTTTACATCATCATTTTTCATTAAGCAGAAATAATTTGTGTCGATAATGCCGATTTTGTCATCATCATTAAGTATTGCATATTTCCGTTTTTCGTTTATCAAATCTACACCCAGAGTATTATTGATGTATGGTAATCCAAGTATTCCCATCAGAGTCGGGAATACGTCAATTTGACTGGCAATTTCGCTATATACTGTGTCTGTCTCTAGAATCTTAGGAGCATAGAAAATTAATGGTGAATGAAAATAGTTTAGAGCGATGTCGTATTTTGTGTCAATAGCAGCTCCATGGTCTGCAAGGAAAACAAAAATTGTATTGTCAAACCAAGCTTGCTCTGAACACATTGATATAAACTGATTTAAAGACCAATCGGCATACTCTATAACTTGCTGTTTTATTTCGCTTGTCCTAGGCTTATAGTAATCAGGAATATAGTAAGGTCCATGATCGCTAGCTGTCATAAATGTCACAAAAAAAGCTTGCCCATTTCTAGCTAAATCATTCAAAATGGGGATTGAATATCGGAACATATAATCATCGGGTACTCCTAATGTCGTTTTTACCTCAGACATAGGATAGTCAGACTGACTTATTATATTTTGAAAATTATTTACCCTAAGAGCTCCTCCTACATTATCAAATTCACTGTCGTGAGTAGTGAAATATGTAGTACTGTAGCCGTTTTCTTTCAGAGTCGTACTTATGCCGTCGCATCTAAGCATATTTTTCAGAGGATGTTGTCGGTATAGTGCGGGGAATGAACAAAGCGTACTGAAAATTCCGTTGAATGTATGTTTTCCTGCTGTGTAGAAATTATCGAAGTAAATAGACTCGTTGGACAGACTGTATAGGAATGGGGTTAGATTTTTTGCATTCCCATGCCGTGTCATTTTAGCGACACTCATGCTTTCCATCAAAATGAGTACAATATTGGGTTTTATTGTGTGTTTGGAATCATAGTTTGCAACTCGTGCAATTGGAGAGCTGTAATCGGTCTTTGTTATTCCTAAATAATCTTGTACATTTTTTATTGCCAGTGCATCGTCCATCAGAAGCACTTTGGCATTCTTCGAGCTTTTGTTGTCCAAGTAGCTGTGGGTAAGTGTAAAAACGGGATTTAATCCTAATTTATTAAAAAATGAATTATTGGAAAAATAAGCAGTTCCAATCCTTATGGGGGATTTTTCTTGTACCCGCCCCCTGATACCGACAAATATCAAAAACAGAATAATAATCGAAGAGCTGATTCTGAACCATAGTCTAGTAGGTTTACTTGGCTTGTGAGTTCTAAATATCTTCCTTAATAAAAAGAGAAAAAAACCTAACAATAAAATCAATGGAATAATTATCAAAAAATATTTCGGTTCATGTGCAATCATTGAAAGTACAAAATCATAATTGTCGAGCCACTCAAAAGCTCCCACCGAAAACCTGTCATAAAATTGATTGAAATAAGGAATATCTGCGGCAGCAACAATAAAAAACAAAGAAAAGAATACAGCAATCCAGTAAAACATAATATTATTCACATACTTATTGTCCTTACCAATAATATCACAAACAGACAAAATAAGAGCAGGGATAAACAATACATAGCCGGATACAACAGTGTCAAACCTTAGTCCCATCAAGAAAGATTTAAATATTGTTGACATAGCAACACTATCAAAATCCAATAAATCAATATTTGAAAAGAACAATATCAATCTGAAGACACTGAATATTGACAGTACCAACAAATAGGTTTTCAATATAAGTTTTACACTCTTAGTAAGTTTCATGTTACCGATATTTTCTAAGGTACAAAATTAGCCCATTTCTTCCAAACTTTACAATTTTATTAATTGTATTGGCTTTAGTCTAATTAATAAAATTAAACTATTTTTTAAAATACAACCAAAAAAGTAAATAATTATCGTACATAAAACAAATTGTAAGTATTCTAAAATTAGGACTATTGATAACCCTTTATTTTAAATGAGGAATAATTACCAATGAATCATTATTTTATAAACGCATGATCGCTCAATGTTTTCAAGAATGCAATAAGATTTTCTTTTTCTAATTCCGTTAAGGGAATACGGTTATTGTTTTCTTTTAGAATAGGATCAAGATTATCAGCCTCTAACACCCCATTGTCGAAATAATCCAAAACCTCTTTTAATGTAGAAAATTGCCCAAAACTTCCGTAAGGTGCGGTGTATTCGATATTTCGTAATGAAGGCACGCGAAACTTCATATAGTCATCCATATTTCCTGTAACCCTTGCTCTTCCAAATTCTTCGTTAATATTAGGGTTTAAAGGAAATCCTATGTTTCTGAAACTCTGATCAGTAAATAGTTCGGTACTGTGACAATCGGTACATTTTTGCTGAAAAATTTGGTAGCCTTGTGCTTCATTTTCGGTAAATGTTTCATTTTCATTTCGTTTTACCTTATCATATTTGCTGTCAGCAGAAATTAGCGAATATTCGTACTGTGCAATACTTTTATAAATTCTTTCCGGCGTGATGTTTTCATCACCAAATGCGTTTAAGAACAATTCTTTGTAAGCCGAATCTTCTTGAATTTTACTGATGACTTCCATGATAGAAGAGTCCATTTCTTCGTGTGTTATGATGGGGACAATGGATTGACGCTCCAATTGAAGTTTGCTTCCATCCCAATTATAAAATTTCATAAAAGCCAAATTTTGAACAGGAGGCGTATTTCTAAGTCCCACTCTTCCCTCAATTCCTACTGCTTGTGTTTGATTATCTGCATAAGCATTTGCCTTCATATGACAACTAGCACACGAAATAGTATTATCGGCACTAGGTCTATTGTCATGGAATAATTTTTTGCCTAATTCAACACCGTATTTTGTGGGCTTATTTGTATTTACCGAATTGTTTAGTTCCGGAAAATACGAGGGGATATTCAATGCAATTTCGGGATTATCATATAAAACTGTGTTGCTATGATCATTGCTACAGGATATTATTAAAAGTATGGTGAGCAAGAATCCGAATTTTTTTATCATTTTTTTAAATTATGATTAAGTTAAGAAAGAGCCGCCTAAAGGCTAATCAAGGTGGCTCTTATATGGAAAATTAGTTTTCTACATTACTGATAGAGAACATTCCTGTTAAATCGCTCGTGCCATTACCACCCAGGTTATCAACAAATTGTACCATATTGGCAGCCGTATGGATGTTTGGCGTGGCATTTCCTGATCCCAGTGTAATCGTGTGGGTTTTTCCGCTTAATAGATGATCAAAATCCGCTCTAATGTTTATTTTAGGAGCATTGTTGCCAACGATTGCGTTTGTGGTGAGATTTAAGGTAATATCTCTGTAAGCATCAACACCTTGAACGTTATTTCCTTGTCCGTCATCTTCTACAGTACTTCCGGTGTGGATAGACATTTCTTTATGGTCAGTATCGTAAAATCCTTCAATTTTGGTAAACCGATATCCGGTTCCCCATTCCCACATCATTTGGGTGTCGTTCTCTCCTGCCGCAGCATAGAAATTAGGGAATCTGGTTTGGTCTAAAGTGTTTAAATCGGTTTTAACACCCAATCCGAATTTAATTTGTCTGTATTCACCTGCAGGAATATTATTTAAAACATAATTTAACGAAGCCGATTTTGATTGGTCTATAACGGTTGCACCATTATCTAAATCGTTTACATTATACGGAAATTCAGTACCATCGGCTTTTATAAGGCGTATATTGCTTATTACATATTTCAACTCCGAAAAGCGATGCACTTGGTTTTCAGTAGAAGTATTTACCGTAGCTGTAGCAGAAGAGGCATCACCAAGAATAATAGTCGTATTTTTAAAAGTGTTGTCGAATGCTAAAGTTACATGATTTGAAACAGGATCATTATCATCACTCGAACATGATACAAACGCTATTGAAATAGCGGTTAATAAAAGATATTTTTTAAAAGTTTTCATTTTTGATTTATTTTTAAATTTATTTAATTGAATTTTTTATCTTTAAAATAGATTATAAATCAAATGACAGGAGGTGGTTCCAATACTTCTTGACAAGGTTCTACATAATGTATTGTGCCATAAGTAAATTTTCTACTTTTTATTTTAATGGGGAGTTTTTCTTTAAATTTGAAAGTTGTAACAGGTAGCAAATCAATTTTTTGATAGATATTGTTAAAAGTTGGTTCAGAATTATTCGTTTTTTGCAATTTATTTTTCAAATAACATTTTCCATGACATTGTAATTCAGGCTTATTTTTGTTGATACAAAATTTTTCTTCTATATCTTTCTGATTTAGTTTAAAGTGAGTAACAATAATCGCCTGCTGAAACCCAATCAGCAAGATTAAAATCGTTAATAAAACACCAAAAACCTTTTTCATTCGTTTAAAAATTAATTTTTAAAGAGGTAAAAATATTACGTCCCATTCTTGGGATATTACCCCAATCTGCATAGGTGCTGTAATATTCATTAAAAATATTTTCCACTCCGAGCTGAAATACCGTCTTTGAGTTTTTGATATAAAAAGCATAATCCGCAGAAACATTCCAAATAGTATAAGGAGGTGTTAGGTCTTCTCCATATTCCGGACTGTAATGAGTTTGTTCAAGATCACCGTTTAGCGAAGTTTGAACTCCCAAATCCTTATACTTAAAATGAACGGAAGTCAGGTAGCTTAATGGTCGAATAAAGGGTAAATTTCCACCTTTATCGTCCTTACCTCGTGCGTAGGTTAGCGTTCCCTTCCAATGCAAATTTTGCAGAATGTTATAGCGGGCATTCAGTGAAAAATTGAAAAGCGTAGCGTAATCCAATGAAGTATAGCCTTTTACGCCAACCGACTGATAGTTCATCGGGCTTCCCAGACTCAAAATTTTACCAATGATATAATGATTGATATAGAAATAATTTACTTTAGCTTGAATACTCATCTTTTTATTTTTAAATCCTGCACCGGCATTGGCTTCATAGGAAATTTCATTTTTTAAATCCGGGTTTCCTATGTAATCATAGCGGTCAAAACTGTTATAAATATAATATCCGTAACCTTCGGAAACAGAAGGTGCTCTATAGCCATAGCCACTTCCTAAAGAAAAGTTAAAATGATGAACAGATAGCTGGTAGTTTGCATATAAACTGGGTAAAAATCTCGTTTTTTCCTGAGATGCTCCCGGATGAAAAATCCAATTAAATTCTATGTATTTGGAATAATTGTAATTTAATCCTAAAGAACCTCCAAAATTCAGTTGGCTTTTTTTAGAAATATCCCATGAATTATTTAAAGAAAGTCCTGCATAACGGGTGGTAACCCAAGGCCAACTGTAAGCAAACATGGTTCTTTCACTACGGTCTTGCGGGTACATTCGCATTTCAGCAATAGACAAATTATCATAGGCATTGAGTTGAATTTCAGAAGTAATGCGATTGCTTTTCAGAGTAGCTTTAGAAACCAACCCATAAGTAGTACTCCATCCCGGCATGTCCATGTGAACCAGATTTTCAGGGCGTGTCGTGTCATCCATATAATGCTCTATGGCATTGTAATAGATTTTAGTATCCCAAACTCTTATGAGACCGTCTTTAAATAATTTCTTATACGAAACCGATGTTATAAGTGCTCTCGAAAGCCATAAATCCATTGGCAGGGCAGGATAACCAACATCTTTTGCCATATCGAAAATAGCATCAAATTTGATGGATGATAAAGGACTTGTCTTATATGCTAACCCCAACGAAGTGTTAAATTTTTTATATTGTGAGTGCTTTACTTCGTCATTATTTCCATCGGTATAATTTTCTGCTTTTCGGTAAGAGATACTTCCGTCAGCAACAAATTTATCACTTGAAAAAGAGAGGTTTCCAAGGTTAAAAAATTGGTTATTGTTAAACTCAAAACCAGTTTGATAAGTTCCTTTCCATTTCTTTTCAAGACCAAATGATGTACTTTTCCGCTTCAAGTCAATACTTCCGGCAACGGTTGCTCCGTGCAAACCACCTTCTTGACCGGATTTAATATCTATGGCAGAAAGGTTGTTGCTCTCTACATACGAAGTAACGGGATCCATTTTGTCGGTACATGCTCCAAAGATGTGCATACCGTCAATTGTAATGGTTGATCGTTCGGTACTCATATTGTTGAGTAATGGTTCCCAAGCATATCCACCTCGTTTTATAAAACTTATATTATCTGAAGAGGCTAAAAATTCATCGACTGAAACAGCCATTTTCATTTCGGTTTCAATTTTCTTTTTGGTAGTAGCCATTATCGTTACTTCATCTAAAACAGTTGTGCTATCTTTTTTTGTTTCTGCATTTTGGGCTTTTAGGAGTATTCCTAAAAAAAATAACATAATTATTATGGGTCTTATCATAACTAAAATAAAATATCAATAAAAAGTTCACTTTTTACACCGTCAACTCCGGGTGTAAAATCAGTTGGGACTTCGGTTCCTTTTATAATTTCATTGTTTTGATTCAATAAAATAAAATTTAGTGTCCAATTTCCGGTCATCGTGTAATTGACAACACCATGATACAAGCCATCGTTTTGCTGTGTTAAATCTTGATTGTTGGGTGATGAATGATTCCCCATAGAGGGTTCCGGCATTCTCGGATCTAATTGTAATGTAAAGCTGCTTACTTCAGAATATGAAAATTGTGTAGGATCAGGAAATGTTCCTGCAGGGTTTGTTGGCGTATTGTATGTGTAAATTCCTGCAACCAACTCGTTCTCTGCAACTTTTGGCTTTTGAGGAGCTACTAAGGCAATAAAATATTGTTCGCCGTTATTCCCTGTAAAAGCTGTCATATTCAGGTTTTTATTGGTTTGTTCCTCAACAGCAATCGTTTGATTTACTGAAAATGTTTGGCTACCATCACTAAAATTAAGATATAGTTTCCAGCTATTATTAGCTTCGCTTGTGGTTGTAAATACAACATATCCTGAATAGTAATTTTTATTGGAATTATAAACCAAGTTATAGCGATGAGGGCAAGACATGTTTTCGTTATTGGCGTTGGTCATAACCGGTAAAAAAGTAACGTCTGAAGGAACTATATTTTCGTTCGTCTGAGTATTGGTTATCATTAAACGGATTTCATTGTAACCTTTGTAAAAAGTTCCGTTTAACGTTTCAAGACTAATTTTATAATGACTGTTACTGAAAGAAATAGCTTCTTTAAAATCGTAATCTTCTGTAACGATTGAGTTCATTTCATCTTCGTAATCTGTTTTATCCAAAGTACAGGAAGTAATTGCAAAAAACATTGCTATTATAAGAGGTTTAATAATTGTTTGTGGCATAATTTTTAATTTCATTGTTTTAATCTATATCATTTGAAATTACCTCGTAATACTCAAACTTTCTTCAAAGACGATAAAAAAGTATTACTTTGAGCCTGACAAAGCAAGAAACTTGTAGAAATACTTCTTTCGTTGTAAAATGTTTTCAGGTATTTTCTCCTTCAAAATATAAGCTCAATAAAATCATTTCGGCTTCATTTTTGTCTTTTTGAATAAAGCAGAAATTAAAGTTTCAAACTAAAAAATAGGTAATCAGAATTCTAAGTGTGAATCTCGTTTTTTACCCACTAAGCAAGATTATTTTTTAAGATTTTGGATCTTAACAAACGTGCTAACATGAGTAATTTTAGCATTTAGAAAATCTATTTTTATGTTGAATTAAGAAAAATTGGGAGGTGGGGTATCAACAGGGAGAATATTATTGGTAAAAGCAATTACGTTGTAGTAGGGTTTATTTTTTTCTGTTGAAGTTGGTTTAGCACAAGGCTCAATGATGTTAATATTCGAAACAAAATAAACATCCAACATCATATGCTTGGTTTCTTGAGCCGGTATTTTATCATTAGTTGTATCTTCATTTTCAGCAAGTTCTTTTCTTAGTTGGCATTTACCATAACAGCCTTGTTGGTCATCTTTTTGTACACAAAGTGTTTTTGAAATAAACTCTTGATTGACTGCAAAGTTTATCATAATAGCCAGTGTATTAGCATTGTGTACCAGTAACATAATGACTAATATTAAGGATGTTGTTTTGTAGGTTAAACTTTTAATCATAATACAATTTAAGGTTTAAAACCTGTCTATTTATGGTAAACCATAGGAGTCAAAGTTAAAATATTTTTTTTAAATCCAATTGAAAATGTAAAAAAAGATAAAGAAATTATCAAATAAAAGTAACTCTTCAAACTTATTTTTTAAATAAAGATAAGTTTACTTACTTTTGAAAGCAAATAACAAGTACATGAAAATAGGAATTGTGTGTTATCCTACTTTTGGAGGAAGTGGAATTGTGGCTACAGAGTTAGGAATGGGATTGGCTGAACAAGGTAATGAAGTTCACTTTATTAGTTATAGCGAACCAGCTCGATTGGATGTTTTAATGCCTAATATCACTTTTCATCCGGTTGAAGTAGAAAATTATCCATTATTTCAGTACCAACCTTATTCATTGGCATTATCAACTTTAATGGTTGATATTGTAAAGCAACACGGCTTGGATGTAATTCATGTACATTATGCTATTCCTCATGCTTATGCAGCTTTTATTGCAAAACAAATTTTAAGAGAAGAAGGGGTTGAGTTGCCTGTTGTAACCACGTTACACGGAACGGATATTACTTTGGTGGGAAAATATCCTTCAGTTAAATCAGCGGTGGAATTTAGTATTAATCAATCGGATATAGTAACATGTGTTTCAAAAAGTTTAAAAAAAGATACATTAGATATTTTTAATATAAAAAAAGAAATTGAGGTTATTCCTAATTTTATAGAAACGGAGTTGTTTGACCATTTAAAACAAAGCTGCCCAAGACAAAATTTTGCAGAAAAAGAGGAGCGACTGTTGGTACATGTTTCTAATTTTAGAGAGGTGAAAAATGTACCTCATGTAGTAAAAATATTTCACTTGGTACAAAAAAAAATAAAAGCAAAACTTTTACTAATCGGAGTAGGACCTGAACGCGAAAAAGTTGAATTACTGGTTAGAGAATTAGGCTTAGAAAACAGGGTTTATTTTCTAGGAAAAATACGACAGTTATACCAAATTTTGTGTGCTTGTGATTTATTTATACTACCCTCTTCACAAGAAAGTTTTGGTTTGGCTTCTTTGGAAGCTATGGCAGCAGGATTGCCTGTGATTTCTTCAAATGCCGGAGGAATACCCGAAGTGAATATTGAAGGTGTAACAGGTTATTTATCCAAAGTAGGAGCTATCGAAGCTATGGCAGAAAATGCTATTTTGTTATTATCGGATGAAGAAAAATTAATTGAATTTAAAAAGAATGCTAAAAAACGTTCTTTTGAGTTTAGAAAAGAAAAAATCCTTCCAATGTATGTTGCTGTGTATGAAAAGGCTATAAATATGTAGTTTGTAAATGTGTATGATTTTAATTATTTATAAATGTTACTTATAGTCTTTGATTTATAGTATACATTTCTCAAATTTGCAATCGTGGAAATAAAGTCTAAAATAGGAAATCGCATAAAAGAATTGAGAGAAGTCAAAGAGATGTCTCAAAAGGATTTAGCTTATGCGTCAGATTTAGACAGGAGTTACATTGCAAGCGTTGAAAATGGTCAAAGAAATATTTCGATTGTTAATATTGAAAAGATTGCGACTGCACTTGGAGTAACATTAAAAGAATTTTTTGAAGATAACAAGTTTAATGACATTACAGGAAGCAATTAATAACTTTAAGACCTTAATCGTGAAGGTGGTAACAAAGGAAAAACGGCTATGATTTGGTCATCACGACCAATATTAAATATTCACAAAGCTGTCAAAACCTCTTTTATACAAAATGGAGTTAGACTTGATTTAATTTGGTCAAGAATATGGCTACTTTATTGGATACAACCGTAGGTTATTTACTAGGCGAGACCGATAGCAGTAATCTGCTTCAAGACCCTGCTATGTTAAACCGACTTAATGATATTGCCAAGTTCCCCGAAGATGACGTAAGTGTATTCTTTACGCCCTCGATGCAATGATTAACAACGTAAAGCAAAGCTATTGGGTAAATAAAAAAGCCCCGATTATCTCGGAGCTTTCCTATTATTCTAACTTTTTGGTTTTTATGGCTTCGTCTAAAAGACCTAATGTAAATGGTTTTCTTTTCTCTTTTTCTAAAGGTAACCACTTTTTATTACCTATTATTTTTTTTAAGTATCCTACATTATTATCAATTAAAGAAATTCCTGTACCAAAATACTTTTTACTATCAAAGTGAGAATCATCTACCTTAAATTCTTTCAAAAATTCAGTAATAAATAAATCTACATCTAAATCACTTAAATTTAGGTCTGTATATATCTCTGTCGAGCAATTTAAAGAATTTCTTTGTAAATAAATTTTTTTACGAGAAAAAAAGTCAATAACGAATGTTAAAAATTTATCTGAAAGCATAGCAAAGAATATCAATTTAACTTAAAAACCTCCAAACTATCAATATTCATTTTATTTATCCAAGAATTTAACTCTGTATTATTGAATTTTCTTTTAAAATTCACTCCTCTTAAAGCAATACTCTTTTTACATACGCTTGTTTTGAGTTTGTCATATACAGTATGTTTACTGGTAGGAATGTTAATTATTGAATCAACACAAGGTTTAATAGCCTCTATTTTTTTCCAAGCATTTTGAGCTTCTTCTCGTGTCATATTTTCAGTTTTTTTAAATGCATCCAAAGTGCCATTATGCTTTTCTATTTTTTAAAGAGCCTCTTGCTAAATCATACGTGATAGGCGAAGCCACAAACAATGATGAATACGTACCTATAACAACTCCAACGATTAAGGCAAACATAAATCCTTTTATCGTATCTCCTCCAAAGAAGAAAATAATTAACAACACAATCAAGGTTGTAAAGGAAGTATTGACCGTTCGGCTTAGCGTATCATTTAGAGCTTTATTGGTTAATTGACCAAAAGGCATGGTCTTGTTTTCATACAAATGCTCGCGAATACGGTCAAATACGACTACGGTATCATTTAACGAATAACCTATGACAGTTAGAATTGCGGCAATAAAAGCTTGATCAATTTCTAATGAGAAAGGTAAAATATCTTTTGTAAGAGAGAATATTCCCAATACCAGCAATACATCATGAAATACAGCAATCACAGCACCTGTTGAGAATTGCCATTTTCTAAATCGAGCTAAAATATATAGGAAAATAACGGCTAAGGATAATCCTACAGCCAAAAAGGCTTCTTGCTTGATATCATCAGCAATGGTAGGACCTACTTTATTATAAGACAAAACACCGTATTTCTTAGTTTCGCCTCCTTTTGCAAAGGCTTCACGAGACATGTTAGCAGGCAGATAATCTTTGATTCCCGCATACAGAATATCAAAAATCTTTTCATCTACTTTAGTATCATCATTCTCGTCAATCATATATTTTGTCGTGATTTTTATTTTATTATCTGTACCCAAAGTCTTTATTTCAGGAGCATACGTTTTGCCATCACTATCAACAAATAAAGTAGTTAGTTTGGCTACTAATTGGTCGGACTTAGTTTCTTTTTCCAATTGAATGGTATAAGTTCTTCCTCCCACAAAATCAACCCCTAAATCCAATCCTCGTGTTATCAAAGAGGCTAAACCGACTAAAACTAATCCTCCGGAAAGGATATAAGCAATTTTTCTTTTTCCCAGAAAATCAATAGTCATATTCATAAACCAATTTTTGGTTACCGAAGTGGAGAAATTGGTTTTAGGGAATAATTCGATTAGTAATCGGGACAAGATTAATGAACTGATTAAAGAAGTGATAATACCGATACCCAAAGTAACGGCAAAGCCTTTAATCGGTCCTGAACCGAAAACCCCCAATATAATGGCAGTTAAGAATGTGGTAATATTAGCATCTATAATAGACGATAAAGCAAAACTATATCCATCTTTAATAGCCTGTTGTTTGTCTTTACCTTTATAAAGCTCTTCACGAATACGATCAAAGATAAGAACGTTGGCATCCACTGCCATACCGATGGTTAGTACAATACCTGCAATACCCGGTAAGGTTAAAACACCATGAATTGAGATTAAAACCCCCAGCATAAAGACCAAGTTAGCAGCTAGAGAAATATCAGCAATAATACCGGCTCCTGCATAATAGAAAATCATCCATAATATTACAACGATTAAGGCTAATGCGAATGACATTAAACCTGAATCAATAGCTTCTTGACCTAAGGAAGGACCTACCACTTCAGCTTGTATAATTTTAGCAGAAGCAGGAAGTTTTCCGGCATTTAAAATATCGGCTAAATCTTTTGCTTCAGCATCAGAGAATTGACCTGTAATGGAAGCCGTACCGGTATTCATTTCTCCACGAATAACCGGAGCAGAATAAACTTGATTATCCAAGACAATAGCCAACTGATTTCCAATGTTGGCTTTGGTTACTTTTGCCCATTCTTTCGCACCCAGTGTAGTCATTCGCAAATCAACAGAAACTTGACCGTATTGGCTACGATTATTTGAGGCGGTTTGAACAACATCACCACTTAGAGTAGCTTTTCCTTGACGGTTTCCTTCCAATGCATATAAATAAATTTGGTCAGGATTACTTTGCAAAGGTTTTGCATCCCAGACAAATCGGTCGTAGCGACTTCTTCCCGTTAACACTTGGCGTGCCTCAGAAGATTTTAAATATTGGTTGATGGTAGCCGTATCGGATACATTAGCTAAAGCTTGTCCGGATCCGGCTTGTATTCCAACAAATAAAGGTTTCGTTTCTTCTGTGGCTTGAATTTCTACTGTTGTATTGGCTTTATCCTCTAAAGAAGAGGTCTTTATAGAGTCATTTTTGGGAGTAATACTATCTTTAACTTCTTGTTTTTCAATTTTAGAAGTTGTTCTTTGACGATGTAACGATTCTATGTGTTTAAAAAATACATCTGTATTGGAGTCCAGCTTCCAGAATTCTAATTTGGCGGTAGATTGTAAAAGTTTTTTTACACGTTCAGTATCTTGAACACCGGGTAGTTCAACAATGATACGTCCGGTATTTTCAATTTGTTGCACAACAGGTTGAGCTACCCCAAACTTATCAATACGTTGTTCTATAATACGTTTTGCATCACTAACTGCTGATCGGATTTTTGAAGAAACTTCTTTTTGAACATCAGCATCAGAAGTATTGGTGCTGATAATTCCTCCCATTTTAGCATTTCCGAAAATTTGGGAAGAAGCTAAATTGACGGATGAACCTGCTTTTTGTTTTTCTATTTGAAAATTCTGAAAAAATAAGTCTCGATAAGTTTCTTGACTGTTTTTCATATGGTCATCAGTTGCTTTTAAAGCCGCTAAAAATACAGGGTTTTGAGAATAATTTGCCAAATCTATGATAATATCTTTTTCAGATACTTCTAAAATAACATTGATACCTCCTTTAAGATCCAGTCCTAAATTTAACTCATCTTTTCTTGCATCTTTATAGGTGAAGAATCCTGCAGAATCTACAATCGCTATTGAATCTAAATACTTTTTCTCTCTAATGGGATCTACATAAATATCACCATCTTTTTGTACGGAAGCATACGCTTTTGCTTCTGATTCAATTTTTTGAGCATAGAATGTTTTACCAAAATAGTAAAAGCAAATAGTGGTCAGAATCAATAAAATTGCAGTAAAAAAGCCTTTATTACGCATTTTGTTTTTATTTTTTTAACTTATATAACGTGCAAATATAGTATTTGCCAAATGAATATCCAATTTTATATAGTGCAAAAAGATTTGAGAAAATTTTTAGTTTGTAAATAAAAATACGAAAAAGTTTTCGGAAAGATTTAACACAGTTATTTTTCCCGCTCGATTACATAGTTAATCATTTCGATTAAAGAATCTTTTGCCGGCGAATCAGGTTGAGTAGAAATAATCTGTAAAGCTTTATTTTGATATTCTTTCATCTTTTGGATGGCGTATTCAATTCCACCTGATTTTTTTACAAAATCGATAACTTCTCGAACTCGTTTTTTGTTTTTATTGTATTTTTTAACAGATTGAATCAGCCATTTTCTATCTTTTTCATCAGCTTGGTTTATAGCGTAAATCAAAGGTAAAGTCATTTTTTGTTCTTGAATATCAATCCCTACAGGTTTTCCGATAAGATTGGTTTGTTGATAGTCAAATAAATCATCTTTGATTTGAAAAGCCATACCGATACATTCACCAAAGTGATGCATAATTTTTGCCTGTTCTTCATTAACATTTACAGATCGAGCTCCTCCCTCGCAACAAGAAGCAATCAAAGTAGCCGTTTTCATTCGGATTATTTCGTAATAAACAGCCTCAGTAATGTTCAATTTACGTGCTTTTTCGATTTGTAGTAATTCTCCTTCACTCATTTCTTTAATAGATCGAGAAATGACTTTTAACAAATCATAATCGTTATGGTCTACGGCCATTAATAAACTTTTAGATAATAAATAATCGCCTACTAAAATGGCAATTTTATTTTTCCATAAAGCATTGATAGAGAAAAATCCTCGACGCATATTACTGTCATCAACCACATCATCGTGAACTAATGTCGCTGTATGAATTAATTCGATTAATGATGCAGCCCTGTAAGTCCGTTCTTCGACATCACCTAACATTTTAGCTACTAAAAAAACAAACATAGGGCGCATTTGTTTTCCTTTTCTTCGGACAATATAATGGGTAATACGGTCTAACAGAGGGACTCTCGATCTCATAGCCGATCGGAATTTGTCTTCAAAAATTTCCATTTCAGCTGTTATAGGAGCTTTTATTTTTTCTATTTGTTTCTTCAATTCTTATTTTTGAATTAAGTATAAGGTAGGAGGAATATTATCCATTTTTTCACCGCTAATATACAGCTTATTCTCAAAAAATGTAATCCCTTCTATTTGTCCTAATTTAGAAGTATTGCCTAAATAGGTGGCTTGAATCGGATTATTAAATAATAAGTAATTTTTATCGAAAGAGAATGACCATAAAGTTAGATTTCCTTCCCGAGTATATTGAATGGCTGAAACTGACTCGCCATTAATGTCCGCACCGGTTAAAAAACCGTGTGTATCCAATTTTTCTAAATATTGAGCTTTATGATGTCCTGAGGAAGTGGATAAAACGTAATGTGAGCCAATACCGGTTTTCCATGCTTTGGTTAATAAATGGATTTGATTTTTATAAATAAACATGGATTCACAATCAAAATCATGCTGATAAGGTTTTTTTGAGAAATCAAAGCGATTATCATATTCAAAGGTGATAATTTCAGCAATTATTTTTTGTTTTGATTCATGAGTTATAAATTTTTTATCTATTTTATAAATTGTTAAATCTTGTCGGTCTCCGTTGTTGTTTCCAAAATCGCCCACATAAATAAAATTTTCATCGGAAGTAATATCTTCCCAATCACGGTTTTTTGCATTTTGTATTTCAATTTCCTGAAGGATTGAACCATTAAAATTTATTTTATAAATACTATTTTTCCCGCCACTGTCATTAAAAGTCCAAAAAGTATTTTTATCAGCTTCTATTCCTGAATTTTCATTTAATTTTTCCGGAAATATAAAAACAGGTTTTATATTCGCATTAAAAAGTGTATCATACACTATTTTATGAGTATTTTTTTTATCAGAAAGTGGTGTTTGTGTTGCACAATGAGTAAAAAAAGTAATTGTTATAAAAATAATGATATAATTTTTTATGGAAGAAAAATTAGAATTGTTCATTTTTAATTGGCTTTATTTTGTTAGCTAATTGTCCGCATGCGGCATCAATATCTTTTCCACGGCTTCGTCTGATATTAACAATCATACGATGCTTTTCCAAAGTAGTTACATATAATTCTATCGCTTTATTGTCTGCCCGTTTATAAACATCATCTCCAATAGGGTTGTATTCAATTAGATTGACTTTACAGGGTATTGTTTTACAAAATGTAATCAAAGCATCTATATCTTTTTTAGCATCATTAATACCTTTCCAAACAACATATTCGTACGTAACTCTGCTTTGTGTTTTTTTGTACCAATAAATTAAAGATTCTTTTAAATCATTTAAAGGAAAAGTTTCGTTAAAAGGCATTAAAGTAGTTCTGGTTTCATCAATGGCAGAATGTAAAGAAACAGCTAAACTGAATTTAGGATTTTCATCGGCCAATTTTTTAATCATTTTAGGAATTCCTGAGGTTGAAATCACAATTCTTTTGGGAGACATTCCTAAACCTTTGTTTGAAGTAATCATCTCAACAGCTTTCATAACATTATTGTAATTCATTAAAGGCTCTCCCATTCCCATAAACACAATATTTGATAGAGGACGATTATAATACAAACGACTTTGTTGGTCGATGGCAATAACTTGGTCATAAATTTCATCCGGATTCAAATTTCGCATACGTTTTAAACGAGCTGTAGCACAAAAATTACAATTTAAACTACAGCCTACTTGAGAGGAAACACAAGCTGTTGATCGAGATTTGGTAGGAATTAAAACCGATTCGACGAGATTGCCATCATAAAGTTTTACAGCATTTTTAATAGTTCCGTCTGAACTACGTTGCATAGAATCTACTTGAATGTGATTGATAACAAAATCATTTTGTAATTTCTCACGAAGCGATTTAGAAATATTGGTCATATCATCCATCGTGTGAGCTCCTTTACTCCACAACCATTCATAAACCTGTTTGGCTCGAAAAGGTTTTTCGTTAATAGAAACAAAGTATTCTGTTAACTGCTCTAAATTAAAGGATCGTATATCTTTTTTATTTTGCATGCCTTTTTATTATAAAATCAGCATAGCATCTCCATATGAATAGAATTTATATTTTTCTTTTAGAGCTTCGGCATAGGCTTTTTTCATCAAATCATAGCCCATGAATGCCGAAATCATCATAAGTAAAGTTGATTTTGGTGTATGAAAATTGGTAACCATGCAGTTAGCAATACTAAATTCATACGGAGGATAGATAAATTTATTACTCCATCCTTCAAAAGGATTTAGTTTACTTGAAGCAGAAACAGAACTTTCGATAGAACGCATGGATGTTGTTCCGACAGCACAAATTCGTTTTTTGTTTCTTTTTGCATAATTGACAATATCAGCCGTTTCCTGTGAAATAAAAATTTGTTCCGAATCCATTTTATGTTTAGAGATATCTTCAACTTCTACGGGTTCAAACGTTCCTAATCCAACATGCAACGTTACTTCTGTAAAATCAACACCTTTAATTTCCAAACGTTTAACCAAGTGTTTTGAGAAGTGTAATCCTGCGGTTGGAGCTGCAACAGATCCTTCATGTTTTGCATAAATGGTTTGATAACGTTCTGCATCAAACTCTTCGGCTTCTCGCTTAATATATTTGGGCAAAGGTGTTCTTCCAAATTCATTTAATTTTACTCGAAATTCTTCATAAGAACCGTCGTATAAAAACCGTAAAGTTCTCCCTCGTGAGGTTGTGTTGTCAACAACTTCTGCAACAAGGCTTTCGTCTACACCAAAATATAATTTATTGCCGATTCTGATTTTTCGGGCAGGATCTACCAAAACATCCCAAAGGCGTGTTTCTTTATCTAGCTCTCTTAATAAAAAAACTTCTATTTTGGCTCCGGTTTTTTCTTTGTTTCCGTACATTCTGGCAGGAAATACTTTGGTGTTATTACAAATCATTACATCTCCTTCATCAAAATAATCAATTAAATCTTTAAATACTCTATGCTCAATTTTACCTGTATTGCGGTGTACAACCATTAAGCGTGATTCGTCTCGTTCTTTTGAAGGGTATTCTGCCAATAATGTTATGGGTAAGTCAAAATTAAAATCAGATGTTTTCATTCTTTATTTTTTTAGGACGACAAATATACAATCTCAAAACAGGCGTTGTCAAGTAAATTCTATCTAAAATTAAAATTTTATTACATTTTTAGATAAAAATCTTTTGTGAGATTAATATAATCTTTTGTGTATTGGTGTCTTGATTTTTCAATAATCAATTCTGTTTCTTGCGTATTTTTTGGATGAAAACTTAACGTAATAAGACTTCGCTTTAAAGGAGAATCTTTATTTCCTCGTACTCTTAAAATACGGCTGGGGTGTAAATTAAATGATTGAGCCATCATCAAAAATTTATTTTCAGACGAATGAGGAATAATAACATGAAAAAAACCGTTTTCTGTGAGTAATGAGACTGATTTTTCAATTAATTCGCTAAACGATAATGTAGAAGTATGACGTGCTAAAGTACGGGTCGTATCAGGAGTAAAATGTTGATTATCATAAAACGGAGGGTTTGAAATAACGGTGTCAAATTTTCCTTGAGTATTAAAATTTTGTATATCAATATGCTGCAGTGTAATTCTATTAGCCCATTTTGAGTTTTGAAAATTAAATAAGGCTTGTTTGTAAGCTCTTTCCTCAATTTCAACAGCAGTTATTTCTGCTTTTTTATTTCGTTGTGCTACCATCAAACTAAGAATACCTGTACCGGTTCCGATATCTAAAACAGAAGAAGCGTGTGTAATATCTGCCCAAGAACCGAGAAGAACGGCATCTGTTCCTATTTTCATGGCGGTTTGGTTTTGATGAATGACAAATTGTTTAAAAACGAAAGGCTGCAATTTTTAAGGTGATTTTTTATAAAAAATAGTAAATGTAGAACCTTTGTTTAACTCAGATTCGAGTTTAATCGTAGCATTATAATCCGATATAATTTTTTTAACCATTGCAAGTCCCAATCCCATGCCGCTATTTTTGGTGGTGAATTTAGGCTCGAATATTTTTTCTTGTAATTCGATAGGAATACCGGATCCGTTATCTTTTACAATGATTTTTAATTCATAGTCAGAATCAATAATCTGAACTTTTATATCAGGCTTTCTGCCCGAAGGAACAGATTGAAAAGCATTTTTGACTAAGTTGTTCATCACTCTTGAAAGCTGTGATTTATCCATGTTTAAAGAAATAAATTCTTTATTTGATTCCAAATGAACCGAATTGGGGTCAAAAATTTCTAATGTATTTTTTACAACAGATACAACGTTGAATTTTTCATCTTTTCGTACAGGCATTTTGGCAAAATCAGCAAAAGCATTGGCTATACTTGACAGTGTATCAATTTGTTGAACCAAAGAATTACATAAATTATTGACTTTTTCTTTGGCATCCGGTTCGGAAGGATTAAAACGCATTTGAAAAGCCTGTACGGAAAGTCGCATAGGCGTTAGAGGATTTTTAATTTCATGAGCCACTTGGCGTGCCATTTTTTTCCAGGCTTCCTCTCGTTCTATTTTAGCTAATGCCTGAGTAGATTCATCCAATTTAACGACCATTTTGTTGTAAGAATCTACAATCCCACTAAGTTCATCTTTTCCTTCATATTTTATGGTTTGGAGATTTGTTGTAATATCGGTTTCTTTAATTTTTTCAGAGATGGCTTTTACACGATTTGAAATATTTTTTGATAAAAAATAAATAAGCCATAATGCAAAAAGAAAAACAAAGAAAAATGTGATGACAATATTTTGGATAAGATTATCACGTTCTTCCTCCAAAAAGCTGTTGTCAGCAGTATAAGGAATTTCTATGATGCCGATTTTTTCGTTACTTCCGTTTCGGATGTAGCTGAAAGAAGAGCGTAATTTGTCGCTAAAATGTATTATAACACTTTGACCTAAAGGTGTTTTGGATATTTTTTGAAGAATAGAATCATGAATGATTTGTGAGTTTCTATTTTGTTTATCAATGGTAGGATTTACATCGAAAAGTAATCGTCCTTCTAAGTCATAAAGCCTTGTTTCTACTTCATCGGTGTCTTTTAATTCATACATTTTAGGTGTAACAACATCAACTAGGTTGTTTCGGTTAATATATTCTGAATGAAGACTGATAGCATAATCAATAGTTGTACGAATCCTTTCTTCTTTTCTAAAAAGTTTTGATGTATTGTATTGTTTAACGGTTTTATCGGATTGAATAATGGCAATCAAAACAAAAGCGATGGAAGCTAATGATAAAACCAATACAATCGCCAAGAAGATTTGCTGGAAAAGTGATAAACGATTTAGAAAATTCATCTTTAATTGAGCATTAATTTAGCAATGTATTTTCCTATAATATCAAATTCCAAATTAACAGAATCTCCAACTTTTATGTGTTTTAAGTTGGTGTGGTTCAAAGTGTAAGGAATAATAGCTACTGAAAATTGATTTTGCATCGAGTTGATTACCGTTAAACTGATGCCGTTGACACAAACAGATCCTTTTTCAACAGTAGTATTTCCTTTCGGTTCATATTCAAAAGTAAAAAAGGTGCTTCCGTTAGCATTTTCTATCTTGATACAGGTAGCAATTTGATCTACATGCCCCTGTACTATATGCCCGTCTAATCGAGCATTCATTTTTAAGCAACGTTCTAAATTTATTTTATCTCCGATTTTTAATTGATTTAAATTGGTTTTTTCCAAAGTTTCTTTTACTGCCGTTACGGTATATTCATTATGATTAATATGAATAACTGTTAAGCAAACACCATTATGTGAAACGCTTTGGTCTATTTTTAATTCATTTGTAAAAGAAGATGAAACTGTAATGTGTAGATTATCTTGGTCTTTTACTATTTGTGTTATTTTTCCTAAATCCTCAATAATACCTGTAAACATTCCTATTTAATTTTTTATAACTTTGTAAAAATAAGAAGTTTTTATATAACGTAGGAATTACATTCAATGAAAAACCATAAAAATAGAATAAGAGTAGGAATTAGTGTGGGTGATACTAATGGGATAGGACCCGAAATTATCTTGAAAACACTGCAAAAAAAAGGTTTGTTAGAATTTTTTACACCCATTGTTTTTGGATCAACCAAGTTATTCTCCTATTATAAGAATGCACTCAAAATAACAGCTAATGTCAATGGTATTCGGTCAGTTGATGATGCGGTAGACAACAAAATAAATGTTGTGAATATTTGGAAAGAAAATTTACAAATAGAGATGGGCGTAGCAACAGAAATATCCGGAAAGTATGCCTATGAATCACTTCATGCAGCTACCCAAGCTCTAAAAGAGAATAAAGTAGATGTTTTAGTAACAGCACCCATCAATAAAGAAAATATTCAGTCTGAACGTTTTTCTTTTCCTGGACATACCGAATATTTAGAAAGCGAACTGGAGGGCGAATCTTTAATGTTTATGATTCATGATAAAATTAAAGTTGGATTGGTTACCAATCATATTCCTTTAAGTGAAGTGCCTGAAGCTGTATCAAGAAAAAAAATTCAGAAAAAAGCACGTTTGATTCATAAATCATTAGCTCAAGATTTTCAAATCTCTAAACCTAAGATAGCTGTTTTGGGTCTAAATCCGCATAATGGTGATGGAGGATTGATAGGAAACGAAGAATCCGAAAAAATCATTCCGGCAATTGAGCAATTAACACAAGAAGGAATTTTGGCTTTTGGACCTTTTGCGGCAGACAGTTTTTTCGGATCAGGCGAATACCTGAATTATGATGCTGTTTTAGCCATGTATCACGATCAGGGTTTAATTCCTTTTAAAAATATTACTTTTGGTAAAGGAGTTAATTTTACGGCAGGTTTAGATAAAATACGCACTTCTCCTGACCATGGAACTGCGTATGATATAGCGGGGCAGAATAAAGCTGAAGAAATTTCTTTTCAGCAGGCCGTTTTTAAAGGTGTACAACTATTTAAAGTTCGAACAGAATTTTTGGATCTGACAGAAAATGCCTTACAAAAACAAGAGATGGAAATGAACTACAACCAATACCCTTCAAATAATAAAGAGGAAGTAGATACGGAAGAGTTAAAAGAATTGGAATAAAATATAAAATAAATAAAATTTTTGTTACCTTTGCCAACCCATTTGAGAGAAAAATGGATAAACTAAAAAATTATGATGTATCATTCGTTGGGTTAAAAAATGGAGTGCATCAATTTGATTTTAAAATAAGTAAAGAGTTCTTTGATCTTTTTGAATTTGATGAAGAATTTGAAAATCCACAACTAAGGATTTCTCTATTTTTTGAGAAAAAAGACACAATATTGGATTTTAATTTTAAAATGAAAGGAGACGTAAGTTTGTATTGTGATATAACAACACAGTGCTTTTGTTATAAATTAGATAACGACTTTCATCGAATTGTAAAATTTGGAGATGATTACGTGGATGAAGGCGAGGATATTGTTATAGTACCTTATGGAGAACACACCATTAATGTAGCACAGTGGATATATGAAAATTTTATGTTGTCATTACCTGCCAAACGAGTTCATCCGGAAGTACTGAGTGGAAAATTAAAAACAGAAGAATTTTTAAAATTAGAAGAATTACAACCTCAAGAAAAAAATCAAATTCATAAAGAAGAAACGGACCCAAGATGGGATAAATTAAAAGATTTATTAAAATAAAAATAAAAAATAAGGAAAAATGGCACATCCTAAACGAAAAACTTCAAAGACGAGAAGGGATAAGCGAAGAACGCATTATAAAGCTGAAAAACCAACCTTGTCAACGTGTCCTGAAACAGGTGAGATTCATTTAAGACACCGTGCTTATTGGAATGAAGGCAAACTTTACTACAGAGGAAAAGTAGTAATGGAAAAAGAAGTTGTTGAAATAGAAGAATAAAATGCAACTTGGCTATTATGTAGATATAATTAATAAAATACCGAAAAATAGCAAGTTAAAAAATATTATGCATGCATAACAACTCATCCGTGTTTTATAGGGAGGGTTGTTTTTTTATATAAGTAATTTGAGAAAATGATGAAAGCTGCGATTACGGCAATTGGAGGATATGTACCTGAGGATATTTTATCTAATACGGATTTAGAAAAAATAGTCGAAACCAATGATGAGTGGATTAAAACCAGAACAGGTATTGAAGAAAGAAGAATCTTGAAAGATACTAAAAAGCCTACTTCATATATGGCGATTAAAGCTGCTAAAGAAATCATCAAAAATAAAAATTTAGATCCTAAGACAATCGACGCAGTTATTTTAGGAACCATTACTTCCGATTATGGTGTAGCGGCTACCGCAGCCCACGTTGCAACACAAATAGGAGCTACAAATGCCTTTGCTTATGATTTAACTGCTGCTTGTTCAGGTTTTATCTATTCGTATTCTATGGGGACATCTTTAATTGAATCAGGTCGTTACAAAAAAATATTGGTTATATGTGCCGATAAAATGTCTAGCATTGTCAATTACGAAGACCGTAACATTTGTATTATTTTTGGAGATGGTGCAGGAGCCGTATTGTTAGAACAAGGAAAAGAATTTGGTTTTGAAGATGAAATTCTTCGTTCTGACGGAGATGGTGCAGATTTCCTTAAAACCGAATACGGCGGCTCGATGAATCCTATAACTGTTGAAGCAGTAAAGAAAAGATTACATTATTTTAAACAAGAAGGGAAACAAGTGTTTAAAAATGCTGTTTACAAAATGTCAGAAATAATGGATGAACTCTTGAAAAAGAATAATTTAACAATTGATGATATTGATTGGGTTTTGCCACATCAGGCTAATAAACGAATTATTGAAGCTGTTGCAGACCATGCATCGATTCCAATGGAAAAAATTTTAATAAACATACAAAGATACGGAAATACCACCAATGCTACAATTCCATTGCTATTATGGGATTTTGAATCTAAATTTAAGAAAGGAAATAAAATAATTTTTGTTACTTTTGGAGGAGGGTTCACTTGGGGAGCTACATTATTAACTTGGTCATACTAAAAAAATATATAATTATGGAACTTAAAGATATACATAATTTAATCAAATTTGTTTCTAAAATAGGAGTGAAAGAAGTTGATTTAGAGTTTAAAGACGTTAAAATAAAAATTAAAAACGAATCCGAAAAAACCATTTATCAACAAATACCGGTGCAACAAGCTACCACATCGGTTCAGCAGCCCGTTGTCCAAACCACCACCTCTGAAGCAGTATCTGCAGATATATCAACTTCGGAAGAACAAACCGCAAAAGAAAATACAAATTACATAGAAATCAAATCGCCTATGATTGGTACATTTTATCGTAAACCGGGACCGGACAAAGAGCCTTTTATTAAGGTTGGCGATGAAATTTCGGAAGAAACGGTCGTTTGCATGATAGAAGCCATGAAATTATTTAACGAAATCGAAGCTGAAGTTTCAGGTAAAATCGTTAAAATTTTGGTAGATGATGCAACGCCGGTAGAATACGATCAACCTTTATTCTTAATCGATCCTTCGTGAAATTTTCAACGGTTATTTAGGACATAGCCTGTGAATTTTAAAATTAAGAATCAAAAAATTTTAAGAAAGATGTTTAAGAAAATATTAATAGCCAACAGAGGAGAAATAGCTCTTCGTATTATCCGTACGGCAAAAGAAATGGGAATAAAAACAGTAGCGGTTTATTCAACAGCTGATGTAGAAAGTTTGCATGTTCGGTTTGCTGACGAAGCCGTTTGTATTGGTCCTTCAGCTGGTTCAGAATCCTATTTAAAAATTCCTAATATAATCGCAGCAGCGGAAATAACCAATGCGGATGCCATACATCCGGGATACGGATTTTTATCAGAAAATGCCCATTTTTCAAGAATGTGCGAAACCCATGGTATAAAATTCATTGGAGCATCGGCTGAGATGATTGAAAAAATGGGTGATAAAGCCACCGCAAAAGCAACCATGATTGAAGCAGGCGTACCTTGCGTTCCCGGTTCTGATGGAATCATTGAGTCTGTAGAACAAGCTAAAAAAATAGCTAAAAAAATGGGGTATCCGGTTATGATTAAAGCAACTGCCGGAGGCGGAGGAAAAGGAATGAGAGCCATTTTTTCTGAAAAAGAAATGGAAAAATCGTGGGAATCTGCTGTTCAAGAGGCTTCTGCATCTTTTGGAAATGGTGATATGTATATGGAAAAATTGATTTTGGAACCACGACATATTGAAATCCAAATAGCCGGTGATCAAAAAGGAAAAGCCTGTCATTTGTCTGAAAGAGATTGTTCAATTCAGCGTCGTCATCAAAAATTGGTAGAGGAAACACCTTCTCCTTTTATGACGGAAGAATTACGTGAAAAAATGGGTCAGGCAGCAGTTTTGGCATCAGAATATATTAAGTATGAGGGCGTAGGAACTGTTGAGTTTTTGGTGGATAAAGACCGAAATTTCTATTTTATGGAAATGAATACGCGTATTCAGGTAGAACATCCTATTACGGAACAAGTAGTTGATTATGATCTGATTCGTGAGCAAATAAAATTAGCAGCCGGATATCCAATTTCTGGTGAAGACCATTATCCAAAACTACACTCGATTGAATGCCGTATAAATGCAGAAGATCCGTTTAATGATTTTAGACCTTCTCCGGGTAAAATAACTCATTTACATTTGCCGGGCGGGCATGGAATACGTGTAGATACCCATGTGTATGCCGGCTATACCATTTCACCTTATTACGATTCAATGATTGCTAAATTGATTGTAACAGCTCAAACTCGTGAAGAATGCATAACTAAAATGAAACGTGCATTGGAAGAGTTTGTTATAGAGGGAATTAAAACAACTATTCCGTTTCATTTACAATTAATGGATGATAAAAACTTTGTAGAAGGAAATTACACAACGAAGTTTATGGAAGACTTTGTTTTAGAAAAAGAATCATAATAACTGTTTTTATTAAATTATAAATCATTATTATTTAGATGTTTAGGATTTTTTTATGAAATCATTTCCACAAAAACATTTTCGGCAAATTTATGCGAAACGGTTTCTGTTTTTTGGTCAAAAGTAATTCGAATGGTCTTATCAAATTGCAAAACATCTACAACGGTTATTGTAGAACTTAGTACAAGTCCTAACTTTGAGACATATTGCAAAAAAGAAATTGAATTATCATTAACAGCAATAATTTTACAGGTATCACCTATTTTCAGTTCAGATAATTTTATTTTTTTTGGGTTATAATAATCTCCATTTTTATTAGGAATCAAATCTCCGTGAGGATCTTTTTCAGGATATCCCATAAAACGGTCTAATTCGTCCATTAGTTTTTGAGATTTAATATGTTCCAATTGCTCTGCTACATCATGGACTTCATCCCATGTAAAATTCATGTATTCATACAAAAAAGTTTCCCAAAGGCGATGCTTCCGTACGAGGTTAAGAGCTATTCTTTCGCCTTTTTTTGTCAATTCTAACTTTCCGTAATACTCACTCAAAACAAGTTGTTTGCTCTTTAATTTTTTAATCATATTGTTAACCGATGCAGGAGACAATGATAAAAAATCAGCTAATTGATTGTTTCCAATTTTGTTGTTAGATGTTTCAGAAGTTAGATGAAATAAGGCTTTTAAATAGTCTTCTTCACTTTTTGTTATATTTATTGTTTTTAATTTGTTAGTCATAGCTAACTTTATTAATTTTGTTTTGTTAAAATTAAAAGACAAATATACAAAATAAATAAATAGAAGACAGCTTATTTTTATTAAAAAAATAGTGAAATTATGACGTTGTTTTCAGATAACATAAATAATATGAAAAAATATACAATACTGATTATCATAAGTTTGTTATCATTCAACTGTAAAAAGCAGGAAAAAAATACCTCAGGAAAATTACGGGTTGTAACGACAACGACCATGTTGACTGATTTGTTGAAAAACATAGGTGGAGATGCCATATCGGTTGAGGGTTTGATGGGAAGTGGAGTAGATCCTCATTTATATAAAGCCAGCGAAGGTGATGTTACTAAATTATTTAATGCTGATGTGGTTTTTTATAGTGGATTGCATTTGGAAGGAAAATTGGAAAATGTTTTTGAAAAAATGAAACGTCAAAACAAAGTTACAATTTCGGTAAGCGATACATTGAACAAAAAAGAATTGATTTCTTCGGAAGCTTTTGCTTCAAATTATGATCCGCATATTTGGTTTAATATTGAATATTGGAAAAAAATTTCACATTATGTAACTCATCAATTAAAAAAAGAAAATCCTGCAAATGCTTTTGTTTTTGAAGAAAATGAAAAGAAATATCAAAAAAAACTGGAAGAATTAGAAAAAACAATTCAACTAAAGATTGAAGAATTGCCTGAAGAACAGCGGATTTTAGTAACTGCACATGATGCTTTTAATTATTTTGGGCAAGCCTATCAATTTAATGTTGTAGGATTACAAGGTCTATCAACAGCTACAGAGGCAGGTGTTCGTGATGTTCAAAAGTTGTCTGAATTTATCATTAAAAATAAGGTAAAAGCTGTTTTTATAGAAAGTTCTGTTCCGAAAAGAACCATAGAAGCTTTACAAAAAGCAGTTAAGTCAAAAGGGCATGACGTTATGATAGGAGGGACTTTATATTCAGATGCTTTAGGAAATGCAGGAACGGAAGAAGGAACGTATATCGGAATGTATCGGTATAATGTAGAAACAATTGTGGAAGCACTAAAAGAGTAAAATGTTACAAGAAAAGTTATAATGAATCAAGAAAATATAGCGGTACAAGTAGATGATTTAACGGTTGCATATAAATATAAACCGGTTTTATGGGATATAGATTTAAAAGTTCCCGAAGGGGTTTTAATGGCTATTGTCGGACCTAACGGAGCCGGAAAATCAACACTGATTAAATCCATATTGGGGATAATAAAACCCATTGCTGGAAGTGTGAAAATATATAATAAGTCGTATCGAGAGCAACGAAAATTAGTGGCTTATGTTCCACAAAAGGGAAGTGTTGATTGGGATTTTCCGACGACAGCTTTGGATGTGGTTGTTATGGGAACATACGGTTCTTTAGGGTGGATTAAACGCCCCGGACAAAAAGAGAAAAAAAGAGCTCTTGAAGCATTGGAAGAAGTAGACATGTTACCGTTTAAAAATCGTCAAATCAATCAACTTTCGGGAGGACAGCAACAACGTATATTTTTAGCAAGGGCTTTAGTACAAAACGCCTTGGTTTATTTTATGGATGAACCTTTTCAGGGAGTTGATGCTACAACAGAGAAAGCCATTATCAATTTATTAAAAGAATTACGTAAAGCAGGAAAAACAGTTGTCGTAGTGCATCATGATTTACAAACGGTTCCTGAATATTTTGATTGGGTAACATTTTTAAACGTAAAAAAAATTGCAACGGGACCCGTAGCTACTATTTTTAACGATGATAATTTAACTAAAACCTACGGAATTAATTATAAAGTAAGTGTTCAAGAATAAAATAATTTGAATTGTAAAATAGCATAAAACGAATGTCTATAACAGAATACATACAACTTATTTTTACCGATTATACAGTTCGTACCATAACATTAGGGACAGCTGTTTTAGGTGCTGTTTGCGGAATGTTGGGAAGTTTTGCCGTTTTGCGTAAACAAAGTTTATTGGGTGATGCTGTTTCCCATGCTGCATTACCCGGAATTGCCCTTGCTTTTTTAATAACCGAGACGAAAGAAGGAAATGTATTACTAATCGGAGCTCTTTTAAGTGGTTTAATCGGAGCTTTTTGGATTAGAGGAATTATAAAAAATACTCATTTAAAATCAGATACAGCTTTAGGAATTGTTTTATCTGTTTTTTTTGGGTTTGGGATGTTATTATTAACTTTTATACAAAAACAACCGAATGCCGACCAAGCCGGTTTAGATAAATATTTGTTTGGACAAGCGGCAACATTAATAGAAAAGGATGTTGTGTTGATAAGTGTAATGACGGGTGTGTGTTTAATCGTTCTGCTTATTTTTTGGAAAGAATTAAAATTATTGCTTTTTGATACAGATTATGCACAAGTTTTAGGTTTCAATACCCGATTGTTAGATAGTATGATTACATTCTTTATCGTATTGGCAATTATATTGGGACTACAAACAGTAGGAGTTGTTTTGATGAGTGCCATGTTATTAGCTCCGGCAGTAGCAGCTCGTCAGTGGACAAACAGTTTAGGAATCATGGTCTTTTTGGCAACATTCATAGGTGCTTTTTCAGGGGTTTTAGGCACATGGATTAGTGCAAGTTCAAACCATCTATCAACAGGACCTGTTATTGTTTTAACTGCTTTTACTTTTGTATTGTTCTCTTTTATTTTCTCGCCCAAAAGAGGTTTGTTGTTCAAAGAAATCCGTTTTATTCAAAATCGTAATGACCTTAAATTGCATAAAACTTTATCTTTTATGTATCATATTGCTACAGAACATAAAGATAAATCACATCCTCATGCGATTAAAATCTTAAATAATTTTCATGGATTTTCTAAAAAATCATTAAAAAAATTGGAAGATAAAGGTTGGGTAAAAGTAAGCGGAACCATGTGGTATTTAACGAAAAAAGGATATTATGAGGCTGAAAATCTATACAATCAAATTAAATCGGGAAAAGAATGACTGATGCCCAAATTGAAATACAACTTATTGCCGGTTTGGTAGCTGTGGCATGTGCTATTCCGGGAACTTTCTTGGTCTTAAGAAAAATGGCTCTGATTAGTGATGCTATCAGCCATTCCATATTACCGGGAATCGTTATCGGATTTTTTTTAACACAAGATTTGAATTCACCTTGGTTGGTCGTATCAGCGACTGTTTTTGGAGTAATAACCGTTATTTTAGTAGAATTTATCCAAAAAACAGGTTTGGTTAAAGAAGATACAGCGATAGGACTGGTTTTTCCAGCTCTGTTTAGTGTGGGAGTTATTTTAATTGCCCAAAATGCCAACGATGTTCATTTAGATACAGACGCCGTTTTATTAGGAGAATTGGCTTTTGCTCCTTTTGATCGGTTAATCGTAAATGGGCAAGACTTAGGTCCAAAATCACTTTGGATTATAGGAACTGTTGTAATTATAACTTTTACATTATTGCTTGCCTTTTTTAAGGAATTAAAAATCAGTACATTTGATGCTGAATTATCCTTTGCCTTAGGATTTTCTCCACTGGTGATTCATTATGGTTTAATGATGGTTACTTCTGTAACGACTGTCGCAGCATTTGATTCGGTTGGAGCAATTTTAGTTGTAGCATTGATGATAGCTCCTGCAGCAACCGCTTACTTATTGACAGATCATTTAAAAAAGATGCTGGTATTAGCGGTATTTTTTGGTGTTTTTTCAGCCATCACAGGTTATTGGGTTGCCCATATTTTAGATGCTTCTATTGCAGGATCGATGACCACTGTTTTAGGAATCCTCTTTTTTATAGTATATTTAGTTGCACCTAATAAAGGATTGATTTCGGTTTTATACAGAAAAAAACAACAACGCATAGAGGTGTCTATGCTGACTTTCCTATTACATCTCTCTAACCATAATGAAAAAGAAGAACGGCATGTAAATCATTTACAAGAAGATATTAACTGGCAAAAAGTTCAGGCACAAACTGTTTTAGATTTAGCTTTGAAAAATAACATGATTTATATCGAAGATCAAATTGTTTTTTTAACAGAAAAAGGACAAAAATTCACAACGGAAGCAATTGATTATATTTCAGATGATAAAAAAACAGCCATAGAAAATATGAAATCTCGATTCTTTTTGTTTAGAGGGTAATTTTGTATGATTTTTTTAATAGTTTTAGCAAAAATCATTATCTTTGGTTTAAAATTATTTTTCAAGCATTAAATTTAATGAAAAAGTGGTTAGCTATAACATTGATTTTGATAGTCTTTGGGGTACTGTTCTTTAAATGGGTTTTTAATCAACCGTGTGAGCCACTAGAAAAACCCAATATTGTTCCTGAACAAGCAATTTGGAGTGGTGGATGTGATGGTGGTGAATGGATAGAATTAATAGAAATTAATAAAGACAAATACCGATTTAGAGTTTATCAGGATTGGAGTGGCGAATTGAAAATTGATGCTGATTTTAAATTTAAGGATGATAAAACAGAATTAAATCTAATGAACTGGAAAGACGTGGTTTGTTGTTATTCACATTCAACGGACACATTGGTAACATTGAGTGTTGTTAAGGCTAATGAAAGTAAAAAACAGTACTATCAATTACAAGCACTTTATCCTGCTTATGGTGGAGATGATTTGTACATAATTAAGGAAAAATATAAACTATGAAAAAACTAAATTTATTTTTATTAAGTCTTTTTCTTTTACCAAATTTTATTTTTAGCCAAGATGTCATTTACTCAAACTTAAAAACAAATTCTGGTGAAGTCAAAATTCCTGGAGATTGGAGTCAACTGAATACAATGGACGATTCTGGGCAAACTTATCTAAAAAATAAGGACGGGGTAATTATAGCAATTGCTCAAAATCCCAAAAAAGCATATTCTTTTTTTAAGAGTAATAAATCAGATTTTGAAAATGTAGAAGAATTTTATAAATGGGATTCGGATTATATAAAAGAAAACCAGTTCGAAACGCAAAAAATAAAAGAAAACTCTAAATTGGAATATATAATATGGAAATATAATGATGGTGAATTAGATAATGTGTTTCTATTTGGCTCAACAAACGAAAATTTTTTAAATCTTCTTGTTTATACAGATGTTTGGAGTGAAGCTGAAAAAATAAAATTTTTAGAAAATTTGTACGAATTAAATAAATGATTACATAACATATAGAAAATAAGCAAAACACACTTTATTTGTTTAATGATTTCGGAGGGGTAAAGAATCTTTACCCCAAACGAACCGCACGCCGTGCTGAGTTGGATGAGAAGGACAGATTATTGAGGTATGGTTCAAAAGCATTAAAGCGGTTTATATATGGAAAAAGGGGGCATGAATTTTTAAGAGAACTATACAAAGGCTTTTTATAGAACGCTTATGTAGAGAGCGATTGGAAAAGATTTTTTTATAAAGAGATTTTATTTTAAAACAATCTTTCGGTTCTGTAATTCTAAAATACCCTCTTTTTCTAATTTCTTAACCTCTCGAATTACGGTTTCTACTGTTAAACCACACATTTCAGCCATTTCTTTTCTGGTAAAAGGAACAATTTGTTCTTGGAGATTTAATTTAAAATGTTTTAACAATGTTCTGATTCGGTGTTCTGCCGTATGTAAAGAAACTTCTTTTACCATCAATGCCTTGTATTCCAAACGGGTTGCCAACATTTTAATGAATTTCATTTGAATTTTGGGTTCTTCTGTTAAATAATTTAAAAATAGGTTCTTTTCAACAACCCATATCACCACTTTTGTTTTGGCTATTGATGAAGCAGGATAAACAGATTTTGTGAATAAGGGCGGTTCTCCAAAACTTTCTCCTTTTGTAAAAATGCCTTGAGTATATTTTTTTCCTTCGCTTGATAAGTTAAACATTTCTACCTCACCACTTTTTATTTGAAAATAATAACGTGCTTTTTCTCCTTCATTAAAAATAATATCTTCCTTCCTTTTTACTAAAACAGTTCCTAACGTTTTTAAAATAATTTCATTTAACATTTTATATCATGAATTATGATTCAGCTCATAAATGTATCACATATTATCTAATTATCACTGTTTTTTAAAGAAAGGGGTCAGGTCAAACACATACATTTACATCTAAAATCTTAATAAGGTAATAGTTGTCGTAAGCAGCTTTTAGCCTTTTACCTTTAATTCCTTGCCTGGTTTGTGTGTCCTGTTTTAAAATATTAACTAAAAACGCTACTTTTGAGTGTTACTAAGTTTGGTAAGATTACACTCCAACAATATTAGGTTTTAGTTTATTCTCCAATTTAATAGTTTTTTTCGTTTAAAATTGTTAAAAACTTGTCAAAAACCCTTTTTTATCAAATTATTTAATACTAATTTTTTAATCTATATTTGTATTGGAAAATCTTATCTTTATGAATGATGATTTTTTATACAATGAAAACGTAGAACGTTTTGAAGAAATGCTTTCGAAGAACGAGAACTGGTACTATGATGCTGAAGAAATAGCAGATATTATCACATTTTATATTGATATAAACGATGTAAAAAATGCTCAAAAAGCTTTAAATTACGCTTTAGGTATTCATCCGGAAAATTTAGATCTTCAGGTAAAAAAAGTTGAAGTTTTAATTGCCAAACGAAAATTTACTCAGGCACAAGATTTAATAACGAAGTTAAATGTTGTAATTCCTTCTAATACAGATCTTCTTATTGCTCAAGCCAAAATTTTTTCTATTAAAAAAAAGTATCAAAAAGCCATTGATTTTTATGAAAAAGCCTTAGAAGAAAGTGATGAAGTTGAATATCTTCTCAGTAGTATTGGAAATGAGTTTTTAAATATGGACGCCAACGAAAAAGCCCTTGTTTATTTTAAAAAAGTATTGGAAATCAATTTAGATGACGAATATGCTTTTTATTCTATTATGCATTGTTTCAATCAATTAAAAAATCCTGCTCATTGTATTAAATTCTTATTGGAATATATTGACTCACGTCCTTATTCTGATTATGCTTGGTATAATTTGGGATTGGAATATAAAAAACAACGCAATTTTTCAGAAGCTATACGTGCTTTTGATTATGCCATTTTAATTAATGAAAAGTTTTTGTCTGCCTACTGGCAAAAAGCAAATGCATTAGAAAAAACGACTCGTTACGATGAAGCTGTTAAAGTTTATGAAGAATCTTTGCAGTATGATGATACACCGTCTTTTACACATCTTAAGATAGGAAAATGCTATAAAAGCATGGCTTTACCTTTAAAGGCATTAGCTTCTTTTTATAATGCCATTTATGATGATCCGCAAATGGATAAAGCTTGGGCTGAAGCGGCGTATGTATATGCTGAAATGAAAAATTTAGATGAGGCGATTTATTATTTAAAAAAAGCTCTTGAGTTAAACCCTGAACATGTTCAATACATAAAAAAATATATTACTTTTACTATTGAAAATCAAGGTATTGATGAAGCTCTAAGTTATTACGACCAATTGATTCAATTAGAACCCGAGAATGAAAACAATGTTTTAGGAAAAGCAGAATTGCTCCTTTTTACAAAAGCATATCGGCAGGTTATTGATTTTTTAGAAAATTATTGTAAAAATCATACTCAACCAGAGGCATTGTATTACCTTTCTTTTAGCTATCTTTCAACTCATCAAACAAATTTAGGATTTGATCTTTTCAAACAAGCTTATACTTTAGCCCCTGAACTTGTCAAAATTTATAAAAAACACTTTAAAAAGATATTTGAAAACCCTCTTATCAAAAGTTTCCTAAACAAAAAATAAACAATATCTTTGTCTTGTCAGACATAGAGAGGAATGAAAAAATATTTAGGAGTTTATTTGCGAGGATTGGCTATGGGAGCAGCCGATGTAGTTCCCGGAGTTTCGGGTGGAACAGTTGCCTTTATTACAGGTATTTATGATACTTTGTTGGAATCCATCAGCAATATTAATCTTTCTCTTCTTAATCTATTTAAACAAGAAGGTTTTACTGCCGTTTGGAAGAAAATAAACGGTTCTTTTCTCCTGTCTTTATTTGCAGGTATTATCACCTCAATACTGTCTTTAGCAAAATTACTGCATTATTTAATGATTCATCATCCTATCCCTTTATGGGCTTTCTTTTTTGGACTGATAACAGCAAGTATTGTTTATGTAGGAAAAGAAATAAAATCATGGAATTTTTTCTCTATCGCAGGATTTATTTTAGGAACAGGATTTGTTGTTTATTTAAGCATTATGCCTCCTTTTGGAAGTTCCAACTCATGGTGGTATTTGGTATTGTGCGGTGCTATTGCCAGCTGTGCCATGATTTTGCCCGGAATATCAGGTAGTTTTATTCTTTTATTATTAGGTGCATATTCCGTTATTATTAGTGCTATTAGTAATTTTTTTTCAGATTTAGAAGCACTAAAAATAATCGTTTTGGTAGGAATTGGAATCGTTATCGGATTAGCAGGTTTTTCGCGTCTTCTACACTATTTATTAAAAAAATTCCACAATACTACAGTTGCCATTTTGACCGGTTTTTTATTAGGTTCTTTATGGAAAATATGGCCTTGGAAAATAACATCCAAAATATATGTAAAAGATGAAGGTATTAAATCATTAAATGAATTAACATCTGGTTATCAAAGCTTAACAGCTTATTTGCAACAGAATCCCAATCTTGAAGATATTAAACCCTACCAAGAAAGTAACATTTTACCCGATACCTACGAAATTTTAAACCAAATGAAATCCGATATCGGATTAGCTATTGTTTTTGCTGTTTTAGGTTTTGGATTAATTTTCGGAACTGAATTTGTAGCAAAAAAAATAACGGGACGACATTAAATTTTGTTTTAATCTGAATAAATTAATCTTGAAAATAAGTACCTTTATCCAAAGAAATTGTTTTTGATATGCAAAACCGTACATTTTTAGAATTTCTTATCCTTTATTTTAAAGGTATTTTAATGGGTACAGCCAATAAAGTCCCGGGAGTTTCAGGTGGGATGGTCGCACTTGTGACCGGTTTTTATGAAGAGTTGATTTATTCCTTTCAAAAAATTAATGCAAAAGCTTTTAGATTATGGAGAAAACGTGGTTTTAAGGCTTTTATGCGATATACCAATTTAAAATTTCTTATTGCCGTAAACTTAGGATCAGCTTCTGCATATTTTACTGTTTCATTATTATTGGATTATTTTATACGCAATTTTCCGTTAATGGTTTGGTCTACTTTTTTTGGAATGATTATAGGTTCTGTTCTTTATGTGCGGAAAGATGTCCGGAACTGGAATTTAAAAACATTTGGATTTTGTTTTTTGGGAGCAGCTGTCGGACTTGCCATTTCTTTTATGGATCCAATGATTCAAAATGAAGCACTGTGGTTTGTATTTTTATGTGGAATCATTAGTGTTTCCGGAATGGCTTTGCCGGGTTTTTCAGGTTCTTTCATATTAATTCTTATAGGAAATTATACGCTGTTATTGGTCGATGCCGTGAACAATCTTTTGAAAGCAATCGTAAGTTTATTAACATTAAACTGGGGCTTTTTTGAAAATGATCATCATGTCCATTTGCTGTATGTAGTACTGATTTTTACAATAGGAGCTATAGCAGGCTTAATTATTTTTTCAAATATAGTTGGTTATTTACTTAAAAAATACCACGATAGTGTTATCGCCACATTAATTGGTTTTATCATTGGTTCTCTTGGAGCAGCGTGGCCTTGGCGAATTGAAGAGTCTCACATTCGGGAAGATGGAGTTAAAGTAATTGAATCTTACAAACGTTTTTTACCTGATTTATCACAAACCGAAAACTGGATTTCCATCGGATTTATCCTTTTAGGTATTTTCATTATTTTGATTTTTGATCATTACGATCGAAAACGAAAAGGAATCCAAACTTTAATTTAGTTTTAAAATGAATAGATACGGTTTAATAGGAAAAAATATTGGTTATTCGTTTTCTGAAAATTATTTTTCTGAAAAATTTAAAACAGAAAATATTCGGGATTCTGTTTATAAAAACTTTGATTTACAAGATATTTCAGAACTAAAATCAGTACTTAATAATGTTTCTTTAAAGGGTTTAAACATTACAATTCCGTACAAAGAGGCTGTAATCCCTTTTTTGGATGAACTAAGTTTGGAAGCAGAAAAGATAAAAGCAGTTAATGTCATCCAGTTTAAAGTAGATAAATTAATTGGGCATAATACGGACATCTATGGTTTTGAACATTCATTCAAACCACATTTAGAATCTTTTCATCGAAAAGCATTGATTCTAGGCAGTGGAGGAGCTTCAAAAGCTGTTCAGTATGTTTTACAAAAAAATAATATCAATTTTCAAGTAGTTTCCAGAAAATCATCCTACAAAACAATTTCATACAATGAGTTAACAAAAGATTTGTTTTCTAAATACTTGGTAATTATCAATTGTACTCCTCTCGGAACTTTTCCTCATGTAGAGCAAAAACCACCCATTCCATATTCATTTTTAACCAACCGACATTATTTATATGATTTGGTTTATAATCCTGATGAAACACTATTTATGAAAGAAGGGATAAAAAGAGGAACGACGGTAGAAAACGGCTTAAAAATGTTAAAGTTGCAAGCAGAAAAATCTTGGGAGATTTGGCAGTCAAAATAGTATAAAAAACTTGTTTTTTTAAATACTTTTCATAGTTTTGTAAAGAACTGTTCAATTTTAGGATAATCAATTATGGCTCATGAAACGGAAAACCTTCCTTTGGAAGATGGATCAAAAAAAGCAAATCAACCTACTGAGGATACAGAAAAAATAGTACCCAATGAATCAGAATTGGCGAATGACAATAACATAGAGTCAGAAACTTTTGATAACGATGTGCGGCAAGGGCATGAAGAAACAAGGTCTGAAACGGATGAATCAGTAGAAGAAGTTGAAAAAAAAGAAGTACCACCTGTTAAAAATTATAAAGCATTGTCCGTTTCGGCTTTGATTGATGAATTACAATCCTTAATACGTTCTTTTGAACCTAACCGAATCAAAAATCAAGTGAGTGAAATTCGGGATCAATTTAAAATCAAGATAGAAGAAGAACGAAAACAGAAAGAAGACGAGTTTGTTGCCGGAGGAGGAGAAAAGGAGGCTTTTTCGTACAACAATTCATATTATCATCAATTTTCTACCTTAGTAGGTGATTTTAAAGTTAAACTTCAGGCTTTTTATAAAAATGTAGAAAAACAGCAGAAAGAAAATCTAAAAGAGCGTTTGGCGATTATTGAAGAACTTAAAACGTTGTATTTAAACCAAAATCCGGATCATAACCATACCTTTAAACAATTTCGATCTTTAAGAGATCGTTGGGATAATGCAGGGTTTATTCCTAAAAATAAAGTAGCTAATATCTTCAAAACTTATTATCATCATTTAGATAATTATTACGAATATTTAAAACTCGATAAAGGTTTAGAAGAGTTAGAACACAAAAATAATTTAGAGTTAAAAAATCAATTGATTGAACGTGCCAAAGAGTTGCAACAAGAAACCAACCTTCAGAAAGCGTTTAATGAATTGCAGTTTCTTCATAAAAAATGGAAAGAAGTAGGTCCTGTGGATCGTGAAATTCGAGAGCAAAAATGGCAGGAATTTAAAGAAGCCACCAAAATTGTTCATGATCGTAAACATGAGTTAAATGAACAGTATAAACTTGAGCAGGCGGAAAATTTAGATAAAAAACGAGAAGTTATTCAATTAATCGATCAGTTGACAACGGAAGAAATTATTTCCCATCAAAAATGGCAACAAAAAATAAAGATTTTAGAAAAGTTACGAACCACTTTTATGAAAATAGGTCGCGTTCCGAAAGAATTCAATGATCAGGTTTGGGATGAATTTAAACAGACCACTCGGAATTTTAATCACAAAAAAAATCATTTTTACAAAAATCTTAAAGTTGAACAACAGAATAACTTGGAGCTTAAAAATGCTTTATTAGAACAGGCCAAAGATCTACAAGACAGTACTGATTGGGATGTTACCACAAAAAAACTCATTGACATTCAAGCTCAATGGAAAGAAATAGGGCATGTGCCACGAAAATATTCTGATAAAATTTGGCAGGAATTTAAAACGGCTTGTAATAATTTTTTTGACCGTTATCATGCTTTGGAGAATAAAAAAGAACAGGTATTTGTTGAAAATTATAAAAATAAGGTTGCTTTTATTGAAAAGATAAAAAATGAAACCTTACCTACTGATATTGAAGAGGCTATAAAACAAATTAACCAATATTCTCAAAAATGGAAGTCGTTTGGGAAAGTTCCCAAAAATAAAATGAATATTAATAAAGATTTTGATAAAGTTATCGATGGTTTATTGGTCAATTTAAATATTTCGAAAAGTGAATTGGAGGATGTTAAATTAGATAATTTAATTGACCAGATTATTGCAGATGAAGATGAATATCGCTTAAATGAAGAAATTCATCTTGCCCGTAAAAAAGTACAAGATTTAGATCATGAAATAGCTCAGTTAGAAACCAATTTAGCTTTCTTTTCTAACGCAGAAGATGATAATCCGTTATTAAAAAGTGCTAAAGAAAATATAGACCAACACAAAGAAGAGCATTTAATATGGTCAAAACGTTATTCAAAATTGGTTAAAGTACATTTTGAAAAATTAGAAGAAGAAGATGCAGGGGAAGAGTAACAATAAGTTATATATTTATTTGAAGTAGAGGCTTTTTCTAATTTTTTAAAATGTACTTTAATTTAGAAAAATGAATACATTTTGAGTTTTTTAATGACAAAGATTTTAATAAAAGAGTAACTTCCAAATATAAGGTCTTGATTCAGGAGTATTTTGATAGAAAGAAAAATGTGCTTAATAATAGATTATGGAAATGAAAAACCTTTTATAGAAACGGATGACGAATAGGGTAAATTTTTTAAAAAAGAAGATAAATTCTCGTTTCTTCTATTAAGACAAAAAAGGAAAAATGCCTAATATAATAAAATAACATCTTTCCTTTTATTATTGTATTTTGTTAGTTTTTTTACTTGGAAGAATTATTCAAGATTGAATTTAAGAGTCCTGTAGGATTATTTCGAGTGTTGTTTTCAGCGTCTTCGATAACGTTAAATAAACCATCCGTCAAGTGCTGGGTAACGGCGTTGTTTAAATTTTGCGTTAAAGAAGTACTTTGGCTTCCTCCTAAAACAGAACCTAAAATAGAGTTTAAAGCATTATTTCCTCCCAAGGCATTTTCCAATAGGTTATTTACTCCCAATTGGCTCATTTGCGAGTTTACCACAGGAGATAACGCATTGACTACCTGTGTATAAGATTTGTCTTTTAAAAATTTTGTAGCAGCTCCTTTTCCTCCCGAAACAATATTAATAGCATCTTGAAGTGTCATACTGTTTATTGCGTTTTCAACAATAGGTTTGGCAGTAGATATTGAAGCTCCGGCTATTTTTCCTATCATCGCTTTTTCTTTATCAACGATTTGGCTGAGCCCCAAGTCGTTAAGTTTATTGTTAATGTTTTTTAATTCTGTTGGCATTGCAGCTTCAATTAATGCATTGGTAAGAAAGCTTTGAGAATCTCCAAAAATACTTGAAGCATTATTCAATCCTCCTTTCAGAGTGTTTTGAATGGTACTTAGAGCTACGTTTCCTGTTCCTATTCCTGTCGAAGTTCCTGTGGTAGAACAGCTTATTGAACCTAAAATAACGCTGTTCATTAAAGCAAATGATATAATATACTTTTTCATGTAATAATTTTTTATATTTTCAGTCAAAAATAAGACCAAAAAACATAAAAACAAGTATTTTTTGTAATTTTAAGTTCAAATTAAAAAAATGAAAAATAGAATACTTATTCTTTTGATATTGTCAAATATAGTTTCCTGTCAAGAGTCCGTAAAGGATTTGGTTTTAGAAGCTAAAAACTTTCAGAGTGATTTAATGGCTTTTTATAACGGAGAAGAATCACCCATAAGATTAGAAAATAAAAAAAAATTAATGGTCTGACTTTTTTTCCAATTCATGAAAAATACCAATTAGAAGCTGATTTTACTAGAATTCAAAATGGAGAAACTTTAGAATTTAAGACATCATCCGGTAGAATAAAAAAATATATTCGTTATGGCAAAATAATATTTGATTTAGACGGTAAAACCAATGAATTAACCGTTTTTCAAAAAACACCGATAGATCCTAAGCATCCCAAAAATTTATTCATCCCTTTTAATGATCAAACCAACGGCGTTTCTTCATATGGAGGTGGAAGGTATTTGGATTTGAATACGGATGATATCAGCAATAAAATTTTAATCGATTTTAATAAGGCTTATAATCCATATTGTGCATATGAAATTGGCTTTTCTTGCCCAATTCCTCCAGGCGAAAACAGATTGAAAGTAAAAATTGAAGCAGGTGTTTCGTATGTAAACCATTGATAAATGTACACCAATATACATACACATTATTATCACAAAGAAGGATTGGAAATATTGAATTTATATCCTCCATAATTTTGAAGAACCGCCATCGTATTTTTCAGTAGGAATTCATCCTTGGTATATAAATGAAAAGAAAATAGATCAAGAGTTTTTTCTTTTAGAGAAGTATTTGAAGTATGAAAAATGCTTGGCTGTTGGAGAATGTGGTTTAGATAAAAAATCAGTCGTTAAATTTTCTTTACAAGAAGAAGTTTTTTAGAACAACTCAAATTAGCCGAAAAATATTCAAAACCGGTTATTATTCATTGTGTAAAAGCATTTAACGAGTTAATAAAAATATGCAACAAGGTTCATGTTCCTCTGATTGTACATGGATACGATAAAAAACAACTTTTGGGCGAACAATTGATTCAAAAAGGATTTTATTTATCGTTTGGAGTAGCTTTTTGGAAAAAAGAAGAATTAAAAAGATTGTTAGAAGATAATTTTGATAAAATATTTTTTGAAACAGATAACCGCAAAGAGTCCATTATACAAGTTTTTGAAATGGCAAGCAGTGTTTTATCAAAAAGTAAGGAAGAAATAGAAAAAGAACAGTTTATAAAAGTAAAAAGAGTTTTTAATGTTAGATAATTGGTTAGAGAGAGCAGAATTATTACTTACCAAAGAAGGTTTGGAACGCTTAAAAAAAGCAAATGTGTTAATTGTAGGATTAGGCGGAGTAGGCTCTTTTGCGGCTGAATTCATTGTTCGTTCCGGTGTTGGAAATATTACAGTTGTTGATGGAGATAATGTAGATATAACCAATTGCAATCGCCAATTACCTGCTTTGATTTCAACTATCGGAAAACCTAAAGTTGAAATAATGGCTGAACGTTTACAGGATATTAACAAAAATCTTAATCTGACAAAAATAAATGAATTTCTTACGCCGGATCGAATGGAAAAAGTACTTTTAAACCAATCGTATGATTATGTATTGGATTGTATCGACAGTATTTCGCCAAAACTTAATTTGATTATAACAGCTAAGAGACATAAGATTAGGACTGTATCAGCTATGGGAGCAGGAGGGAAAATGGATCCTTCACAGGTTAAAATTAGAGATATTTCAAAAACAAGAAACTGTTTTTTAGCTAAAAATATTCGAAAACAGTTAAAAAAAAGTCATATTCATAAAGGAGTCCGTTGTGTGTTTTCAACAGAACTTCCTGATGAAAAAAGTTTGAAACTAACAGACGGTACAAATTTTAAAAAATCATTTTATGGTACAAACAGTTATATGCCGGCTTTATTTGGTTTATACGTTGCTTCTGAGGTTATTAGGAAATTAAGTGAAATAAAATAACCGTATTTATTCGATAAAATTAATAGGAAAATAAAGATTGATGGTGGTTCCAAATTTTTTTTTGGACAAGGCTTTAATCTTTCCTTTATGATGACTCATTATATTTTTACAAATGGATAAGCCTAAACCGATACCTTGTTCGGGAGAGACAAATTTTTCTTGCGTAAAGGCTCTAAAAATAGCATCTTTTTTGGTCTCTTTAATACCAATTCCATTATCGTGAATAGAGATAATCCCATATTTTCCTTCCTTTTTATATGAAATGGTAATGACCGGCGGTGTATTTTTTTTCTTATATTTAATGGAGTTTTGAATCAGATTTTGGAAAAGTTGTATTAATAAAACATCGTTTCCATAAATTGTTTTTGGTAAATCATCAAATAAAATCAAAGTTCGGCTGGAGGAGATTAACTGAGCTAAGTTATTTTGTGCCTTTCGGAGGATAATTTTAAATATATGACGGTCCTTTTTAATTTCAGTATCTTTTGAATGTATATAAGTCATTATATTGGTAATCAGTATGAAAGCATTATTTGTGGATTGTTTTATAAGATTAAGATTTTCTTTTCCTTCTTCGGAGAGTTTTTCCTCATCTTCTTCCATAAAAGTAGCTAAATGATTGATGGAGCGGATAGGGGCTTTTAAATCGTGAGAGAGAATATGTGAAAAATTTTCCAGAGTAGTATAGGATTCTTCCAATTGTTTGTTTTGTAAAGCTAATTTGTGATTGATATTGTTATTTTTATATAAAAGAAACCCTACGGAGAATAGACCTAAGAGGATAAGCATGATAAATCCATAATTTCGTTTAATAATGGATTCTTTGTGTGCTATATTTTTTTTCATACTTTTAATAAGCAGCGATTCCATATTATTATCGTGAGCCCGACTGATATCTTTGTATTTGTCATAGTCTATTTTTTTATAATGATAGGCACTATCGATTTGTCCGGTTTTTTCATAAATATCAGATAATCGACCATAAATATCAAAATGCATGCTATAATCAGTTCCGGGCGGAAAAAAAGCTTTTTTTGCCCAGCGTTTGGCTAAGGGATAGTTTTCATAAGTGTCGTAATAATCCATTATTCGATACCGAACCCAAAGTATAGGATATAAGAATTGTATTTTTTGCGTTTCGATATTTGCGAGCATCAAATGATTTAATTCTTGTACGGAATCGTATTTTTTTTTGTGATACGTCGCTAAATGTAAATTTCCATTGACAGAAGCCGTAGGAATATCTTGTTTTTTGCCTATTTTGATTAATTTTTGAGCCAGTTCGAAAATTTCTTCTTGTTTGTTTGGATGAGTAAAAAAAATTAAATAAGTATAGTATTTGTATTTTTCATGAGGAAGCATAAATCTTTCATAAGTATGAAGCTGATGAAGATGATCTTCAACAGTAGCAGGTAATTCTTCGTTAGAAGAAAGTTTATATTCAATATTTTGGGTGTAATAAATCAGGTATAAATTATTAAAGGCGGTATCAATTTTAATTCTCATGTTATCGGATATTTTTTTTCCGATTTCAATGGTTTTTTTTAAATAATCAACGCCTAATTGAAATTGTCCTGTATTAAAAGCGTACCGAGAAAAAATATTATGGTAATAATACCGGATTATAAGAGGTTCGTGATGCTCTTCAATTAAATTCAAATAATAAAGTGTTTTTTTGTTGTCGCCTTTCAAATTAGCAATTAACGCAGAAGATAATATATGACATTTGTAATAAAATGAATTCTGATTTTCAGAAAGATTTTTTAATTGATTGTTTTTTTTTTCAGCTTTATCTAAATAGCCGGCATACAAGAGTTTTAAGATATCTGAATTTAGCTCTTTCAATTGTTTTTTCGGCACAGGATTGGCATATGAAGAAAATGTGCTGCAAAAAAAACAGATAAAAATAATATGTCTTAAGTAATATAAAAACATAAATTTTAATTATAACAAATAAAATATGAAATAATTATTTAGCATAAAAAATATAATGAACTATTTTTCCGTATAGGGTGTATTAAAATGATATATTTAACATTAACGTAAAATTAATAATAAAATCTGAAAAATTTTAAAGTGTTTTTATATAACTTCTTCTGGTTTTATGTTGTACTGCGTTATAAGCACTCCACAGAGCTTGTACATTTTTATTATTTTCTAATTCCGGATTGGTTTCCATATACTTGATTCCATATTTTTTAAAGGTTTTGCCCATCTCATGAAAAAGAATGGAAGTAACCCCTTTATTTTGATATTCAGGTTTTACCCCAATCAAATAAAAAGCGACTGTATTATTTTTTTTGTTGGCTTTTAACAAATGAAACCATCCTAAAGGAAAAAGTGTGCCTTTGGCTTTTTGCAAGGCTTTTGAATAAGAAGGCATCGTAATGGCAAAAGCCACCATTTTATCATTTTCATCCACAATAACGGATACATAATCCGGATTAATAAAAGAGATGTATTTTTCTCTATAATAATCAATTTGTTTACGGGTTATAGGAACATAAGAAGGTAAAATACTGTAAGTAGCATCCAAAAGTTCAAACATAGGATCTACCAATTTTTTCATATCGTCTTTCGTTTGAAATTTTTTAGGTTTAAGATGATATCGGGTACTTATAATTTCTGAAAATTTAATAATTTTATCAGGAACCATTTCATCCAAAGCATTGATTTTATATTCAACCCAGTCTAAATGCTTTTCATAACCTAACTTTTCAAGATGCTCTGCATAATAAGGATGATTGTATAAGGTAACCATCGTTCCGATTTCTTTAAAGCCTTTAATCAAAAGTCCTGCTTTATCTAAGTTAGAAAAGCCCACAGGACCTTCTACCTGTTTTAACCCTTTTTCTTTAGCCATTTTCTCAACTTCGCCAATCAATTGTCTTGAAACTTCAAAATCATCAATTATATCAAACCATCCAAACCGCATTTTGGATCGGTTTTGCTGTTTAACTTCAGACCAGTTGATAATCGTCGCAATACGTCCGACAATCTTTTTTTCTTTATATGCTAAAAATAAATGAGCCTCGGCATTTTCAAAAATAGGATTCTTGGTTTCATCCAGTGTTTCCATCTCATCAGAAATCAAAGGAGGGATGTAATAAGGATTATCTTTATATAAATCCAACTGAAATTTTATAAATGCTTTTCTTTCTTTTTTACTTTTAACTTTTTTGATTTCGATAGCCATAGGATAACTGTTCCAACCGCAAATATAATCATTTGTTATAAATATAAGCTTTAACTGTGTAGGTAAATTATTATACGGTTTTTAAAGAAATTTTTGTTCTTATGATTGGTTTTCTTATGATTTATATAAAGATTTGTATATTTATACTACCTAAATATGTAACCATGCTTGTTAAAACTTTTGGTAGTACCACACACGGTGTTGATGCAATTACTATAGTTGTAGAAGTTAATATTGATCAAGGAATAGGTTATCATTTGGTTGGATTACCTGATAACGCTGTTCGTGAAAGTAGTTATCGTATTACTTCTGCTCTTGAAACGTGTGGTTATAAGATGCCTAGAAAAAAAATCGTCATTAATATGGCTCCTGCCGATTTGAGAAAAGAAGGAGCAGCTTACGATTTAACTCTAGCTACAGGAATTCTTGCCGCTTCAGGTCAAATTTTATCTCATGAATTAAATCAGTATATCATTATGGGAGAATTATCTTTAGATGGAAGTTTGCAACCGATTAAGGGCGTTTTGCCTATAGCCATTCAAGCCAGAAAAGAAGGTTTTAAAGGCTTTATCTTACCCAAACAAAATGCACAAGAAGCCGCCATTGTAAACGATTTAGAGGTTTATGGAGCTGAAAATATTACAGAAGTAGTTAATTTCTTAAATCAGGAGAACAATACATTGGTTCCTACTCAATTTGATACCCGAAAAGAATTTTATGAAAATTTAGTGCAAATAGAACATGATTTTTCAGATGTTAAAGGACAGGAAAATGTAAAAAGGGCAATGGAAATTGCTGCTGCCGGCGGACACAATATAATTCTTATCGGACCTCCCGGATCGGGAAAAACCATGTTGGCAAAACGGATGCCCTCTATTCTGCCTCCTTTGAGTCTGCAAGAAGCATTAGAAACTACCAAAATACATTCTGTTATTGGAAAAACGTATGGAAAAGGATTAATTACCACACGTCCTTTTCGATCTCCTCATCACACCATATCCGATGTAGCTTTGGTTGGTGGAGGAAGTTATCCGCAACCCGGAGAAATTTCGTTGGCACATAACGGAATTTTATTTTTGGATGAATTACCTGAATTTAAAAGAACGGTTTTGGAAGTGATGAGACAACCTTTGGAAGATCGCGAAGTAACTATTTCCAGAGCAAAGTTTACCATTACTTATCCTGCAAGTTTAATGCTCGTTGCATCAATGAATCCTTCTCCTTCGGGTTATTTCCTTGAAGATCCTAAAAATACATCGACTCCTATTGAAATAGAACGTTATTTGAATAAAATTTCAGGACCTTTATTGGATCGTATCGATTTGCATATTGAAGTAAATCCAGTACCTTTTGAAGAATTATCTGAAGAACGAAAAGGAGAAAAAAGTATTGATATTAGGAAACGGGTTACCCAAGCCCGTGATATTCAGTCTGAACGTTTTGAAAAGTTTAATCAACTTCACTATAATGCTCAAATGGGACCTAAACAATTAGACCGATTTTGTAAATTGGATGACCAAAGTATTCTTCTACTCAAAACAGCAATGGATCGGTTAAACTTGTCTGCACGTGCGTACGATCGAATTTTGCGTGTTGCTCGAACTATTGCTGATTTATCTCGTCATCAAAATATAAAACCGGAACATATTGCAGAAGCTATTCAATATCGAAGTTTAGATAGGGAAATCTGAATTTTTCTTTTTTAATCGTGTAATTTTTTATAATTTAGTTAAAATACATACCTCGTATAAATGGAAAAAATGGCTTTAGTAAAAGCGGTTCATGTATTAACCGTTGTTTTATGGATTGGTGGGGTTGCTATGGTTACCACAACAATTATCCCTGCTGTAAAAAGAATGAAATCCAAAGAGAATCAGATTAAAACTTTTGAACAAATAGAAGGTAAATTTGCTTTTCAAGCTAAAATAACAACATTTATTACCGGATTATCAGGGTTTTATATGATTTATGAATTGGATGCTTGGGATCGATTTTTATCTATAAAATATTGGTGGATGCATGCCATGGTTATTATCTGGTTCATTTTCACATTGATTCTGTATGTTTTAGAACCTTTTTTACTTCATAAATTATTTAAAAAATATGTTTTAGAAAACCCTGAAAAAACATTTAAGATTATGCATAGAGCCCATTGGGTTCTCTTGATTTTGAGCTTAATCACAATAGCAGGCACGGTTGCCGGTTGTCACGGATGGTTTTTTTAAAGATGTTTTTATGTTGTATAATTTCGAGAGCCAAAAATAGAACTTCCTACACGAATCATGGTGCTTCCTTCTTCTATTGCAATAAGATAATCACTACTCATTCCCATAGAAATAAGTGTAAATTGGTTAGCAGTTAGAAATTGTTTTTTCAATTCTTCAAAAATCAGTTTAAGCGTTCTAAATTCCTCCCGAACTTGATTCATATTTTCAGTAAATGTAGCCATCCCCATAACGCCTTGAACTACAATATTTTTCAGTTCTTTAAATTCCGCTGAATGAAGTATTTTTACAGCTTCATTTGCTGATAATCCGAATTTAGAATCTTCTTTTGCTATTTTAATTTGTAACAGACACTTTATAATCCGATTGTGTTTTTGGGCTTGTTTGTTAATTTCTTGCAATAATTTTAAACTATCAACCCCGTGAATTAATGCTACAAAATGAGCCATATATTTTACTTTATTACGTTGTAAATGCCCAATCATGTGCCATTGAATATCCTTGGGTAATGTTTGATATTTATCACACATTTCTTGTACTTTGTTTTCTCCAAAAATGCGTTGTCCGGCATCGTAAGCCTCTTGAATATCTTGAACAGGTTTTGTTTTTGATACGGCAACCAGCATTACATTTTTAGGAAGCGTATTGTGTATATTGCGTACGTTTTCTTTAATGGTCATAAAAAGGATTCTTTAAATAACATAAGATTTAAAGATTTTAATAGTTTATTTTATATGATCTACGACATCTTGTATTTTGGAGTAAGTACCTTGTACTACATTGTTTTCATCTAATAAAACGAATGTAGGAAAAGCGGTGATACCGTATTTTTCAAGATAAGTACTTCCTTTATCGTAAAAGTTTATCCATTTTTTATCTTTTACCAATTGATCGTATTTATGTTTATCACTATCTGCTCCAAAAGCAATGATTTCTCCTCCTTTTTCTTTCAATTTTTGATACAAAGAAACCACGTGGGGTAAATCTTTTAAACAATGTGGACATTCGGGAGACCAAAATAGAAGTACTTTATTTTTTGCCTTTATTTTATGAATTGATTTTCCATTGGGTAATTTTGAATCGGGGATAACAGCACCTTTTTTGATAGCACCAAATGCTTTCACTTTATTCTTTAAAACGGTTGAGATTTCACATGTTAGAGCGTCTACTTCTTTAATATATTCATTTGCTAAATTATCAAAACTATAACTTTTTAATAGATCTAAAATACGCGTAAGAACCAATTGTCCTCTTTCAGTCTCAATATCAACAGATTGTAACAATTCATCCAAATCTTTCTTTATATTTTGGTCTAAATCAGCTTTGCTCTTATAAATATTATTACCCAACATAAAATAGCTTAAAACATAATCGCCTAATAAATTGGTTGTTTCAAGATATTCTCCTGAGTTGGTTATTTTTTTTATAATATTTTTTCGTTCTGCTTTTGAGATCAATTCATTTTTTACTGAGCTATACATTGTCATATCCTTTTGACCTTTTATATAAAAATCCATTAAAGGATATTGTTCTAAATAGTTGGTGTCAAAAGAGTTATTTTCCAATCGCTCTTTCTCTGCTTTTGTAGCTTTATAAAAGGCTTCTTCTTTAGAGTAGATGCCTAAAATATAATCTAAAATTTTGTTAAGATTTTCTTTATTTGCATCTTTTGTGTAGGTCTGGAAAGCATAATTAATAGTATTAGGCGGAAAAGTAGTAAAGTCAAGAGCTTCAGAAGATGTTTCAAATGAAATATCTTTGCCATCTGCCAATAGAAGAATAGTTTTTTTAGTATCCTCTATAATAATGAGTAATACACCTTTAAAATCTTCTGTTATTCGGTAATTGAATTCTCCTTTTTTATCGGTTTTTACAACAGCCATATTTTTATAGGAAATACCCTCTGCTTTACGAATGGTAACATCTTTATTTATATAATCCGAAAGGGTTCCTTTTATATTAAAACCTGCAAAAAGTATTGTAGCTAAGCAAGTAAAAAGTATTACAGAAATTTTTTTCATTTTTTAAACTTTGAATTAAAAAAACAAATATACCAAAAAAAGTCCCGAAAAAATCGAGACTCTTTAATTTTATATATTCTATTTAATTTTATTTCACCAATTTTGTTATATTTCTCTTGTAAAACCACACAGCTACCCCAAGTAAAACAATAATTAGTAAAACAGTATATTGATCAATGGGTAAGACATTGGGTTGAATGGGACCAATAAAATTATCACCCGGATCCGGTGGTGTTTGAGCGAACAGTACCATCTGACCGATAAGCCCTAATATAAGCATTAAAAACTTTTTCATTTTAATTATTTTTTTAATTATTTAATTATTTTCTTAGAAGTCGTATTTCCTTTCTCATCAATAACTTTTACGATATATACACCTGAATTATTAGGTAGTTTATGTAATGAATAGTTGGTGTTTGTGGAAACGTTGTTATCAGTATAAACTAATTGACCCAAAACATTGTAAACTATTATTTTTGCTTTACCGGTCATTCCCTTAAATACCACATAACTTTCCCCTGAAGCATCTTTGGCTACATCGATTACTCTATTGGTAATTTCTTCGACAACTTCATTATCTACGTCTACAGGAGCTTTACCGTAATACACAATAAATCTTCCTGTATCATCTGAAGAGGCTGTAAAACCGTAATCAAAATCAGAACCTACTCGTACAATCTTTTTAGTACGTTTATCTTCTAAATAATAGTTAGAGTTATTCAAATTATTGTCATCCGCTATTCTTACATTTCCTTTGATAGAATATTGATTTCCTGTTGTAGTAAACACTACTACCGGTAAAGGTTTTCCTACGTAAGATGTTTTATTAAATCCGTTAATATCTAATCGTTTACCTGATAAATTCACTGATGCATCGGCATTTTCTTCTACCAAGTACATTTTGTCTACCAAACTAGTTGCCGTTTCAAGCCATGAAACAATATCAACATCTGTATCAGCCTCTTCGGTAGCCCAAGGATTTGCTGCTAAAAAGACTTCTCCCTTTTTACTTCCATTTGCTGTTAAGGTTAATTTTAATTCTTCAATCGCTTGTTGGCTAGAACTAACATAATTTACAGAAGAGCTTTTAGAATAACTCGCTGATTTTGGAGCCATTCTAGAAGTATTTTGTGTTCCATCGGTTCCTGTATAACTTTCAGGAACTATTAAGTTTGTATAACTAAATGTTTTTATCCGATCATCAAACTTTAAAGTTTTTTCACCTGTAAAACTATTTAATTTTAAATTAAACATGTAAAAAGGTCTAATTACATTAAACTGGTTACCTGTACAAGTACTTGAGGAAAAAGGATCAGTTGTATTTGCACAAGTAAATTTTATATACTTTCCAATTACATTCATATTAACAATCCCCGAATTAGCTGCACTACCTGAAGTCCCGACAGGAACGGCAAAAGCTTTTACAAGGCTGGGAGTAATACTCGATTGATTTAACAATGTATAAATATCTATATTTTCAGTATAAGGATTTCCAAAAGCATAGATGTTATGTCCCCAATCAGCATCAGTTAAATTAGAAGCAAAATCACTAACTAAATCTTTATACAGCTCACCATATTTACTGGTTTCCCAGCTTTCATCTAAATCAGTATATTGAGTTAAGCTGGGTTTTATTGTTTCACTAATAGTACCTGAGAAAGGAACTCCCGCTATTTTGAATCGCTCTAAATTATCGTTGGTAACTTTAGGCGAAAACCCTCCATATTGTAAGTTTAAAGAGAAAGCTTTAGCTTGAAGCCCTGAGGGCTTTGCTGCCGGTGCTTCTACATTATAATCATCATTATTAAACCACCAAGCATAATTTGTATAACGACTTGTAGTACCAATACCACTTGCTTTTGTACCAAAAGATGAATTTTTTAAAGCCTCAACTAAATCTGTATCAACAAATGGGAAAGCTATACCCGGCATAATCAAGTCTTTTTGAGAAGCAAGGGCATGGGTCATAAAAGTTGCCTTTCCGGTACTGGTAACCCCTTCGGCTATTTGTAGCTGCCCATAAGCAATATTTTTATTTGCATCTGTGTAGACAAATGTTACATTAGTTCCATCTCCAGCATTTTTAAATTCTCCATCCAATTTAATATGTCCATCTGAAACAACTTTTCCATCAGCAACTCCTACATTCAGCCCTCCTTTTGAATAAACCAAGGTTTGAGGTTGAACATGAACATTTCCTCCACTTGCAACATATATGCCCGACTGAGCACTTATCGCTACTGTACTTAAAATGAGTACAGGTAATAAAACTTTTTTCATATCATTAATAAATTTAATTATTACACACTAACTTAAGCACAAAGGTAAAAAAAAATTAGAAACTAAAAAAAATAAACTGATTATTTTTTTTAGTTGATTAGCAATTAAACCTCGTTAAATCAATTACTTTTATTTTTTCTTCAATCTCTTTTTCGGAAATATTTAATATTCCGGTGTATGTGTCAATATCAAACATATAGTCTCTAAAAATCACTTCACATAAAGAACGTAAGCCTCTGGCTCCCAATCCGAGTGTTAAGGCATGGTTTACAATAACTTCCAAAGCCTTGTTGCTCACCTTTAATTCTACATCATCTAAAGCAAAGAGTTTTGTGTATTGTTTAATTAATGAGTTTTTGGGTTCTGTTAAAATTTTGAGTAAGGCTGTTTTTTTCAAAGGATCTAAATAGGTCAGCACCGGGAGGCGTCCTATCAGTTCAGGAATCAATCCAAAAGCTCTTAAATCTTGTGCATTAATGTATTTTAATAGATTTTTTTTATCGATGTTTTCTTTTCTGGTTGTATTGTAGCCTATAATGGAAGTATTCAATCGATTACTGATTTTATCATGAATACCTACGAAAGCTCCACCTGCTATAAATAGAATATTGGTGGTATTTACCTGAATGTATTTTTGATCGGGATGTTTTCTCCCTCCTTGAGGCGGTACATTTACAACAGAACCTTCCAAAATTTTTAATAAGGCTTGTTGCACTCCTTCGCCACTTACATCTCGCGTAATGGATGGATTATCACCTTTTCGGGCTATTTTATCAATTTCATCGATAAAGATAATTCCTCGTTCTGCTTTTACAATGTCGTAATCAGCATCTTGTAACAGACGAGACAAAATACTTTCAACATCTTCTCCCACATAACCGGCTTGTGTCAAAATAGTCGCATCAACAATGGTAAAAGGTACATTTAATAGTTTAGCAATGGTTTTAGCTAACAAGGTTTTGCCTGTACCGGTTTCTCCTGCAATAATAACATTGGATTTCTGAATTTCAACATCATTTTCATCTTCTTGTTGATTTAAAATTCTTTTATAATGATTGTAAACGGCTACCGATAATGTTTTTTTGGCTTCGTCTTGCCCTATCACGTATTGATCTAAAAATTCTTTAATGGCTTTTGGGGAATATAAAGTCAGATCTTCTTCTAATTGTTCTTGCGATTTATGGGAGAGTTCTTGCTTTATAATTCCATGGGCTTGTTCAGCACAGAGGTCGCAGATGTGTCCATCCAGTCCTGCTATCAATAAATTAACTTCATTTTCGTTCTTACCACAAAAAGAACATTGGTTTTGTTCTGACATCAATAAAAAATTTTTGCAAAGATATAAAAGATAAGAAAAATCCTTATTTATCCCATAAAAATAATTACGGATTCTTTACAAGTTTAAGATATTTTTGAAATAGATAAAGGTTGAAATTTTACCTAAGTATAAATCAGATGGTTTTAATTAGCTTTCCACAGTTTTGATAAAAATTTTCCCTGAAGCATTTCTTGGTCGGTGTACATAAACAGGTGAAGTGATATCATAATAGCTTGAAATTTATAAAGATAGAAACACACAGCCACAATTAAATGAAACAGAATAGTAATGCCTACAATAAAATTTTTTGTTCGTTTCATTAAAACTAATGGCACAAAAAGAGCTTGACTTAATAAGGTTCCGTAAGTAGCTACGGCAGATATGTAAATGTTGTTAGCCAGTAAATCATTTAAACCGGTTCCATCAATCCACATATGTTTTACTGAAAAATAAAAAGCTTGTCCGTTTAGCCAATCTCGTTCAAATAATTTGGCAATGCCGTTATCAGCATAAATTAAAAAAATATTACCGATTATAAGACAAACCGCTAAATTAGAAATTAGATTAATAGTCGATTTATCAATTCTTAAAAAAGGGGTTTTGTATTTAAAAAGAGTTAAACGCGAAAAAGAATCAACAAAAACCATATAAAAAACGGTTACTAAAAGAATTCGGTCTATCCAATTAGTTACCTCTGGAGTAAGGATGAATTTTATGATAAATAACAAAAAAAACAATCCGGCTGTAAGATTTCTTCCAATTCCTAATAAATAAAGTATTAAGGTGATAGCATAAATGGAAAAAAACAGGTATACGTGTTCTCTAACCGCTATTAAAAAAGAAGATTGGCTTGAAGATTCAAACCAAGTGTTTAAAGAATAGAAATCTTTAATAGATTCTATATGAAACACAAAATCTAATAGTAAAACCGAACAAAGCAAAACTCTGAACAAAGCAGAGGCTTTGGTATAGTAGTTTTCTTTATTCAAAAAAGATATTATGGAATCGATTGAATTCATTCTTTTAATTCTATAACAGTTCTAATGTTAGGTAATGAATAAATGTATTCATACTCTTTATAATAAGCATGATCATATTTTGGAAGAATATTATGTGCTTTTAACCGGATGATAACATTTTTAAAGTTTAATGCCGAGTTTTCTTGTTGTATTTTTTTCGAAAGTTTATACAATCCGCTCTTATAATAAGGTATCCTTTCTTTGACCTCTTTGTAAACAGCTTGATTTCTATAATCTAACTTTGCTTCAGGATATTTCTCTGTATAATCATTTATGTTGTTAAAATAATCTATTTTTTGAGCATATAGCAAAAGTGCTCTGCAATAATAAAATGAATTAGCATTAAAAGGAAATTCTTCTTTTAAACGATTTTTTAAATCAGTGGAAAAATCAACTTTCATACTATCATTTTCTCCTTTATTATAATAAACAAACTCAAGCGTTGAATAAACTTTTGCAGGTCGTACGAACATTCTGTAATTAGCAGGAAAAAAATCTCTTAAAGGTATAGGCGTATTTAAAAATGGAGAAAAAGGAAACGAGATCAAAATAGCTATGATTCCATAAATTGAAAACATAGTTAGAATGATAATTTGTATCGTTTTTCTTTTCATAGGTTATTTTGGTGGAAAATTGATTAACAATTCATTGACCGAACGATTAACCATTTTTTCTTTTTCAGAAGGATTATTGACGGTACCGGTAGTGTTTTCAAAAACACCTTGCCAAATCATTTCGCTTGAGTGTGCATCAATCATTTCTAAAACCAAACTACTGTCCTCTACTTCTTTTGTGATAGGAACCGATGTTCCGATATTAATCCCAAAATTTCTTCCCCAGTTTCCTAATCCAACACCGACACTTCCAGTTTGTTTTTTACGGGTTCTTGTTGATGGAACAACATCTACATAAAAATCCGGAGTATCCAATAATTGATAGCCTTTTGCATTCATTTGACTTTCAATAGCGTTTAAAATACGCTTTCCATCTAATTCTGAAATGGTATTCAGATTCATGTTTGGATGAAAATTAAATGTTTTGTATTGAGCAAAATTGACCGAACGATCATAATCATACATGACTTTTGGTCCACTACAACTTACCGCTACAAACACGATTCCTAATATAATTCCAACGATTCTCTTCATCTTAATATAATTTCCAAAGATATCAACAATTTTTATACCACAAAATGATTTATATCAGTTGTGTTTTTTACATTCTTTCAATTTTTCCGCAAGTTTATTACACAGACTTGAAATATCAATATAATTATTAAATTTGCAATGTAATAAAAAAATCAAACATGTTTCAAAATTTACAAGATAAATTAGATAAAGCTTTTCATACTTTAAAAGGGCAAGGACAAATCACCGAAATTAATGTTGCCTCTACTATTAAAGAAATTCGCCGAGCCTTATTGGATGCTGATGTAAGTTATAAAGTAGCCAAAGATTTTACGGATACGGTAAAAAAAGAAGCCCTTGGTCAGAATGTATTGACGACGTTAAATCCCGGGCAATTATTAACCAAAATTGTTCATGATGAATTGGCTAAACTAATGGGAGGTGAAAATGTTGGTTTAAATCTAACGGGAGAACCTACCATTATCCTGATTGCTGGACTTCAAGGATCGGGAAAAACGACTTTTTCGGGCAAGTTGGCATATTATTTAAAAAACAAAAAGCATAAAAACGTTCTTTTAACAGCTTGTGATGTTTATCGTCCGGCAGCCATTGACCAATTGACTGTTCTCTCAGAACAAACCGGAGTTCCAATCTATAAAGAACCGGAAAATAAAAATCCGGTTGAAATTTCTCAAAATGCCATCAATTTTGCAAAACAAAACGGTAAAAATGTAGTAATTATAGATACTGCAGGACGTTTGGCTGTTGATGAAGAAATGATGAATGAAATCTCGACAATCCACAGCACCATTCGTCCTACCGAAACACTTTTTGTAGTAGATTCTATGACGGGGCAAGATGCAGTTAACACAGCCAAAGCTTTTCACGATACTTTAAATTTTGATGGAGTTGTCTTAACTAAATTAGATGGAGATACTCGTGGTGGAGCTGCTTTAACGATTCGTACGGTGGTTCAAAAACCAGTCAAGTTTATATCAACCGGTGAAAAAATGGATGCTTTAGATGTTTTCTATCCTGAGCGTATGGCGGATCGTATTTTAGGGATGGGAGATGTTGTTTCTTTGGTGGAGCGTGCTCAAGAACAATTTGACGAAGAAGAAGCACGGAAACTTCATAAAAAAATAGCTAAGAATCGATTTGATTTTAATGATTTTCTCAGTCAGATTAAAAAAATCAAAAAAATGGGAAGCATGAAAGACTTAATGGGAATGATTCCGGGTGCAGGAAAAGCTTTGAAAGAAGCCGATATTGATGACGATGCCTTTAAAAGTGTTGAAGCAATGATTTATTCTATGACGCCGAAAGAACGTGAAAATCCTAAGATTATTAATTCAAACAGACGAAAACGAATTGCTAAAGGTTCGGGAACTTCCATACAAGAAGTAAATCGTTTAATTAAACAATTTGCCGATATGGGAAAAATGATGAAATTTATGCAGAGTGATTCCGGAAAACAAATGATGGAACAAATGGCAAAAGGAAAATAATGGATTGGGTATGTAATTGAAAAAAAGGAATAACTTTTTTAAGTTACTCCCTTTTTATTTTTTAACAATTAATCAAAGTAATCATATTACCATCGGCTAATACTTTTTATATAGACAAAATGCCCAAACATATACCTTTTAATAGACTCTATTTTAATATTTCCATTGTTATCATCTATTAAACTTAAAAATGCATGACAAGTTCCTACATAGGTTCCTGTTCCGGCATATTTATATTCTGTGTTACTAACTTTTTGAACACTAGATATACTGGTACCGCCTAAGGCTTTATTATCAAATAGATATTTTCTATTTCCTGTAAAACGACCATTGCCCGTATTTATTTCAGGATAAACAATTATAATTGTGGAATAAGGGTTAGTAAATCCTGAACATGTGCTGTAATGAACTATTTCGATAGAGCATGCACTGGATTGGTCTGTTGTGTTATAACATTTACCTTCATAAACTGTTTTACGTGTTTCGTCAGGAGTCATTAAAAAATTGGAAATATAATTATCATCAGGTACAGAAATAAAAATACTTTCTCCATCAAAAAGAGATAACTCTCCGTTATTATCAGATACTACTAATTTCGGAATTTTACTTGCAGGTAACGTTTGTGTTAAAGATGAAACACGGACATTTCCTTTAACATCTAATTTAGATAGAGGATTGGTTGTTCCTACACCTACATTACCCTCTGAATTTACCGTAAAATCGTCTGTCACCTCTGTTTGAGAAGGTGTTCCCGTAGCTGCATTATTCCCTTTTGAATCAACGTTAAAAATTCCTTGAGGATTGTCAGTGCCCACACCTACTTGGGCTATAATATTAATACCTTGTATTAACATTATAAATAAAGTTAATTTTTTCATTTTTCTAATCTTTAAAGTTTTTTATTTAAAGCAATTTTAGAGATTATACAGCATACGACTGTACATTATAATGAAATAATCGAAGTTTAACTTCAAAAACTGACAAATATCAGCAATTTAAGCTAATATTGTTCCCAAAATATAAAACAGAAGAAAAATAGTTGTAATCCTATCATTAGAGAACATAAGTGAAAGTTTAGTACTTAATTATCAATTGTTTAAACTCACTAATTTTTGCTTTTTCAAGCAATTTTTACAAAGGTAGAAAAACATTAACTTTATTTAACACTCTATACGTACGTTTATAGCAAAAGTTATAATATTTTCATACTATTATGAAGAACATACCTCAACCATTAAAAAAAGGAGACGCTGTCATAATTGTTTCTCCGGCACGTAAAATTTCTTTAGAAGAAGTTCAGCCTTTCATTTGTTTATTAGAAAAATGGGGGCTAAATGTAATTTGGGGAGATTATCTTTTTAATAGTTTTAATCAATTTTCAGGCTCTGACCAAGAACGTTTAGCCGATTTTCAGAATGCCTTAGATCATCCTTCTGTAAAAGCAATTTTATGTGCCCGAGGCGGTTATGGCTCTGTTCGGATTATCGACCAACTGAATTTTTCTAAATTTATACAGTCTCCAAAATGGTTGATTGGTTATTCAGATATTACGGTTTTTCATCAACATATTCACCAAAATTTTAATATAGCCACGCTACATGCTACCATGCCTATTGATTACAAAAAAGCGACACCTGAATCTTTTGAATCTTTGAGAAAAGCATTGTTTGGAGAAAATTACAACATAACGGTTAATAATTTGCCTATACATAATATAAAAAAACAATCCAAACCTATTCTAATCAAAGGAAAAATAGTGGGAGGAAATCTTTCTATAATTTACAGCTTATTAGGCAGTTCTTCTGCTGCTGATTCATCAGGAAAAATTTTCTTCATAGAAGATTTAGATGAATACTTATATCATATTGACCGAATGATGATAAGTCTAAAACGAAGCGGACTTTTGGAAAACATCAAGGCTCTTATTGTAGGAAGTATGAGTAATATGCATGACAATTCTATTCCTTTTGGGAAAAATACCAAAGAAATTATTCTTGATGTGTGTCGGTCATATGATTTTCCTGTTATTTTTGATTTTCCTGTCGGTCATGCAGATGATAACAGAGCTTTAGTTCTTAATAAAGAATGTCAATTAATTATTGAAAGTGATTTGGTGTCCTTACAATTCTAATTTTTTTGTATATTTAAGACTATGTCTGAAAGTTACGATTTAGGAATTGAGGGAGAATTTCAAGCAAAAAAATATCTTGAAAAAAAAGGTTATGTAGTTCTATCAGAACGATGGCGGTTTCAAAAGTTTGAAATTGATCTTATTGCTCAAAAAGAGGATATTTTATATATTATAGAAGTAAAAACCCGAAGTTATGATGAAATTGCCAAACCCGAAGATTCTATCAATTTTAAAAAGAAGAAACGGCTTATAGAAGCCGCTCATGAATATGTTATTCAACATAATTTAAATGTAGAGGTTAAATTTGATGTTATTACTTTAATAAAGTATCAGAATGAATGGAAAATGAACCACATTCAGGATGCTTTCCGACCGTATTTTTGAATTTTCCTTAAATTTATTGGGATGATGTAGCCCACTCTGCGGCAGTGTTTTGTATTCTCCCTATATTGTCGTGAATAAATTGCGAACGTTTTCCTGTACTGATTTGTTGAAATAAAGCCCAAGCCTGCTTTTTACGATTGTTTTTTGCCAACAATTTTGCTTTGACCCAGTAAGCCCTGTCTAAATTACTCTCTTTTTCATCATTATTTTCCGATGATGAACTTTCTAAATCGGTTAATACTTTATCAATCCACATCTCTGTTTTTGGGTGATTGTATTCCGGTCTTGAAAAAAAGTTTGCCAAGTCATAATAAGGACGCCATTCTTCTCCCGGTTTTTGTTCTTTTAATACTCTCTCTAATTGATTATCAATATCTTTCATAAAATCAACTTCCACTACAAAAGGCAGTTTTAATAAACTCCAATATAGTTGTATTGTAGCTTTGTCGATTCCATTGCTTTGAATATCATAGATTAGTCGTTCTCGAGATTCTTGAGTAAAATCAGGTTCTATGACCAAACGCAAAAAATCTTTGCTTTCATCATATGAGGATACTCCCCATTGATCAGTCACTTTGTTGAAGATTAAAGTCCATTCATTGGTTACTTCAGGAATTACAAAAAATGAGTAAGATCCTTTTGGAACAGTATGACCGTTTACTTTCACGTCTGTCGAAAAGGTAATTTTAGTTGCTTCGTTAGCTCCGGCACGCCAAATGGTTCCGTAGCCTTCCAAATCTCCAAAAACTTTTCTTCCTTTTACACCGGGACTACTGTAATCAATACGTATTTCTGTAAATCCCACAGTACTGGTTATAGATGATTTGGGGCTTAGTCGTGGTGTTACTCCCGTTTGAGAAAACAGTCCGATACTTACGGTCAGTAATAAAAATAATATCTTTTTCATTTTAATTGTATTTCAACTTTAATTGGTTTCTCTCAGCGACCTGCTAAATGCAGTTTTCGTATTTGTAAATTTAAGAAAAAAATAAATACGAAATTGTTTTTGACGACAAGAAAAGTAGGAACGTCGATTTAAGACTTAATCTGCTCTTGCGTGTACACCATGTTGGTGGCAGTGCTTTATGTTTGTTTTAAAATAGTGTTGTTTGGACTTCAATTTTTGGATGGAAAGTACCGATAATCATAAATGGATTTTTCCCAGTTAGATGATGAAGTTGTGATGTCCCTAAAAACAAGTATAAATCTTTAGTTTTTGCAAAATCATCAAAGTATTTTTTCTTTACATCCTCAACTGCTTTAGCTTCATTACCTTCGTGTCGAGCAAGACAATTCCAATAAAGTTGACCAATTTCCCAATCTTCAATCATCATTTTTCTTTGCTTTCCATTACAGTCAAGCAAAACATAAGAAAATTTGTACGGAAGTTTTCTAACGACTTCAAACAAATCTTCATCTTCTTGTGCAAACAAGTTACTACTTCTGTCTTGGATTAATTTTGCAAGTTTCTTTTTATCCCATTCTCTTTCTACTGGTTCAATTGTAAAATCTTTAATTTCAGCTGGCTTAAATACAGCAAGAGAAGTCATAATTTCTCTGTTCTTGGCTTCTGAAATTAGCTCGTCAATATCTGTGTAAACTTTGTTTTTAAATACAATTTCTTTCCGCAATAACCAATTACTTTTGGTGTCTAAATGGTCTAATATCTTTATTTCAGTATCGTAAGAAACTGACCTAAAACTTTCTTTTCTGAAATCGCTTGTATTTTTCACAAGGTCAATTTCAATCCAATCATATTTTCTGTATTGTTCTTCAAACGATTTCTTACGAAATTGGATCGGATAAATTCTTATCCAAGTGCCGTCTTCAAGAAAGCCTGCTGTACAAACCAGTTCGTCATATTTACTTGAAATGGCAGGATAAGTTTTTACTGTGATTAAAACTTTTGTCTTTGCCATTTTAAATGTGTTTTACTTTGTATTTAAAGTCAGGCAAATTCTCAATCGCTTCAGCTAAATGCTTTCGATGGCATTGGCAAATATTGGCTTCAAAACAAGTCAATGCAATACGTTTGTATTCTTTTAATAGATTTAAAATTTTCTCTTGAGATGCTTTAGTTTTTGTTAGATTGTTTTCGCAATAAATTGTAAATAGTTTGTCGTAATCGCTTTGAGTGTTTAACTCTTGCCTTTGCTCGGATTGTATGCCTACTTCTGGAAAATGTACATAATCTATTCCTAAACTATAACAATAACGTTGTAATTGACTTTTGTTGAATCCGTATTTCATACTTAACGGATTATTGCGAACATCAACCAAAATTTTTACATCGTTTTTAAGCAATCGGTTTAAATATTCTTCTAACGAAATTCCTTCGTACCCGATAGTAAATAACATCGTATGATTATTCTTAGGTCGACTACTATTCACTTTTTTAAGTTGCTCTGATGATAAGATTTCTTTCGTTTTTATGCTGTTGATTGCCCAATACGGAAAATTAAGATAAGTATGTTTCATTAAGGCATTAGCGTTCAACTGTCCGTATTGCGTTTTTACTTCAATCATTAACTTTTTGTCTGTCTCTTTTAGAGCTTTGAAATAATCAGTTGATTCATTACTCGTAAAATGACTTGTCGTTTCTGAAAGTATCCCTTTTTTTACCATCGCAGTTAAGTCTGCGTTTGCTGAATATGAGTAACAGCCATATTTATACGGAATAAAGTCATATTCGGATTTTTTTTGTTGCTGAGTAAACAAAAAGAGTAATTTTTGAAGGCTAATTTTGTCAATTTGTCCTTCAAAAAGTTGTAATAATGCTAATATAACTTTTCTTCTGTAAAACATTTTGCAAAATTACAAAAACCAATTTCCTCCTCCTAATTTTCCAAACGGATTTTGATAACCGAAACGTTTTTTTAGCATTGCCACCAACGTTGGTCTCGTGTATGAGCAGTAACGTGAGTTAGCACATAACTTTGCGAGTACATACCAAACTGAAAATTTGCAAGGACTTTCTGAAGTCGATTGTACAACTCAGGAATAATCTGTTCCTCATTATAAATTGGACAATAACAGAAATATTATGCAACATAAGATAACTTTTTATTTTTAAACTTTATTTCAAAAAGCTCTATATAAATCGTAAAAATCGTTAGTAAATACAATGAGGATATAAAATCACGATTAAAAACCAACGTTTCATAGTTGGGTAGATGCATGAATCTAAGCACTCCTTCAAGGTTTAATAAATAGGCTAAGCAACCAATAATCGAAATAAAAGGTTTCTTCGTGTACAAAGAGTATGCTATTAGAAACACAAAAGCTGGATGACTGTACCTTTCATGCATCTGTGTGTTGAAATAAAAGAATAGCAACGGGATGATACCACATAGTAGTAAAAATTTTTCTATAGGAAAATTAAAGTCTGTTTTTCTTCTAATAGATAAATATCCACTCTTAAGCAAAGGAAATAAAGCAATGCCACTTGTTCCAAAAAACATAAGTAACCCCCATTGTTTATAGCTAAACCCTATAAATGTTTTGCTATCGAGCACTGTCATTAGGTCTCCAGATAAAATAAAATCCCAAATATTATAGGCATTCAAAGATACTAAAGGATATCTTCCAACCGATCCTGTTACTACTAACCATAATTTATCAAGGGTTCCTGAAAGTATAAAAGGCAAAAGAATTATTATTTGCAGAAAAACAGGAATAAGTATCCATTGTAAGATTTTTTTTATCGAAAATGTGGAGATAACCACAGGCAAAAGCATAAATCCGACCACAGGCAAAAAGATAATAGCTTGGAGCTTAAAATTAATAGCAAGAACAGTAAAAACTAAGGATAAAAGCACCTTTTTCTTAAAAGCAAAATAACAAGCGATAAAAGCAAAACAAGTCAATATTCCATCTACTTGTCCCCATATTACCGTATTGTAAAGAATAGCAATGTTAAGTAAATAGAATAGGACGGAAATAATCATGTTGTCAGGAGTTGATCCCTTTTTCTTAATCAGTGAAATAAGAAAAAAACCAGTTATGAAATGGAATAATAAGGTAATTGATTTTAGGTAATGGATATTATTCCATATCTTTTCAATGCTTTCTTGAAATACCCCAAATATTTTCAGAATGTAATGAAAAAGGGGAAGATAATCAGTATCGGATCTATAAATATTTCCTAGTCCATTTTCAAAAATGTATACTGCCCAATTCCCCCAATAGCGAATATCCGAATCGAATCCATTATGAGGCATTATTACAAAACAGAATATGAATAACAAGATGCACAACAGGTTCATTAAATATCAAAATGTAGATAAAAATTTCATTATTTATTTCATTTAACCCAAAATCTCTACCATTCATTTGCTCCCAAAAATATTTTTCTTTTTCAGTTCTGTTTTCCATCAAAATTACTGCCAACGATGTTGGGCACAGTATTTTTATTTTCAAAGTTCATTTAATTCATTGTTTGACGGATTGTAATCACATTTTATACTACAAACATACAATTTAAAATTATTTATGAAACAACTTGGTCGAATTATCCTCATTTATAAAAAAAATGATTAAAATTAGCTTTTAAAACGTAGAGAATAAGTAAATTTGAGGTCAATTTTAAATTAAAAAAATGAAACTCTTCCGAATATTGTTTTCAACCCGAACTATGACATTACTACTTATTATTTTTGCAACCGCTATGGGAATTGCGACTTTTGTAGAATCATGGTACGGGACACCTACGGCTCAGGCATGGATTTATAAAACCAAATGGTTTGAACTTATCATGGTTTTGTTAATTCTTAATTTTGCAGGAAATATAGAACGCTATAAATTGTACACTTGGAAAAAATTGCCAACTTTACTGGTGCATGTTTCTTTTATCATTATGTTTGTAGGAGCCTTTATTTCACGTTATTACAGCTTTGAAGGTCAAATTGATATTGCCGAAGGAAAAACAGGAAATATTATCCGTTCTTATGAATCGTTCTTTAAATACATGGTGAAAGAAGACGGAAAACAACCTTTTTATGGAGAAGATTCATTTATTTTATCCTCTTTTCATAAAGATTTTCATAAAACGATTCATTATGGAGATAAAACCGTAGAATTTACGGTAACCGATTATATCCAAAAAAAATACTCAAAAGGACATGCCGGAGTAGAAGTGGTTACCAAAATGGGAGGTCAAGATAACGGACAAGCCGTTCGGGAATCGGAAACTTTATTAAAAGGAGCTATTATTGAATTTGATGGACAAAAATTAGGATTTGAAAGTTCTGATAAATCCATTATTAATATCATAGAAAAAAATGATTCATTGTATTTAAAAGCTCCGTATGAATTTGGTTATTTTAATATGTTGAAAAATGATTCAGGACGTGTAAAAGCAAACGAATTAACAAAAATCGAACAAATTTTATACACAACAGCTCAAGCACGGTTTGTAATTCTACCTGCTGAAATAGATAACTTAGTTATTGGAGAGTTAAAATCAGGCAATGAAACCAAAACGGTTTCGTTTTACGGTCGCCAGTTCAATACCAATTACAGTCCTGCTTTTGAAATAAACGGAATGCAAATAAGTTTAGGGTATGGTTCGTCGTGGCTCGACTCAAAGTATAAAATGCCTTTTGCCATACGTTTAAATGATTTTCAATTGGAAAAATACCCTGGTTCTGAAAATCCTTCTTCATTTGCCAGTGAAGTAACGGTTTTAGATGGAGAAAAAAAATTTCCATACCGAATTTTTATGAATCATGTGTTGGATTATAAAGGATATCGTTTTTTTCAATCTTCATACATTGTTTCTCCTAAAGGAGAAGAGACAACCGTTTTATCTGTAAATGCTGATTTTTGGGGAACGCTGGTTACTTATATAGGTTATTTTATCATGGGATTAAGTATGATTCTAACACTATTTTGGAGAGGAAGCTATTTTAGTAAGTTACGTCAAGTTTTAGCATCAATTAAAAAACGTAAAGCGACCTTAATAATTATTTTGTTTTTATCCGTAGGAGGGATGTATGCTCAAACAGGTAAGGCTACCGATTCGGAAAAAGAAATGGAAACTCACGTTCACGAAGATGGAACGGTTCATGATGCTGATCATAATCTTGTAAATCAACAAGATAAAACCCATATTCACGAAGACGGTACAGTTCATGACGAACATCATAATCCTGTAGAACAAGAAGAGCATAATCATGATACGCATACCCATCAGCCACAAAGTTTTGATCACGGTTTTGCCGATTCTTTTACCATAGATTCTGAACATGCAAAAAAATTAGGAAAAATTCTTGTGCAAGATCAACAAGGAAGAATCAAACCTATTGATACATATGCAAGAGAATTAATTGAAGAAATACACGGAAGTACTCAGATTGACTCTCTCAATGCTGTTCAGGCTTATCTTTCAATGACTTTTGAAACTTCCAAATGGTTCAACCAGCCGATTATATTAGTCGGTAAAAAAGGAGGTGAGGAGCTTAAAAAAATCACGCGTGCCATAGATAAAAATGGAAAATGGTACACTTCAATGGTTGATTTAGTAAAAAAAGATCCTGATAATCCCTCCGCAAAAACATTGTATGATGTATATGAAGAAGCATTTAACAAGGCAGAATCTGAACGTGATGATTTTGATAAACAGGTGCTAAAAATTATACAACGTTTAAGTACTATTGAAGGAATGGGAAATGGAAGCTATTTTTGGGTGATTCCGGATTTGAAATCTAAAAATAATGATTGGAACAGTTGGGCAACACATCAAGGAGAATTATTTAAGGATGGACAAATTTTTGTTAGTGATTATTTTAATTCCGTTTTAAAAGCCCGAGAAACAAAAGATTGGTCTAAACCCAATGAAAATCTTCAAAAAATAGCTGATTTTCAACAAACGGATGATGTTGAGATGCCTTCAAAACAAAAAGTTGATTTAGAAATTTTATACAACAAATTTCCTGTATTTAAAATCTGTATGATTTTCTATGCCATTTTAGGGTTTTTACTCATCGTATTGGCGTTTATAAACTTATACAATCATAAAAGGTCTATAAAAATTTTTGGGAATGTATTAAGTGCTTTAATTATCATCACTTTTTTATTGCATACAGCCGGACTTGCCGTACGATGGTATATTTCCGGACATGCTCCTTGGAGTAACGGATATGAAGCCATTATTTTTGTTGCGTGGTGTACTTTATTTGCCAGTATTGTTTTTGCTTATAAAAACTATTTTGTTTTATCATCCGGATCACTAATGGCTGTTTTATTAATGATTTTTTCATTTTTAAGCGTTGTATCGCCTACCGTAACCAATTTGGTACCTGTGTTAAAATCGTATTGGTTAGTTATCCATGTTGCTGTTATTGTTTCGAGTTACGGATTTTTAGGTTTAAGTTTTATTATTGGATTTGTTAATCTGATTTTAATGGGAATACGGACGAAAAGTACCTATAAAAAAATAACACTGAATATCAAAGAATTAACAATTATTTCTGAATTATCCATGATCATCGGTTTATATACGTTATCGGCAGGAACTTTTTTAGGAGGAGTCTGGGCAAATGAGAGCTGGGGACGTTATTGGAGTTGGGATCCAAAAGAAACCTGGGCATTTATCAGTATGTTCGTATATGCTGTTGTGGTACACATGCGTTTAGTTCCCGGACTTCGTGGATATTTTGCCTTTAATATAGCTTCTATTTTTTCTTTTGCTTCTGTCTTGATGACTTTTTTAGGTGTTAATTACTTTTTGTCCGGTATGCATTCCTATGGTGCAGGAGATCCAATACCTGTTTTAGAATGGGTACTTCCTCTTATGTTTATTATTTTGGTATTGATCTTTTTTGCTAATAGAAATGAAAGAAGATTGTGGATAAAAAAGTAAGATTTTTTTAAAGTAAATTTAGTGAGATTAATCAATTTTGATTAAAAAATTGAATTTAACAGAAAAAATGTAAGGATAACAATTAAAAATGTAAATTTGCAGAATGGCAAAAAAATATTTAATCATATCAGGATTATTTTTAATGACGTTCTCAAGTTGTAGCAAAGAATTTGAGAAAGCCATGAAGAGTACAGATAAAGATTTGATTATCAATACTGCAGAGAATTTTTATGCAAAGGGTAAATACCGTCAGGCAAGTGAATTGTTACGCCGTGTAACACCTATGGTATTAGGAACACCCGATGCAAAAAAAGTATTGTACATGGCTGCCCAAAATTCATTTCAAGATGAAAATTATTTGTTGTCAGCTACGCGATTTAAAAATTATGCCGAAGGAAATCGACGGGATTCTTTGGCTGAAAAAGCGTTATTTATGGCAGCCAAATCGTATTATTTGAATTCTCCTGCCTATGATTTGGATCAATCGGATACAAATGAAGCCATTTCAATCATTCAAGATTATGTAAACCGCTATCCTGATTCTGGACATGTAAGTGAAGCCAATTCTTACATCATAGAATTGCGTCAGAAACTGGAGAAAAAAGCCTATGAAAATGCAAAAACCTATTATAAAACAGGTTTTTATAGAGCAGCTGATATCTCTTTCCAAACATTTATAGAAGATTATCCTGATTCAAAATACAGAGAAGATGCTTATATTTACTTGCTCCGGTCTCGTCATGAGGTAGCTTTAAACAGTGTTTCTGACAAAAAGCGGGCAAGACTTATAGAAGCAAACACGGCTTATAAACGCTTGAGTAAATTATATCCTGAATCGGAATATTTAAAGGAAGCGACTAAATTAAATGAAGAAATTTTAAAAGAATTAGAACAATACAAATAATTATGAGTTATAAAGAATCAAAAGCACCTAACAGTACGATTACAGCAAATCGATTGGAAGTTGAAGATAAAACGGGAAATCTTTACGAATCCATTGCTATTATAGCAAAACGTGCTCAGCAGATTAACAGTGAAATGAAAGCTGAACTTTTACAAAAGTTGAATGAATTTGCTGCTCATAATGAGAATTTAGATGAAGTTTTTGAAAACAGAGAGCAAATTGAAGTTTCAAAATTTTATGAGAAATTGCCTAAACCTACTCAAATAGCTTTGCAAGAGTGGTTGGATGATGAAATTTATTATAGAACTCCAAGTGAAGAGTAAAAAAGAATGGTTTTGAAAGGAAAAAAAATACTGTTAGGCGTAACAGGAGGAATAGCAGCTTACAAGGCTGCTTTTTTGGTTCGTTTATTGGTAAAAGAACAGGCTGAAGTAAAAGTGATTATGACAGAATCGGCCAAAGAATTTATTACACCTCTTACCTTAGCCGTACTTTCAAAAAATTCGGTAGAATCAACACTTGTTACCAATGACAAATGGACTAATCACGTAGAATGGGGAATGTGGGCTGATTTGTTTATCATAGCACCCCTAACAGCCAATACATTAAGCAAAATGGCTCATGGGATTTGTGATAATTTATTGTTAGCTACATATTTATCAGCAAAATGTCCTGTTGTTGTGGCTCCATCTATGGATTTGGATATGTATGCACATGCTGCTACCCAAATGAATCTTGAAAAATTATACACTTTTGGAAATATTTGCATAAAACCTGAAGAAGGTGAATTAGCTAGCGGATTAATAGGGGAAGGGCGTATGGCAGAGCCTGAGGATATTTTAGAAAAAATTAAGCAGCTCTTCAACTCTGATTTGCCTTTAAAAAACAAAAAAATTCTGATTTCGGCAGGACCTACTTATGAAAAAATAGATCCTATTCGTTTTTTGGGAAATCATTCAACCGGAAAAATGGGGTATGCTTTGGCAGAACAGGCAGCAAAATTAGGTGCTGAAGTTATATTGGTCTCAGGACCGTCAAATGAAGTTTTATCGGTTACGCATAATATTCAAAAAATTAAGGTTACTTCTGCTGAAGAAATGCTTACGACCATTGAACAGTTATATACAGAGCAAGATATTGTTATAATGGCTGCAGCAGTTGCCGATTATCGTCCTAAAAAAGTGGCACAGCAGAAAATAAAAAAACAAGAAGCTGCATTTTCCATAGAACTTGAACGTACAACCGATATCTTAAAAGTATTAGGAGAAAAAAAGCAACATCAGCTTTTAGTTGGTTTTGCCTTGGAAACGCATGATGAAGAACAAAATGCTTTGTCTAAATTAAGGCGTAAGAATTTAGACTTCATTGTTTTAAATAGTTTACAAGACCAAGGTGCCGGCTTCAAGAAAAATACAAACAAAATCACTATATTTGATCGTTCGGAGAAAAAAATAACCTTTGATTTAAAATCTAAACAAGAGGTTGCTTTAGATATTTTAAATACGATTGTAAAGCGATGAAAAAACTGATTTACATAAATTTAGCATTTTTTTTAGGAAATTTAGTAGCTTTTTCACAAGAATTTAACGCCAATGTAAAAGTAGATTATTCTCAAGTACAAACGAGTAATAATCAAGTGTTTAAAACATTAGAAAAAGAATTGAAAAGATACATTAATACTACAAAATGGACAAAAGAAAAATACGCAGTTGAGGAACGTATTGAATGTAATTTCAGTATCATCGTCAATGAAGAAAAAGGAGCTAATGTTTACGGTGCAACTTTACAAATTCAATCACGCCGTCCGGTTTATAACTCAAGCTATTATTCTCCTCTTATCAATTTACAAGATGCTGATTTTGATTTTAAATATGTACAGTTTCAACCCTTAATTTTTAATGAAAGACGTTTCACCGGTAATTTGGTCGATGTCGTAACGTATTATATTTATATTATTTTAGGATATGATGCTGATACGTTTAAAGAAGAAGGAGGTACGCAATATTTTGAAAAAGCCAGACAGATTGTTAAAAATGCACAACAACAAGGCTATGAAGGCTGGAACAGCAATGATTTAGGAAAAAATCGTTTTCGATTAACCGAAAATTTATTTGAGATAAAATACAAACCTCTTCGTAAAATAATGTACACGTATCATCGGTTAGGATTAGATGAAATGTATAAAAATCAACGTGAGGCAAAAAACGTTATAGCAAATAATATTCTTCTTTTAAAACAATATAAAGGAAACAGTACTTTTGCCTATGTTTTAGATATTTTTTTGAATGCTAAGAGTAGTGAAATTCCTAAAATATTGAGTGGAGGAGAACCAATCAATAAAAATACGGGAGAAATTAAACAGGTTTTGAACGATTTAATGCCTGCCCAATCTGAAAAATGGAATCAAATTAAATAACTTGGTTGACCTTTTAAAATGTTAAAAAAGTTAGAGATTAAAAATTATGTTTTAATCCAGAGTTTACAATTAAACCTAAACTCCGGATTTTTAACAATTACCGGAGAAACCGGTGCCGGAAAATCAATTCTTTTAAATGCTTTGGGGATGATTCAAGGAAACCGTGCCGATTTGAAATCAATTCTGAATAAAGATAAAAAATGCTCGGTGGAAGCTGTTTTTAATATTCAAAAGTATGCTTTACAGTCTTTTTTTAAAGAATTTGATTTAGATTATGAGCACGAAACCATTATAAGAAGAGAAATTTTACCATCAGGAAAGTCAAGAGCTTTTATTAACGATACGCCGGTTTCTCTAAACATTTTACAATCTATAGGAGATCGTTTGATCGATATTCATTCACAACATGATACCGGCGATATTATTCAAAAATCATTTCAATTGGATTTGTTGGATTATATCGTTGGTCATATGGATTTTCGTAAAGAATATGCTTTAAAATTTTCAGATTTTACCCGATTAAATCAGGAATTAAAAGAGTTGAAAATAACTTTACAAGAATTACAAAATACACAAGACTATAATACATATTTACTCGAAGAGTTACAAAAAGCACAGCTACAATCAGGAGAACAAATGGTTTTGGAAGAAGAATTGGCATCATTGTCTCATGCAGAAGAGATTAAGTTAAACCTCTCAAAAACACTTCAGATTTATTCAGATGAGCAAATAGGTTTACAAACCATTTTAGGAGAATTACAAAATGCTTTAAATCAAATTGCCTCTTTTGATTCAAAAATTGAAAATTTAGCCAAACGAATTGAAAGTGTTTCTATTGAAACTGAAGACATTATTTCTGAGGTGGAACGCCTTAACGAAACAACAGAGCATAATCCGAATCGAATTAATGAAATTAATGAACGGCTTCAATTGCTTTATACATTGCAAAAGAAACATCAGACTGAGAATGTTGAAGAATTAGTAACAATTATGCATCAGCTTGAAGCAAAAGTATTGGATTATTCTTCTATTAATGAGCATATTATAAAAAAGCAAAAACAAAAAGATACGTTGTTGAATGAATTGGAACAAATGGCTGAAAAACTTCATCAAGGAAGAAGACAGCATGTGGATCTTCTCTGTAAAAATATTGGAGAGCTTTTAGAACAAATGGAAATGCCGGAGGCACAACTTAAAATGGAAATTAAAGTATTAGAAAAGCTAACTTCAACGGGTAAAGATGATGTAATATTGCTTTTTAGTGCAAATAAAGGAAGTTCATTTCAATCCGTTAAGAGAGTAGCCTCAGGAGGAGAGCGTTCTCGTCTAATGCTTGCTATTAAAAGAATTTTGGCTGAAAGACAACAACTGCCTACACTCATTTTAGATGAAATCGATACAGGGGTTTCGGGTAAAGTAGCCGGAAAAATGGGAATGATAATGAAGGAAATGGCAAAAAATATTCAAATGATTTCTGTAACACATCTTCCTCAAATTGCTGCCAAAGGAAGCCAACATTTTAAAGTGCGTAAAACCAATGATAAAATAACCACTTATATTCAGGTAGAAGAATTATCACCGAAAGAACGCATACAAGAAATTGCTCAAATGATTAGTGGCAGTACAGTTTCAAAGGCTGCTGAGGAACAAGCTAAAGAATTACTGAGCTAGTATATCCAAAATAAAGGCGTGAATTTGTTTTTCGGAAAGTCCGATTTGCTCTTTTAGTTCTTCTATAGTTCCGTGTTCTATAAAAATATCCGGATAACCTTGTACTAAAATACGACCGGTGTATGATTTTTTTTGAGCATAATGTAGAACCTGTTGTCCAAAGCCCCCTTTTATAACACTCTCTTCATAAGTAATAACGGTTTGATGAGTTTGTAAAATTTCATCTAAAACTTTATAGTCTAATGGTTTAATAAAAGGAAAATGGATATGGGTAAAAGAGGCGTTAAGAGAGGCTATGCTATTTCCAATTGTTCCGGTAGAAAGAACAGCAACTTGGCTTCCCTTCTTTTTTATAACGGCTTTTCCTATTTCAAGTTTTGTAAAATCCTGCTTCCATTTCATTTGATATCCAACACCTCTTGGATATCGGATAGTAAAGGGTTGTGAGGTATTTTGTGAGGTAAACAGTAAATTTCTAAGTTCAATTTCATCAAAAGGGGCTGAAATAATGAGGTTGGGAATGGAATTTAATAAAGCAATATCAAATAAACCATGATGCGTAGCACCGTCTTCACCTACTAATCCTGCACGATCAATACAAAAAACAACCGGTAAATTTTGCAAAGCTACATCGTGAATTACTTGATCATAAGCACGTTGCAAGAAAGTAGAATATATGGCAACGTAAGGTTTAAAACCTTGTGTAGCTAATCCGGCTGCTAAAGTAACCGCATGTTGTTCGGCAATTCCCACATCAATAGCACGTTCAGGAAATTGTTCAATCATATATTTTAATGAACTTCCTGTGGGCATAGCGGGTGTAATTCCAAAAATACGAGGATTATTATCAGCCAATTCACAAAGAGTTTTTCCAAATACATCCTGAAATTTAGAGGGTTGATTTTCACTGTTATGATTTAATCGTTCACCTGTTATTTTGTTAAATTTTCCGGGTGAATGCCATGTAATTTGCTCTTCTTCTGCCTTTTTATACCCTTTTCCTTTAATTGTACTAACATGAAGAAATTTTGGAGCTTGTATTGCTTTTAAATCTTCAAAGGCTTGAAGTAAGGCGTTGAAATCATGTCCGTCAATGGGTCCGTAATAATAAAATCCTAAAGCCTCAAAAATATTTTGTATTTCTGATTGATTTTTTTCTCGGTTAATATAGGAGAGATGTTTTTTAAGAGCTCCGACACTGGGATCAATTCCAATTTGATTATCGTTTAAAATAATGGTTAGATTGCTATGGGTTGCACCTGCATGGTTAAGTGCCTCAAAAGCCATTCCTGAAGCAATGGAAGCATCTCCGATTACAGCAATATGGTTACGTTTTTCTCTTTTTAGATTAGAAGCTAGTGCCATGCCTAAAATAGCAGAAATAGAAGTAGAGGAATGACCTGTTCCAAAATCATCATAAATACTTTCTTTACGGCTTGGAAAACCGCTGATTCCATTTAATTGTCGAAGTGTTTCTAAGCTCCTTCCTGTTAATAATTTATGAGGATAAGCTTGATGACCCACATCCCAAATCAGTTTGTCGTGAGGAAATTTATAAAAATGGTGTAAAGCAATGGTTAATTCTACAACACCTAAACTAGCACCCAGATGTCCTTCTTTGGACGAAACAATATCGATAATCTTTTGACGAATCATTTCAGCCAATTGAGGAAGATCTTGTTGTTTAACAGACTGTATGTTGATATTTTTAAACATTAGAGCAAAGGTAAGAGGATTAAAATAAAGTAAAAAATTAAAATTAAAGTGTTTGAATATGAGATAATAAGGTATAAGTGTATGGTTTACAATATTTAAAACCTTAAAAAATACTATTATACTCTAAATTGTTTTCATAGCTTTGTAAAACCAATTTTGAGAAAAATGATATCGAATAATTTAACATTAGGGGAATATATAATTGAAAAACAAAAAGATTTTAAGTATTCAACAGGAGAGTTAACCCGTTTATTAAGTGCGATCCGGCTTGCTTCTAAAATTGTTCACAAAGAAGTAAATAAAGCCGGTTTGGCTGATATTATCGGATCAGTAGGTTCTAAAAATGTACAAGGAGAAGCTCAACAAAAATTAGATGTTTTTGCCAATGAAATATTTATTGATGCACTGAGCAACAGGGACGTGGTTTGCGGTATTGCTTCTGAAGAGAATGATAATTTTATTGCCATTGACCGAGGGGCTAATTCTTACCAAAGTAAATACGTTGTGCTTATCGATCCGTTAGATGGTTCTTCCAACATTGATGTAAATGTTTCAGTAGGAACAATTTTCTCTATTTTTCGCAGAATAACTCCGGAAGGAACACCCGTTCAAGAGAAAGATTTTCTTCAAAAAGGAACGGAGCAAGCAGCAGCAGGTTATGTAGTGTACGGTTCTTCAACGATGATTGTTTTTACGACAGGAAACGGTGTAAGCGGCTTTACATACGATAGTTCGTTAGGGGTTTTTTATTTATCTCATCCTGATATTGTAATCCCAAAAAAAGGTTCCATCTATTCAATTAATGAAGGAAATTATATCCATTTCCCACAAGGAATAAAAGACTACATCAAATACTGCCAAGAAGAGAAGGAAGATCGTCCGTACACTTCTCGATATATTGGCTCTTTAGTAGCTGATTTTCATAGAAATATGCTAAAAGGAGGAATCTATTTATATCCTACAACCACTAAATCTCCTAAAGGAAAACTTCGTTTATTATATGAATGTAATCCGATTGCTATGTTAGCTGAACAAGCCGGAGGAAAAGCTTCAAATGGTTTTATGAGAATTATGGAAATTGAACCTACGGAATTACACCAGCGTGTGCCTTTTGTTTGTGGATCAACTGAAATGGTTGAAAAAGTAGAAGAATTTATGCGGTGATCGTTTTCTTCTTTTTGTTTAGATCGTGTATAATAAGAAAAATTAAAGTACAAAAGGTGATAAAAGCAACGCCATAAAATGCATGAGGAATATGAGTCAGGTCATTATCATAATAAAATCCTGAAATGATGGCTCCAAGTGTGATACCCAATTCAAAAAGAATATACATCGTAGCAAATGCTCTTCCTCGATTTTCTGTATTACTTAAATCGGTAACCCATGCATAAATAGTTGGAGCATAAATTCCCCGTGCTATTCCATAAAGGAACCCACCTATATATAGAAGAATAGTAGTGGTAGAAGCTCCAATAGTAATCATGGCTATAATAAGCAGAAACATTCCCCATTTTACAACGATAACTCTTCCATAAACATCAGATATTTTGCCTGCAAAAACCCGAACCAACATAGAAGCAACCAAAACATATGAAAAAAATATTCCTTTATTATCAGCTCCTAAAGAATCGGCAAAATCAGGAATTAAAGTAACCACTACACCGTAAGAAGTAACATTAAATAAAAAAATAAAAGAAGGCAATAGAACACGGGGTTCAAAAAAATCTTTTTTAGTTATTTTGAATAATTTCCACGAGAAAGCCTTCCTATTTTCTTTTGGCAGAGTTTCTTTCATTCCGAAAAAGATTAAAACGGAGAGTAAAGAAATAAATCCTGATGTGATAAACATAGGTGTAAAACCCCAAGTTTCTTTAATGAACGATCCTAATGCAGGTCCGGCTGCCATACCCATACTTCCTAAAACACCTAAAATTCCCAAAGCCTCGCCTCTTCGGTTAGGAGGAATTATATCTGCTAAGTAAGCTGCCGTAGCCGTTGGCTTAAATCCGGTGGACATTCCATGTATAGAACGTAAAATAAAAAAGCCTGTAACAACCGTCCAAACGGGGTATAAAACAGAAGCTATACAAGCAATACCAGCACCAAAAATCATGATGGGCATTCGCCCGATAGAATCGGTTAATTTACCGCTTAAAGGGCGGGAAAGCATTGCTACAATAGTAAAACAGGCAATAATGTAACCAACATTGATATCTTGACCTCCTATGCTTTTTAAAAAATCAGGTAATTCGGGTATAATCATATTAAAGCTCATAAAAAAGAATAACGAGCTAATGCTGAGTAACCAAAACTGACGGTTTTTTAAAAAATTTTGAGGCATAATGATTCTATCAAGCCACAAATTTAGTATATTTAACTTGGATAAAGTGTTCTAAGAGATTTTTTTAAAAGTATTCTTATTTTTAAATATGCTTTTAATTTTCTACCATTCATCATAATCACAACGACAAACACTTTGACAGAGAATTTTAATTCCTATACGTATTTGGTGTCCTCCTCGATAATAAGAACCGTATTGACCTAAATCAACATCATAAGAATAGGAAATTTTCCAACTGCTTTTATCTAAACCGACAACGGGTGTGAAAGCTAAACTATTAAAACCACTATCTGTATGAGCACGATAGGAAGCACGAGCCCATAAACGCGTATCTTGATTAATTCCGTATGAAAATTTAGCACCTATATCAAACATATCCCGACGTTGTTCTTCCTCTAATATATAAGTTGCAGAAGGTGTAATGGAAATGGCTTTGGAAGGTTTTAGTTTGTACTCAACAGTTCCGATATAATTTCTTTGATTAATGGGTTCTTCAATGCCATCATCTTTAGAAAAAAAATTGAATAATGAATTAGCTGTTAAACTGGCACGAAAAGGTCCTTTTAAATAGGTAAAAGACATATTGGCATTAAAATTATAAGAACTTCTGTTAGCCAAAACAGGATCTATACTATTTTCTACCAAGCTGGATAAATCTCCGTAATTAAATAAGATGGCTTGTGCAGAGAGAGCCATTTGTAAACGATGGGGACTTTTGACTTCATCTCCGTTAAAAATTAAATGATGATTATAGGTTATTTGCATTTCTGTTTGTTTGGTCGGACCGTTTTCATCTCTCATAATATACGCTCCGATACCGCGTCGTTCGCCAATTCTTTTATTAAAACTAAGGACATAAGTAGCAGGATGTTCATCTGCTCCAAACCATTGTTGCCTTACAGAAAGAGATAAATCGCCGCAAACACTTCTCCCTGCCATAGAAGGATGTAAAAGGTATTCGTCTCCCAAAAGATAGGTATTATAATAAGGCAACCCGTCTTGAGCAGAGCTGATTAAGGATACAAATCCCAGTATGGTAATTAAAAGTGGTTTTTTCATGTTTTAATTTTTCGTTTTATTTCAGGTTATTAGGTTTTAATTAGATATAGATGACTTCATCATAATCAAATTTTTTTGTAAAACGAAAGGAACAACGAAACAATATATAAAAAAAAATTGAGAAATAATCTTTAAAATATTAAAATTTGTTTTTTAAAGCATATTTCCATTAAAAGATTTACTCTTTTTTCCAGCTTAGTTTTGTTTTTCCTTCTATGATTCCCCACTTATCACTCATTCCTCCGTTTATTTCCAAAACATATTGCACCGGACCCGTTGAGCCTTGAATACCATATTCCGTCATGGGAGGAGCATTTTTAACGATATTCAATACAACAGAATCTTCTGTAACGTACAAAATATCCAAAGGAATTCGGGTATCTTGCATCCAAAAGTTTTTAAGTTCTGCTTTTGGGAATAAAAACAACATTCCTTGATTTTCTTTCATGGAATAGCGGTGCTTTAAACCTTCTGAAGTTTCATAATCACTTTCTGCAAACTCAATATCAAGAAGTTGGATGGTTTTTTGATCATTTTTAAGTTCTAAAGTGCCTTCTTTAGTAAAAAATCGTTCAATGCGTTGTTGTGTTTTTGATTCTTGTTGTATTTGATCATTTTTACACGAAATGAAAAAAGACAGGATAATAAAAAGGCAATATTTAACAAATAAGTTCATATGATGAATAAATTTTTTACAAATTTAGTTTAAAAAGCTATTTATATAATATTTTAGATAAATTTTAACTTTTTAATTAGAGTATTTAACTGTTTTGCAGTCTTTTAAAAGAAGTAATCAAAACAATGATTCCGATAAGGATAAAAGGAATACTGAGCAATTGCCCTGTATTTAAAGCCCAATCAGCACGAGATTCAACTTGTGCGAGTTTGAAAAATTCTACGAAAAAACGAACAGACCATAAAAGAATAAAGAATAACCCAAAAAGAAATCCGCTGTATTTTTTTACAGATGTTTTAAAAAACAAAAAAGCCAATAAGATAAAAATAAGAATGTATCCGGTTGCTTCGTACATTTGTGCCGGATGCCGATATAATTCGGGATTATAAATAGGGTTATTCATTTGTGAATGAGGTACAAACATATTCACAAATTTTGTAGCCCAAGGTAAATTTTCCGATGTGGGAAAACCGACCATTTCAGAATTAAAGAAATTTCCTGTTCGAACAAAAGCTCCTCCCAATGCCACAGGAATTACGATACGGTCATATAGCCAGAAGAATTTTTTTCCTAAAGGTTTTAAAAATTTTTTCCAAAACAAAGCAAAAGCAATAAAAAAGCCTATGGTAGCTCCGTGGCTTGCTAAGCCACTAAAACCGGTAAATTCCCAACCTTGAATCCAATGTTGTCCAAATAGATTAATTAAAAAAGTATCAGGATTTTCCCGAATGGGAAGAATAATTTCTAATAAATGATTCTGATAATAATCCCAACTATAAAAGAAAACTTCACCTAAACGCATTCCGACAAACATTCCGATTAAGGAATACATCAACAATGGATCAAGTAAATCAAAACTTACTTTTTCGCGTGTAAAAATATATTTCATAATGTAAAAAGCACAAAAAAATGCTAAAAGATACATCAAACTGTAAAATCGAAGGGTAAAAAAATCACCAATAGGAATTCCCAAAGGAGGATCCCAAGTAAAAGCTAAAATCGTCATATATTTTTTTGTTTTTTAGAAGGTACGGGGTCATACCCACTTCCTCCCCAAGGATTACAACTAAAGATTCGTTTTATTGAAAGCCAACTTCCGTAAAATAATCCGTGAACATGCAATGCTTCTAACGTATAAGCTGAGCAGGTAGGAGAATAACGGCAATTAGAACCTAATAACGGACTGATAAAAAATTGATAAAACCGAATAAGTATCACAAAGGGAAAAATGATTATTTTGTTTAGATTTTCTTTCATATTTTCCACAAATGTAAGGATTTCATTATTTCAGAAGACCAAATTTTGTACAAAAAAAGAAAGATTTTGAGAATTTACGATCATCTATCCAAATGATTTTTTAGCTCTTCAAAATCGTTTTTAATTTGAAAAGTCTTTTTTTCCTTATCCATAAGTTTTTGTAAATGCGATGGAATTGGGGTGGATTCTTTAATAACGGATTCAATAACCGTATTAAATTTGGATGGATGAGCCGTTTCTAAAAAAATCCCGATAGAAGATTGATCTTGAGTTTTGATAAGATAATCTTTTAGTCCCAAATAACCTACGGCACCGTGTGTATCCATCAAATAGTTGTACTTGTTTTTTACTTCTAAAAGAATATGACGTGTTTCGACATCGGTATAAGTTGCTCCTGAGAGGTGTTTTTTTAAGTTTTCAAAATCTTTATAAAGTGTTTGAACTCGTATGAAATTACTTGGGTTTCCTACATCCATAGCATTTGAAATGGTAGGAATGGTTTTTTTAGGTGTATATTCGTGAGTTGATAAAAAGCGATCAACAACATTATTCACATTGTTTGAGGCAATAAAATGTTTTACGGGAAATCCTAATTGTTGTACCATCATTCCGGCACAAATATTTCCAAAATTACCTGAAGGGACAGAAAAAATAACCTCTTTATTTTGAAATGCTTGCAAGGCAAAAATATAATAAAACATTTGTGGAAGCCATCGGGCTACATTAATAGAATTAGCAGAGGTTAAACCAAATCGCTCTTTTAATTCTTGATCTGAAAAAGCGGTTTTAACCAATTCTTGACAATCGTCAAAAGAGCCTTCTACTTCAATGGCTGTAATGTTTTCTCCCAATGTGGTTAATTGTTTTTCTTGCAAAACACTTACTTTTCCTTTTGGGTATAAAATGATGACATCAACACCCATTACTTTATAAAATCCATTGGCTACCGCACCTCCCGTATCACCGGAAGTAGCGACTAAAACTGTTATTTTTTTATGTCTTTTTTGATTAAAATACTTAAGACACTGAGCCATAAAACGGGCTCCAACATCTTTAAAAGCTAAAGTAGGACCATGAAACAACTCCAATGCATAAATATTATCATGAATAGGAACAATCGGAAACTCAAACGAAAGAGTTTCCTTAACAATTTGTTTTAGATCATAATTAGGAATGGAATTACCTACAAACTGTTTAATGGCTTCAAAAGCGATTTCTTCACGAGTTAAGGTATAAAATTTTTCTAATAAAGATTGATCCAATTGTTCGATTTTTTTAGGAAAAAACAATCCTTTATCAGGAGCAAGGCTTTCAAGTACTGCTTCCTCAAAATCAACTTCTTTTGTATATCCGTTTAAGCTATAATATTTCATTTAAAATTATTTTTGATGAATTATACAACTTCCTTCTGTATTAATAGGCGATGTATAAATATTGAAATCAATCGAGGTATTTTTATATACTTTTTTAAAAGATTCAGCAACTTTCTCAGCATTGGTTTTACCTTTTGAAAGAGCAAATACAGACGGTCCGCTACCACTGATTCCTACGCCTAAAGCACTGCTTTTAATACCTTCTTGTTTTAATTCTTTAAAAAGAGGAATTAACCAAGCTCGTTGAGGTTCAACCAACACATCAATCAAAGATCGACTGATTAAATCATAATCAGAAGTATATAATCCGGAAATTAAACCACCTAAATTTCCGCATTGTGTAACAGCATCTTTAAAATGAATTTTTGATTTTAAAACACGGCGTGCATCAAGCGTTTTTATGGTTATTAAAGGTGAAATAATCGTGCAATACAAATCTTGAGGAACCGGTATTTTAAAGTAATCCAAAGGTTGGTATCCCCGTATAAAAACCATTCCTCCAATCAGAGCAGGAGCAACATTGTCTGCATGATAACTTTTAGAAGCTACAAATTCTCCTTCCATTCCAAATTCGATGAGTTCTTTTTCTGAAAATGGACGATCAAATAATTCATTTATGGCAAAAACAACACCGCTGGCACTGGCTGAACTGGAGCCGATACCACTTCCCGGATGAATTTTTTTGTAAATTTCGATTTCAATTCCGGTTGTTGTATTGAGTTTTTCCAACATGGATAAAGCAGCTTTTCCGGCAACATTCAATTCAGGTTCATAAGGAAGCTCATATCCTTCAATATGCTTTATAAAAACACCGGTTCGACGAGTTTTACGCACAATCATCTCATCACCGATGGTTTTTAAGGCAAATCCCATCAAATCAAATCCGCAGGAAACGTTTGCAACAGAGGCCGGACAAAATACTTTAACTTCTTTCATGGAAATTTTTACAGGGTTTAACTTACGGCTCTCATAATATCGGCAAATACTCCGGATGCCGTAACATCGGCTCCGGCTCCGGCTCCTCGTATAATCAAAGGTTGGTTTGCATAACGATCGGTATAAAATAAAACAATATTATCACTTCCGTCTAATTGATAATAAGGAGCATCGGGAGATACTTTTTCAAGTCCTACAACGGCTTCTCCATTCTCAAAAGAAGCCACAATTTTGAGTTTTTTTCCTTTTGCTTCGGTTTCTTTTCGTAAAGTATCAAATTCGGTTCCGTTTTTTTCTAATAATTGAATAAACTCTTCAACAGAGTTTGTTTCAAAATATTCTTCTCCTAAAAACGATTGACTTTTAATATCTTCTAATTCATATTTATAACCCGATTCGCGTAATAGAATTAATATTTTTCGTTTTACATCCAATCCGCTTAAATCAATTCTAGGATCAGGCTCGGTAAAGCCTAAGTCTTGAGCTTGTTTGACAATATCGACAAAACGAGTTCCTTCTTTAAAATTATTCATGATAAAATTTAAACTTCCGGAAAGTACAGCTTTGATTCCTCGAATTTTATCACCACTTTTTACTAGATCATTTAAAGTATTGATAATGGGTAACCCCGCACCAACGTTGGTTTCAAAAAGATATGGAGCTTTGTGTTTTTTGGATAAGGCTTTCAGATTTTTATAACGATCGTATGAAGCTGACGAAGCAATTTTGTTGCAGGTAACTACTCCGATTCCGTTGGAAAGGCATTTTTCATAATAATCAGCCACACCGCTATGAGCTGTGTTATCTACAAAAATAGAGTTTCCTAAATTGGAATCGACGATTTGATTAATAAATTTTTCCAATTTCATAGCATCTCCGTTTTGTAAATCTTCTTGCCATGTTTCTAAATTCAATCCCTCTTCATTAAAAATCATTTTTTTGGAATTTCCTATGGCTACAATATTGATTTTTAGCAGATTGTTTTTAATCAAATAGTGATATTGTTGTTTGATTTGTTCGATTAATTTTCCTCCGACAGTTCCGACCCCGACAATGAAAAGATTGACTTTTTTAATATCTTCTTCAAAAAATTCTTCATGTAAAACATTTAGAGCTTTTTTTAAATCCGATTTGGCAATTACGGTTGTAATATTGTTTTCGGAAGAGCCTTGAGCAATAGCTCGAATATTAATAGCATTTTTTCCTAAAACGTGAAAGGCTTTTCCGGCAATTCCATGATAGTTTTTCATGTTCTGTCCTACTATGGCGAGTATACTTAAATCGGTTTCAAACTTTATGGGATCAATGATTTTTTCCAGCAAATCGTATTTTAATTCTTCATGCAAAGATTTTAAAGACAAATCGAGGTCTTCAGGTGAAATGATCATCGTCATTCCATGTTCTGAAGAAGCCTGTGTTACCATGATAACATTAATTCCTCGATCGGAAAGTATGCCTAAGAATTTTTTAGTAAATCCGGGTTTTCCTACCATTCCACTTCCTTCAATGGTGATGGAGCAAACTTCTGCAATGCTGGTCAAACCACTTACAGAACGCGTGTTATCAATGTTTTTACTGATTAAAGTGCCCGGTTTTTCAGGTGAAAAGGTATTTTTTACCATGATAGGGATTTCCTTTTTCATAGCAGGAATGATTGTAGGAGGATAGATAACTTTTGCTCCAAAGTGGCATAGTTCAAGAGCTTCATTATAAGACAATTCGGATAATGAAATGGCATTTTTAACCCAGCGAGGATCGGCGGTCATCATTCCATTAACATCAGTCCAAATAATCAGTTCCTTAACATCTAATGCAGCGGCAATAACAGAGGCTGTATAATCAGAACCACCTCGTCCTAACGTTGTTGTGATACCTTGGTTATTCGAAGCGATAAAACCTCCTAAAACGTAGTTTTGAGTATCTGTAAAAGTATTTTTTATATTTTGGTTGGTACTTTTAAAATTAATTTTTGCATTTCCGAATTCATCATTTGTTTTGATAAGATTTCGACTATCGATCCATTGTGAATTAATGTTATTTTCGTTTAAGAATGTATTTAAAAGAGTAGAGGAAATGATTTCTCCGTAACTTAATAAATGGTCGTATGTTTTATTGGAAAATTCCTGTAAATTGTAAATGCTTTCCAAAATTAATTCAATTTCATTCAGTTTTTCTTTTACAAATCCAATGCTTAAAGCAGCATTTTTTGGGTCGATATAATGCCGAATTAAATCGATGTGATACGTAAAAATATCTTCTAAAACAGTTTTGTACACGGTGTTTTGCCTTTCAGCCAGCATAGCGGTTTTGAGTAAGTTGTCCGTTGTTTTTCCACATGCAGAAACGACAACAATACAATTCTCTGATTCTTGTTTTATGATTTTAAGAATTTGTCCAAAACCAGTTTCATGACCTATTGACGAACCACCAAATTTTAAAATTTTCATGTTCAATACTGTTAAGATAAATAAGTAAGCAAAAATAGAAGTCTGTTTTTAACAAACCAACTTTACATCAGATTATTTTTACATAAAATTATAAAAATAACGGGTATTGTTAATTTAGTATAGTTTTTATATATTTGGACAATTATTAACCTATTATTAATCAATATGAAAAATTGTCCAAAATGCAAAAGCCAGAATTTTCGTAAAGATGGTATGGTCAACCAAAGGCAAAGATATTTTTGCAAGGATTGCAGCCACCACTTTACAGTTGAGCAGGTTGGAAAACCGAACAAACTTAAAAGGGATGCACTTATTCTGTATCTTGAGGGACTGGGATTTCGTTCTATAGGAA
>JBKEDE010000059.1:0-23060 GCA_047975265.1 Flavobacteriales bacterium
AATCCTGAAAAAACCAATTTGTTTGATTTTACCTATAATGATTTTGAATTAGCTGATTATCAGTGTTATCCGTTGATTAAAGGTAAAGTTTCAGTTTGATAAGTAAAGCTCCAAAACAACATGAATAAAAGAGTACAACATATAGAAAACACGCCGTATTTGTTTAACGCCAAGGAACTGAATGAAGAAACGGGGCTTTACTATTACGGAGCAAGGTACTATAACCCAAGGATAAGTTTGTGGTTGAGTGTGGATCCACTGGCGGAACAAACCATGACACCTTACCAATACACGTACCAAAACCCGGTGAGGTTTGTAGATCCAACGGGGATGAAAGGAGATGATTGGTATGAGGATGAGCAAGGAAATGTAACATGGCATAACAGGTCAGAAGAAGAATTTACAGACGAAAGTGGAAACCAATGGACGAATGTAAGTGATGCTGATAATTCAAGAGCTTATACTTTGCCAAGTGGAGAAGGAAAAGTAATAATGAATGATTACAATGCTGTAGATTATAAGCCTGAAAACCATGTATATATTGATGAGTTTAATATGACGTTTGAGCCATCAGATAAGTTAGAAGATTCAGGTTGGAAGCAGACGGTTAAGACTAATTGGCTGGATCCTTATAAGCCTGTTTTACCAAAAGTTGTAGAGTTTGCTGACGGAAATCAATTAGATATAAATTTGGATAATAAGACTTCTGATAGATCGGCATTTAATCCTAAAAATTCAAAATATTGGAATTACGGAAATGATAAGTATGTAAAAAATAATATAAATGATCCAGGCTTTTCAAGGTTTACCAATTCAGATTTTATATGGGAGGCTACGGTATCTTTTATAGGAGATGGAAAAAGAATAACAACTGTAAACTGGGGATCAAGCTCTGAGGGGGAAAAAGTTAAATTTATACCTCCTGTTATACAGGCGAACCCTCAATTATCACAATTTCATAAAGATGCAATACGATAAAAATAGTACAATGAGAAATATAATTATAGTATCCTTTTTATGGATAATGATGAGTTGCTCTACTCATAGAACATTTATAGGACTTGATAATAGTACGGGATATAAAGAAGGGGAATTAGCTATAGGAGACAAAATACTGATAACACCGTTTATAGAGTCTTCATCGGGTAGTTTTAGGTTTGAAGGATATTACAGAGAACAATTATTTAAATTATTTTGTTATGTTGATAGTCATAAGGGGTTTAAATACAAAATGAATATTTATTCCAATTTCAAGCAAGATCCTAAAAACTCATTGTCTTTTTCTAAGTATTTTGTTGTAAGATTAAAAAAAGAGATTAAGGATACTGCCAGATATAAGTTTAGGTATAAATGTTATCCAGAAAATATTATAGCTGTTGAAGCCAAAGGTTTAGACCATCCGTTTTTTAATAGAAAAGGGAAGTATCAGGCAATGTACACTATTTTAGAAGTAGAGCGGGTAGAGTAATGAAACAAGGCAGCAAAACCAATACAAACCATGACACCTTACCAATACACGTACCAAAACCCGGTGGGGTTTGTAGACCTTACGGGGATGACAAGGGAAAATGATGATAGATTTTGGGGTTAAGATGATAAATATACTATTTTATTTGAATATATTTTGGTAGGGGTTTCATGTTGTTATTTTTAATAAAAAAGGTATTTTTTTAATAAATTATGTATAGATAATGATAATTATGATTATCTTGGGAGCCTCTAACAAATAATTAAATAAAATATGAATATGTTAAAGATTAAGTTTTTAAGAAAAAGATTGCCTGTATTAAGCTTTTTAATGATTTTTATTTTCACATCGTGTAATGATGATGATGACAATACAGTTACGGTCCATGAAGAGAGTCTTAAAAGGTATGAATTGGTTCGTTCATTAACTTCTCAGGAAGTAGAACAATTAGTAGTAACAACAGAACAGGTTTTTGGAGGAATGTCTTATGGATTAACGAGTTACAAACCTGTTAAGGTGTATAAAGTAGTGTATGAACAATCCAGTGAATACAATGGAGGAGTAGTAGAAGTTTCGGGATTGGTAACAGTCCCTGATGATAATGAAGTGCTACCTGTTATTTCTTATCAACACGGAACGATTTTTGACCCTCAACAAGCTCCCTCTTTATTTAATTTAGATTATAAAGCAACGGTTTTCGGTGTTATATTGGCATCACAAGGTTTTGCAGTATCGTTGCCTGATTATGAAGGGTATGGTGTTTCGGAAAATTTAAAACATCCTTATGAGCATGCTAAAAGTTTGGCTTTATCATCGTATGAAATGTTGGTTGCGGCAAAACAATTGTTAGAAAAAGAAAACAGACAGATTAACAATAAATTATTTCTCGGTGGTTATTCTGAAGGAGGAGGGGCTACGATGGCACTTCATCAATATATTGAAAACAATACGCATCATGTAGTTACGATGAGTGCTCCTGCATCAGGAGCATATAATAAAACGGCTTTTACTTTAGAAGTTGATTCGAAAAATGAAAATTTAACATTTCTGCCTAATTATATGTGGGTTATAAATAGTTATAATAATCTGTATAAAATAAACAGACCTTGGAATGCCATAGTGAATGATACCGATGCACAATTGTTGGAAAATGAAGCAAATCCGATGAATTATTATATGCTTCCTATTCAAACAAATCCTCAGAATCTTTTTAAAAGTACATTTTTATTAGGCTTAAAAAATGGAACTGATCAAGCATTTTTAAATGCACTAAAAGATAACGATACATATAATTGGACTCCCAAAGCTCCCATTACGCTCTATTATGGAACGGCTGATGATTATGTATATCCGCTAAATTCAATTACTGCCAAAGAAGCTATTTTGAATAATGGAGGAACAGTAACTGAGGTTGTATATCAGGGAGCAACACATACTACGGCATTTCCTCTTTATACACGAGATGTTTTAAAATTATTTGCTTCGTTAAAATAGTTTAAAAATAAGTTTTATACTGCTCTACACGAAAATTAAAGGTGTTAAATTTAGAATTTAATGCCTTTTTTTCTTTGTATTCAGGATAACTACCAATCGCCCGATTGGCAGAACCGGAAGGAGCAGTTAAAGAAATGGTTTTGATTTTTCTTCCGTTCAAATAAAATATGTGAATTCGAGGTATTTGGTCAGAAATTAAATCGAAAGAAATAGCATACTTTTTTATATGTTTTTTAAATAAATATTCCGGACCATTTTTTGAATTTCCTCCTGTAAAAAGAAGTGTTTTAATACTTGGGTATTGGTTAAGGTAATGAATCAGGTTACGGAGCTGAATATTTTGCATTCCTAAATCAGAGGCATTTATTTTTAAGCGTTCACAGCTTTCTACAATATCACAAATTCCTAATTTTCTGTTTTTTAAAGATAATTTTCGTTCTTCTACGGCTTGAAAAGTATTTTCGAAAGATAGTTTCAAACCAAAAATTTCATCTACTATTTTCCATAATAAGCCATCTTGACTTCCATAACAAAAAGGAACATCATGAGGTTTTAACTTGCCTGTTGAAAATCGAGGAGTAGGAAGCGTTCCAACAATAATTTTTTGAACTCCTTTATATAAAAAAGGTTTGTATGGGTGTTGATGTAAAAACATATGCCTAAATATACTACTTTTGAAATAGATTATACGAAAATAAATAGGATAAGCACACAAAAGTTTGCTTTGTAAAAGGGATCTTTTTATATTTACAAAACGGATGAATATTATAGTTTGGGAATCATGATAGCAATAGTTGATAGCGGTTCTACCAAAAGTGATTGGATTGTACTCAAGAAAAAAGGGGAAGAAGTTTTCAGAACCCGGACAATAGGTTTCAATCCTTACTTTTTAGATTCAGAAGATATCGTAAAAGAATTAAAAAATAATGACTCTTTAGTAGCAATTTCCGATAATCTTACACATATTTTTTTTTATGGTGCCGGCTGTTCAGCCTCACATTTTAAAAAAATCGTTAAAAATGCTTTAGATGAAGTTTTTCTGAAATCCAAAACAGTTGTCGAACACGACTTACTGGCTGCAGCTTATGCAGCCTATAATGGTAAACCGGTCATCATATGTATTTTAGGAACTGGTTCTAATTCATGTTATTTTGACGGAAGTATATTGCGGGAAGAAACCCCTTCATTATCTTTTATATTGGGGGATGAAGGAAGTGGAAATAATTTGGGAAAACGATTATTACAAGCCTATTTTCTTAAAAAAATGCCAAAGCATTTAAGCAGTGCTTTTAATGAATGTTATAGAATTACGATTGACGATTTAAATAAGAATGTGTATAAAAATAAATTTGCCAACAAATACTTAGCTACATTCAGCCGTTTTGTAGCTGATTATAAACATGAACCTTTTATTCAAAAATTAGTGTATGAATCCTTGCGTGAGTTTTTTCTGAATCAGGTACTGCCTTACCCTGAAGCACGCAGTTCCGAAATCAATTTTATAGGCTCCGTAGCGTATTATTACGAAGCAATATTACAATCCGTTGCTGCTGAATTTTACCTGAATATAGGTATTATAGTACAAAAACCGATAGATCGTTTGGTGCAATATCATAAATTATATATTTTGCCTGATTTAGATCAGGTAAAAGCATAAGTTTTTTAAAAACTGATAAAAGGTACTTAAATTTAGCATTTGAAGTAATTGTGTCTCAATAAATTAATGAAAAATCAAATATTACATAGCATTAAAAAAGTTATACTGTTGGGGATTGTTGTTTCTATTTTTTCTACCTGTAAATCAAACAAAACATCACCACCTAAAGTAAATAATAAGTCAAAAGAACCTGTTGTTTTGCAAGACTTAGCGACTTTAATTCAATTAACCTCTAATAATACAATAATTAATTTAAGTGATTATTTCATTGAAGGGAGCCGAGCCGAAATCATACGTCTTCCCGAAGGATTAAAAAAGATAAAAAACGATAGCGGTATCGTAACACTTTCAGGAAAGATGAATAGTGTAATCGATTATATTTCAATAAAATTTGACCAAAAAAAACACGATATTCCGGTTCGAAATACATTCCAAATACCTTATACATTTAGCTTTACACCTGATAAAGAGTATAAAAAACTACAAATTAAAGGTTCATTCAACGAATGGATTGTTAAACCATTAACTTTAAAAGATGGAAAGTATGAATTTATCGTAAAATTAAATCCGGGAAATTATCAATACTGTTTTGTAGAAGGAGAACAAGAGTTTACGGACCCTACAAATCCAAAAAAAGTAAGCAACGGTATGGGTGGATATAATTCAACTTTTTCTGTTGGAAATTGGGATGTTGATAAGCCTTTTATGACAACAGTTAAAAATCAAAAAGAGTGGAAAATAATAGCGGATCAAGAAGTAAATTTTTTAGCATTTTACAACAATCAGTTTATATCTCTTTCAAAAGGATTTGAATTAAGAGGAGAGGTTCCGGAGGAAGCCAAAGCGGTAGAACAGTCTTTTATACGTGTGTATGCTTACAATCAATCAGGTGTAGCTAATGATGTTTTAATCCCTTTATATAAAGGAGAACCTGTTCTTGATACACATAAATTGTTACAAACCGATAAAAGAAGGTATATGGTGTACTCTTTGATGATTGATCGTTTTTGTGATGGAGATTCATTGAATAATTTTCAAATAGGAGAACCGGAGGTTAAACCAGAAGTAGATTTTCAAGGAGGTGATATTAAAGGGGTTACAAAAAAAATAAAAGAAGGTTTTTTTACAGATTTAGGAATAAATACAATAGAGCTTTCTCCTATTGTTCAAAATCCGGATAAAGGTTATGGATTGTTGGATACAGAGTATATTAAAACAAAATTTTCAGGATATCACGGCTATTGGCCGATTTCATCTACGAAAATTGATTTTCGTTTTGGCACGGAAGAAACGTTTAGAGAACTAATTAAAGAAGCACACAAACGTAATATCAATATTATAGTAGATTATGTGGCTAATCATGTACACCAAGAGCATCCGATTTTAAAACAACATCCGGACTGGATAGCCGACACAAAACTTCCAAACGGAATAAATAGTAGTAATACGCAGCATTTTACAGAATGGTCTGATAAGTACATTTCTTCTTTAGATTTTTCAAATTCCGAAGTTATAGATCAGATGACAGACAGTGCCGTATATTGGTTTAAAAATTTTGCCATTGATGGTTTTCGATACGATGTTATTAAGCCAAATCAAAACGAATTTTGGAGAACATTGACCAAAAAACTAAAAAAACAGGTACTTCTACCCAAAGATAGAAGTATTTACCAAATAGGCGAAACATATGGTTCACATGAAACCGTAAATTCATATGTGAATACCGGAATGTTAGATGCTCAATTTGAATTTAACTTATATCATAATTTAAGTGATGCTGTGATCAATCCTATCATTTCTATGAAGGATTTAAAAACAGCCTTAGAAGAAAATTTACTTTATTACGGTTATCACAATGTTATGGGAAACATTTCCGGAGACTATAATAAAATCAGAATTACTTCAATAGGAGACAATTCTTTTTCTGAAGGGGAAGACATGCAAAAAACAGTCTGGACAAGGAAAACAATAAATAAAAATCCGATTGGATTTAAAAAGACGGGCATTATCATGGCGTTTAATCTAACCGCTCCAGGAGTGCCTATCATTTATCAAGGTGATGAATTTGGAATGTCGGGAGCAGATAATCCGGATAATCGGCATATGATGGAATTTGATATAAATAAGGGTTCTGATAAACGTTTTTGGGTAATATCAGAACGCCAAAAATTATTGGATCAGACAAAAAGATTAATCCATTTACGTCAAAACAATATGGCACTGATTTATGGAGACACCAAAATTTTATTTGCAGATCAAAATGTATTGGTATTTATGCGGAATTATATGAACAATATGGTTGTTACAGCCATCAACGCAGGGAATACAATTGAAAAAGTTTTGGTAGAGTTACCTGAAATAGAATCTTATTACGGTATGAAGTCTCATTTTGACCAATCGTTTAAGGTAAAAGAAAATCAGTTGGAACTTGTTTTGGAAGGAAATTCTTTTGAAGTATTGGTTAAAGAATAAAATTACTTCTTTCTTCTCAGAAAGAAATTTTTTTACATATGAAACAATGTTAAGACCTTTTAGCCCTGAATTGCGTACTTTTGCACAAAAATATTTATAATTATTACAGAGGAGTTTCTCCGGATGGATTAATAAAGTAAAAAATAGATGAAAAACAATATGATAGCCATTGTAGGGCGTCCGAATGTAGGAAAATCTACATTTTTTAACCGATTGTTGCAACGGCGGGAAGCTATTGTAGATTCAGTTAGTGGCGTAACCCGTGATCGCCAGTACGGAAAAAGCGATTGGAATGGTGTAGCATTTTCTGTAATTGATACAGGGGGATATGTGATAGGATCAGAGGATATTTTTGAAGAAGAAATTCGAAAACAGGTAATTCTGGCTATTGAAGAAGCAACAATTATAATTTTTGTAACCGATGTAAATGAGGGTGTAACCGATATGGATCGAGAAATTGCCAATCTGCTTAGAAGAACCGAAAAACCCGTTTTTTTAATGGTGAATAAAGTAGATACCGGTAAAAAACAAACTCTGGCCGTCGAATTTTATGAATTGGGTTTGGGTGATTATTACTGTGTTTCGGGTATGTCGGGTTCCGGAACAGGAGAATTATTGGACGATGTTGTAAAATCTTTTCCTGAAACTGAATTTATTGATGCGTTTGAAGGGTTGCCTAGATTGACTGTAATCGGAAGACCCAATGCAGGAAAATCCACCTTTATCAATGCCTTGTTGGGAGAGGAACGGAATATTGTAACCGATGTAGCAGGAACCACGCGCGATTCTTTGGAAACACGTTATAATCAGTTTGGATTTGATTTTGTCATGGTAGATACGGCAGGAATGCGTAAAAAAGCTAAAGTAAATGAAGATTTGGAATTTTATTCTGTACTAAGGTCTGTTCGAGCTATTGAACACTCGGATGTATGCATTATGCTGGTAGATGCTACACGCGGTTTTGAAGGGCAAGATTTAAGTATTTTTTCATTGGTTGAAAAAAACAGGAAAGGAATTGTCATTTTGGTTAATAAGTGGGATTTGGTTAAGAAAGATTCATATACCATGAAGAAGTTTGAGGAACAAATCCGTTATAAATTGGCTCCTTTTAACGATGTTCCCATTATTTTTGTTTCTGCATTGACCAAGCAAAGGATTTTTAAAGCCATTGAAACAGCTATGGATGTTTATAAAAACCGAATTAGAAAAGTAAAAACTAGTAAATTAAACGAGGTAATGCTTCCTCTTATTGAACGTCGTCCACCTCCGGCAATTAAAGGAAAATACATAAAAATCAAATATTGTACTCAGTTGCCAACCCACGCTCCACAATTTGCTTTTTTTGCCAATTTACCTCAATACATAAAAGAGCCGTATAAGCGTCATGTTGAAAATCAAATTCGTAAACATTGGGATTTCACAGGAGTTCCGATACATATTTGGTTTAGAAGAAAATAAGAATTCAGGATTTAATAGGCTTACAAACTAGAATAAATTTGTTCTTAAGCCTTATTAAAATAAATTAGCTATAAAGATCATATACAATAAGATCATCATCATCATAACATTATGAAAAACATAATTACATTATTATTTAGATTTTAAGACTTTACCTCCAACAGTTGATGCTCCTTTCATTAATAAACCATTATATAATGTATATTTATTAATATCCGCAGATCTCCTATTACCCTTATTCAAAGGATTTTTCTTTTAATATTCCTACATCTTCGTTTTCAAAATAATCTTTCAAATCTTGTTCTGATAAAGGTCCTTTTAAAATATCTCCACTACAATATTTTAGTTTTTTACCTTTGGCTTTAATTACATACCAAGGTTTCTTATTATCTTTTTTTGAGATAAATATAAAGCGGTCATTCCATTGGACAGAGGTAATATTCTGTATTTTGGGAGATTCTTTACAACCAAGTTTACAAATTAAATAATAACCTTCTCCAAATTCATCCTGTGGATAAATTCGATATTCATCAACTAATATTATCGAATTATCAAAACAGCCAGTTTGTAATATTACTGCCAATAATAGCATTACTTTCGCCCATTGTTTAAACTTCATCTTTCTTCTATACACTTTTGAACCTGATTTAAAGGAATGGTAAAATTGTAATCTTTCCAAACTTAGTAACACTCAAAAGTAGCATTTTTAGTTAATATTTTAGTTGTTGTTGTCGAAAAACTTTGTTGGAATGTGGGAAAATCTGCCGGATTGGTGTGGTTGATTTTTCCATATTTCAACAAAAAATCTCTTGGCGTTAAGTATTGCAGTGCACTGTGTGGTCTTTCGTTGTTGTATTTCCACATCCGGATTTCTGCGTAATTTCTCATTTGTTTGATGTGTAATCTTCCCAAACTTAGTAACACTTAAAAGTTAGTATTATTTAAAATACATAATGGGTATTATAAGGAATTCTCTTCTAATATTTTTTCAAATTTGAAAAACTCCATTGGTTATTATATACATTCGTTTTATCTTTGTTGCAAAAGTTATCCCAATGTTAAAAATAGGCGTTTTAGGTGCTGGACACTTAGGAAAAATTCATTTGAAATTAGCTGATCAATCTTCCAAATATAAGCTGACTGGTTTTTATGATACTGATTCTGAGAATATTCAAAAAGTGATAGAAGAATTTGGTTATACAGTTTTTGATTCTATTGATCAATTGATAGATGAAGTAGATGTTATTGATATTGTAACACCAACCTTATCGCATTTTGATTGTGCTAAAAAAGCCATCATGAAGGGAAAACATGTTTTTATTGAAAAACCCATTACCACAACGGTTAAAGAAGCAGAAGAATTAATCCGGTTAGCCAAAAAACACCATGTAAAAGGGCAAGTAGGTCATGTAGAGCGATTTAATCCGGCTTTTGTCAGTGTAAAAGATAAATTTGATTCCCCTATGTTTATTGAGACACATCGTCTGGCAGAATTTAATCCAAGAGGAACTGATGTTCCGGTAGTATTGGATTTAATGATTCATGATATTGATGCCATATTGAGTATTGTTAAATCAAAAGTAAAAGACATACATGCCAGTGGTGTGGCGGTACTCAGCAAAAGTCCCGATATTGCCAATGCACGAATTGAATTTGAAAATGGCTGTGTAGCTAATTTAACCTCCAGTCGTATTTCTTTGAAAAATATGCGTAAATCTCGTTTTTTTCAAAAAGATGCATATATATCCGTTGATTATTTAGAAAAAAAAGTAGAGGTAGTTAAAATGAAAGACGCTCCTGAAAATCCGAGTGATTTTGCTTTTATTTTACAAAATGCCGATGGAGAGAAAAAACAAATTTATTTTGACAATCCTGAAATAGGTTCTAATAATGCTATTTTAGATGAACTGGAAACTTTTGCCGATGCGATTCAAAATAACACAACGCCTGTTGTTACTTTAGAAGACGGTACCGAAGCCTTACGTGTAGCAAAACAAGTAATCGATTGTTTTAAAAATGAAAAACAATTATAAAAATTCATCGTTACGACGCCATATTTTATCTTCAATACGATTATTTTTATGATATTTTGTCATAAATCGACCCTTTTTCAGTCAAATAGACAGTATAAAACAAATGGCAAATTTTTTGAGTAAAGAATTAAAGTGAAAATTTTTTAACATGAACGATAAAGAAAAAGAAATCATAGAAGATCAAACTATAGAAAATCCATCAGAAGAAACTTCTGAAGGTATACAAAATGTTGAAATAAATGAAGTTGAGAAATTAAAAATACAATTAGAAGAAGAAAAGAATAAGTTTTTACGTCTTTTTGCCGAATTTGAAAACTTTAAAAAAAGAACACAAAAAGAACGTGTTGACTTATTTAAAACGGCTAACCAAGAAGTCTTACAAGCCTTATTACCGGTTTGTGATGATTTTGAAAGAGCTTTAGAAAATATACAAAAAATTGAAAATATAGATCAAGGGCTTATTGAAGGCGTAGAATTAATTCAAAATAAATTAAATTCAACATTAGAAAGTAAGGGACTTACCAAAATTAAAGTAGAAACGGGCTCTGATTTTGATACGGATTTTCACGAAGCAATAACGCAAGTTCCTGCACCTAGTGAGGATTTAAAAGGGAAAATAGTAGATATAATAGAAACCGGTTACACTTTAAACGAAAAGGTAATCCGTTTTGCAAAAGTAGTAGTAGGAAACTAAGAAAAGAATCATTTTATTAGTTTTGTGAATTTTTAATTAAGAATATGTCAAAGAGAGATTATTATGAAGTTTTAGGTGTAGCAAAAGGTGCTTCTGCTGCAGAAATTAAAAAAGCGTATAGAAAATTAGCCATTAAATACCACCCTGATAAAAATCCGGGAGACACAAAAGCTGAAGAGAAATTTAAAGAAGCTGCTGAAGCTTATGAGGTATTAAGTGACGATAACAAGCGTGCTCGTTACGATCAGTTTGGTCATGCCGGTATGAGCGGTAGTGCCGGAGGCGGTTTTGGCGAAGGAATGAGTATGGAAGATATTTTCTCTCAATTTGGTGATATTTTTGGTGGAGCATTTGGAGGAAGTTTTGGCGGAGGACATCGGCAAATTAAAGGTCAAAACCTGCGTATTAAAGTAAAACTAACCTTAGAAGAAATTGCTCATGGCGTTGAAAAGAAGGTAAAAGTAACCCGTTTTAAAGTGGCAGAAGGAGCAACCTATAAAACCTGCTCAACTTGTAACGGTCAAGGACAACAAACCCGCATTCAAAATACTATTTTAGGGCGTATGCAAACTTCTGTTACGTGCCAAACTTGTGGTGGAACCGGAAAAATGACCGATCATATTCCTCCGGGAGCAAATAATCAAGGGCTTAAAAAAGAAGAAGATACGGTCTCAATTAAAATACCGGCAGGCGTTTCGGATGGAATTCAATTAAAAGTTTCAGGGAAAGGAAACGATGCTCCGATGGGAGGTATTCCGGGAGATTTATTGGTATTAATTGAAGAAATTCTGCATGAGTCGTTAAAACGCGATGGTAATAATTTGCATTATGATTTGTATATTTCCTTTGCCGAAGCTGTTTTAGGTGTTAGCAAAGAAATCCCAACAGTAGATGGTAAGGCAAAAATTAAGATTGATTCGGGAACGCAATCAGGAAAAATATTACGCTTAGCTAAAAAAGGCTTACCAAGTTTGGATCGTTATGGAAATGGTGATTTGTTGGTACATGTTAATGTATGGACTCCGCAAGAATTAACCAAGGAACAGAAAAAATTCTTTGAAAGTATGATGGAGGACTCCAATTTTAAGCCACAACCTCATGAAGAAAAATCTTTTTTTGACCGTGTAAGAGAAATGTTTTGATTAACCATTAAACTTTTTCCTTTCTTTTATTTTTTCCAGTTGTAAAATTGAGGAGATTTCATATGATAAAGAAAAATGAAATGAATCATATGATGGATTTTACAATTAATTATATACAATAAAGTACTAATATTTTTTTCTTTAAAAAATTTTTACTACCTTTCAAAGCAAAAGGACAAAGCTTTGCATAAATTGCAAGCATTATAAAAAGTTTATGGAAGTACTTCTAATTATTGTAATACTGATTTCAGGGTTAATATATTTTCAAAAGAGTTTAAGTGTTGTATCTAATGGTTTCAATAATTGGTTTGAACAGCAATTATTAGTTTCTAAAGATAAATCTTTGCGAATTTTTGAATTTCAGAGAAGAAATTTTAACAATAAAGAAATTTTAACTCCTATACTCTTAAATTGTCTTAAAAAAATTACTATTTAAAAAATAAAGAAATAAATTTATCAATCGAAAAAAGTAAACTAACTCAATTTTAATCTATAAGAATCCCGTTATGTTAATACAAGATTATTACTATTCAATGTTGCACAGATAAAGGATTAAAAAATATTTAACAAATATTATTACAATCAATATATTAATTTTATATAAAACCCCAAACAATTTTAAGTATGAAAAATTTAAAAGATAAAAAAGTTTTAGTAACTGGTGGTGCTTCCGGTATAGGAAAAATAATGGCTCGTTTGTTTCTAGAAGAAAAATCAAAGGTTGTCATTTGGGATATCAACCAGGAAAAAATTGATGAAACAATCAAAGAATTTTCAGGTTTAGGTTCCATTACAGGGTATAAAGTAGATGTTTCAGATACTGCATTAGTTAAAGAAACAGCCCAAAAAGTAAAAAAAGATGTTGGTATAATAGATGTTTTGGTTAATAACGCCGGTATTGTTGTTGGAAAATTTTTTCATGAACATACTACGGATGACATCGTAAAAACAATGGATGTAAATTCTAGTGCTCCGATGATTATATGTAATGAATTTTTAGGTGATATGATGAAACAAAACTCAGGACACATTTGCAATATTACATCTTCAGGCGGACTCGTTTCCAATCCTAAAATGTCTGTTTATGTAGCAAGCAAATGGGCTCTTACCGGATGGTCAGACAGTGTACGTCTTGAGATGAAACAACTAAAGAAAGATATTAATGTAACAACCATTATGCCGTATTACATCAATACCGGAATGTTTGACGGAGTACGCTCAAGAGTTCTCCCTCATACGGAACCGGAAACTGCTGCTCGCATAATTGTAAATGCAGTTAAGAAAAATAAAAAAATGATCACCTTACCTGGATACATTTACAGATTTACCCGATTAGGACAAGCATTTTTACCTATAAATGTATTTGACTGGGTTGCAGGAGACGTATTAGGTATTTACAAAACCATGGAGCATTTTACAGGACATAAAAAAGATTGAAGCTAAAGAAAAATGGAAGATACAGCAGAAAACATAATTATTGAAAAAATAGCCAAACAGAAAGCTTTTTTTTCAACCCAACAAACAAAGGATGTTAATTTCAGATTAAGTCAACTCCGAAAACTAAAGCAAGCTATACTTCAGTACAAAGAAAAAATAGAAGCCGCTTTTTGGACTGATTTACACAAATCTCCCGAAGAAGTATATCTAACTGAAACCAGCATTGTAGTAGGAGAAATTGACAACCACATAAAAAACTTGAAAAAGTGGGCTAAACCGGAAAGAGCTAAAACCCCTATGCATCTTTTGCCCTCATCAAGTAAAATAATTTACGAACCGTTAGGAACAACGTTAATTGTAGCTCCTTGGAATTATCCTTTTCAGTTGCTTATCAATCCGTTAGTAGGATGTATTTCCGCAGGGTGTAACGCCATTCTAAAACCATCTCCAAGTATCCCTACAATATCGAGCGTAATAGAAGATATGATCGAAGAGCATTTTGATCCGGAATATATTACTACTGTACATGGAGGAAGGAAAGTTAATAGCGTTTTATTTTCCCAACAGGATTTTGATATGATTTTTTTTACAGGTAGTCCTGATCTGGGAAAAGTAGTAAGAAGAGCTGCCTCAGAGCATTTAACTCCTACCATATTAGAGCTGGGAGGGAAAAGTCCTTGTATTGTTGATGCAGAAGCTGATATTAATGTTACTGCCAAACGGATTGTTTGGGGAAAATTAATCAATGCAGGACAAACCTGTGTTGCTCCCGATTACCTATTTGTACATCATACCATTAAAGATGAACTACTGAAGAAAATGGTTGAAAACATTCAATCCATGTTTGGAGAAGATATTAAACAGAGTCGGTTTTATCCACGTATTGTTAGCGACAGTGCCATGGAAAGGCTTATCAAACTTTTAGATCAGGGGACTATATACACAGGTGGAGAATTTGATCTTAAAGAACGATTTATAGCTCCAACAATTATTGATGACGTACAACCTGATTATTTGGTTATGCAAGAGGAGATTTTTGGACCTATTTTACCCGTAATGACTTTCAAACATATTGACGAAACGATTGAATATATAAACAAAATGCATAAACCTCTCGCTCTCTATTATTTCGGAAAAAAACAAAAAGCTAAAAAAGTTTTGTCTTCCACCACTTCAGGAGGTACTTGCATTAATGATGTAGTCATACACGTCAGCAACCATAATTTACCATTTGGAGGTGTGGGAAATAGCGGTATAGGTAAATACCACGGGAAAGATAGTTTTTTATCTTTCAGTAACAAAAGAGCTGTTTTTGAAACTCCGACTTGGATTGATTTGCCTTTTAAATATGTTCCTTTCAAAAATTTTAAATTAGTTAAAAAAATAATTGGATAAGAATACAAGAAAGGTTTTGATAAATAGGTAGGGTTTTATGTATTGTCGGTTCAGATCTTTTTGTGATAAGTATGAAAGAAATGCAAACCTTTTACTTTAGATTTTAATGCTGTGGGATTGATGATAGTATTATAGTGTGTGAAATCATGCTTATGATTTTAAAATTTCATAGGTATGATTTTGTAATTTCATGCTTATGATTTTTTACGAACGTAGTTTATCCACAAAACGTATATTGTACTCAAATGAGAATATAAGTGCTATTCCTCTACAAAATCCCACATTATTTTAACCATCGCTTAAGAAGAGTTTTGTTCTCCAATATATTTCCAATTAAAAAGGACTGAGAAGTCATAACAGGAAAGGCTTCATCCCATAAATCTTTTTTAACCATTTTTTCGCCACTGTAACTGGAATGAGTAAAAAACAAGGTATTATTTTCTTTTATAACAAATCCTACATGGTGGTCTAATCCTAAAATAAAAATGCTTTTGTTGGGTTGGGTACTTAAATACTTGGTTAAGTTGTTTAAATCAGTAAATCTTTTGATACTTGAAGGTTGGCAAATTTTATTTATAAGAACTGAGGAAGGTTCTTGAGCCCAAGAAATTCGTTGTACGGGAAAACCTGCATCGCGTAGGGTAGTGGTTACAAAATATCCGCAAGCAATGCTATCGGTTAAAGGTTTCTCTGAAGAACCGTGAAAATTCCAAGGCGTACCATACCAATAAGGAAATATGGAATCATTGAGTAATGTATAGAGTACTTTTTTCACACGGTTTAAATCATGCTGTCTTTTATAATATGTTTTATCTTTTTTAATATCTGAAATCAATTTTGTATAATTTTTTAAATGATTTTCAATATTATAGGTATAAGTTGGTTGGCTTTTTAAAGGTTTTTTTGTAGGAGGTTTAGGCACAGTAGAAAGGGTTGTAAGTTCTGATTGTTTACAATTTATAAATAAGTAAAAAGATAATATAATTAAAATGCGTAGTTTCATTTAATACAAAAATACAAAAAAACCTTTATGCTTTTAAACATAAAGGTCTTGTAAATCAGGATATCAATAAGATTAAACGTTCTATTTTACTTTATCAACAATTGTTTTAAAAGCTTCAGGATGATTCATTGCTAAATCAGCTAATACTTTACGGTTCAGCTCGATACCATTTTTCTTAACTCCTCCCATAAACTTAGAATAAGACATTCCGTTTAAGCGAGTTCCTGCATTAATACGTTGAATCCATAAAGCTCGAAAATTTCTTTTCTTTTGTTTACGATCTCTATAAGCATATAGCAACCCTTTTTCAACGGCGTTTTTAGCTACAGTCCAAACATTTTTACGACGTCCGAAATAACCCTTAGCTAACTTTAAAATTTTTTTTCTTCTGCGTCTTGACGCAACTGAATTTACTGATCTTGGCATAATTTTAATTTTTTTGTTACAGGCGGCTAAAGTTGATTTAACACTTACTGAGCACTATAACATGGTTAAACATTTAATTTAATAAACCTACAAAAGTTTAAACTACCAATCTTATTTGATTAATAATTGTTTTTTAATACTTAATTCATCAGCCTTATCTACCAAACCGGATTTTGTTAAATTGCGTTTTTGCTTTGTTTCCTTCTTTGTTAAGATATGACTTTTGAAAGCATGCTTACGTTTAATTTTCCCGCTACCGGTTACTTTAAAACGTTTTTTAGCACTTGATTTTGTTTTTAATTTTGGCATAATGCTTCAATTTTATATTTGATTATCCTAATTTTATTTTACTGTTTTTTAAATCTTTATTTTTGGAGCAATCATAATGGTCATACGTTTTCCCATTAATTTAGGCATAGATTCTACTTTCCCCCATTTTTCTAAATCCTGTGCTAAACGGAGGAGTAAAATTTCTCCCTGATCTTTGAAAATAATCGATCGCCCTTTAAAAAATACATACGCTTTTAGCTTTGCACCATCTTTAAGAAACTTCTCGGCGTGTTTTTTCTTAAATTCATAATCATGGTCATCCGTTTGCGGACCAAACCGAACTTCTTTAATAACGATCTTAGATTGCTTGGACTTTAATTCCTTTTGTTTTTTCTTTTGTTCGTAAAGATATTTTTTATATTCGATAATTTTACAAACAGGAGGAACAGCTTTAGGAGAGATTTCGACCAAATCTAACCCCAATTCATCAGCTTTCTCTAATGCTTTTTTTAAGTTATAAACACCCACCTCAACATTATCGCCTACCAAACGCACTTCTTGAGCGGTAATTTTTTCATTAATTCTGTGTTGGTCTTCTTTAATAATTCTAGCAGGTCCTCTTCTGCCTCGTCTTCTGATTGCTATGACTTCTAATTTTTAATGGTTAATATTTGTTTCCTTATGTATTTTATTTATAAAATCTTCTAAACTCATAGAGCCCAAATCACCTTCTTTATGTTTTCTTACAGAAATTGAATTTGTTTCAACTTCTTGTTCACCAACAATAATCATGTAAGGTATTTTATTTGCTTCACAATCCCGAATTTTTTTTCCTGTTGTTTCACTTCGGTCATCAATACTTCCACGAATATCGTTTTTGGAAAGCAAATTTAATACTTTTTCTGCATATTCTTGATATTTTTCACTAATAGGTAAAATTTTATATTGTTCAGGTGATAACCAAAGTGGTAGGTCGCCTCCGGTATGCTCTAAAAGTATAGCAATAAATCGTTCCAAAGAACCAAAAGGTGCTCGGTGAATCATTACAGGCTTATAGGGTTGATTGTCAGAACCTTTATACGATAGATTAAAACGTTCAGGAAGATTGTAATCAACCTGAATGGTGCCTAATTGCCACTTACGCCCTAAAGCATCTTTTACCATAAAATCTAATTTGGGACCGTAAAAAGCCGCTTCTCCATATTCTATTACAGTAGGCAATTCTTTTTCGTTAGCTGCTTGTATAATAGCTCTTTCCGCTTTTTCCCAGTTTTCATCCGAACCAATGTATTTTTCTTTGCTCTTTTGATCTCTTAAAGAAATTTGAGCTTCATAATGATTAAAGCCTAATGACCGGAAAACGTAGAGAACCAGGTCAATTACTTTTTTAAATTCATTCAATAATTGATCCGGTGTACAAAAAATATGAGCATCATCTTGTGTAAAACCACGTACACGGGTTAAGCCATGTAACTCGCCACTTTGTTCGTAGCGATAAACGGTACCAAATTCAGCATAGCGTTTTGGAAGATCTTTGTACGACCATTTTTCGGCATTATATATTTCGCAATGATGCGGGCAATTCATCGGTTTTAATAAATATTCTTCTCCTTCATTAGGTGTTTTGATGGCTTGAAAACTATCTTCACCGTATTTTGCATAATGCCCTGAGGTGATGTAGAGTTCTTTATTTCCAATGTGAGGTGTTACGACAAATTCATAGCCGGCTGCTAATTGGGCTTTTGTTAAAAAATCTTCTAATCGTTTACGTAAGGAAGTCCCTTTAGGCAACCATAAAGGAAGTCCGGCACCTACTTTTTGTGAAAATGTAAAGAGCCCCAATTCTTTACCCAATTTTCTGTGATCACGTTTTTTGGCTTCTTCTAAAAGATCCAAATATTCTTTTAATTCTTTCTGTTTTGGAAATGATATTCCGTAAACGCGGGTTAATTGTTTGTTTTTTTCATCGCCTCTCCAATAAGCACCAGCAATATTTAATAATTTAACTGCTTTTATAATGCCTGTGTTAGGAATATGTCCTCCACGACATAAATCAGTGAAATTTCCATGCGTAACAAATGTGATAGTACCATCTTCTAAATTGGAAATCAGTTCTGTTTTAAATTCATTATCAGCATAGGTTTTTAAGGCATCTTGTTTTGAAACAGCATATTTTTTAAACTCAAATTTTTCACGAGCATTTTCCAAAATACGCTTTTCTATTTTATCAAAATCTTTTTCAGAAATAGATTCCTCACCAAAATCAACATCATAATAAAATCCGTTTTCGATAGGAGGTCCTAAAGTTAATTTGGCATGAGGATAAAACTCTAAAATAGCCTGAGCCAATAAATGAGCCGAAGAATGCCAAAAAGCTTTTTTCCCCATTTCATCATTCCATGTGAATAATGTTAATGAAGCATTTCGAGTTATGGGTGTTGTAGTTTCAACTTGTGTATGGTCAATACTTGCAGAAATTACATTTCGAGCAAAACCTTCACCAATGCTCTTCGCTACATCCATCGGGGTAACTTTATTTTCGTATTCACGGACTGAACCGTCGGGCAATGTTATCTTAATCATTCTATAAATGCATCTTTTCTATAAGACCACAAATTTACCATTTATTATGAAACGAATCTACCGACGCACCTAATTTTTATTAAAAATTAGGCAGACTGTACTCCTTAAATTCTAAATGATTATCTTTACAAAAAATGAAAAACACATTATTGATATCATGGCTATTTTTAGTTAGTCCGGGTTTTGCTCAAGACGGTTCGGATATTATATATGTCAAAAACAAAACATTAGATTCAACCTATTTAGGAAAATTTGTGCAAATTGACTTTTACAATGAATCTTTTGGCGGATTGAAATTAGATACGGTAAACCTTAAAATAAGCGATCATCAAAAATTTAAGGAAGTTAGAAACGATAATGGATTCAACAATTGGTTTTCTCAACAATATTTGGAGAGTATAGAAGAAAAAGACAGCACTAAATTCAGGATTCAAAAATTTAAACTTTTAGCTATAAACAAAGACAGCCTCGTTTTTAAATCATTTGGGCATTACTTCAAAGAACAAAAAGAAATTTTCTCAAGATTTATTACAGATACCATTACACTTGACAGAAAAATAATTCATCAAATATTAGTGAATGCTAATCCACAGATAAAAAAAGGAATTTCCATTTATAGAGTATATACCACACAACAAAACGAATCCGAATGCCATTATTGTTTTGATGCAACAGAAGAAAACGTATTTAACAACCCGCTGATTGACGACTGGCAGATTGAAAAATTTGATTATGAAAACCAGACAATCAAATTAACAGAAAGTGGTAAAAGAGAGATTGAGAAACTTGAAATACCTTTACGGGGGATGCCTGTTGTTTTAACACTAAACGGAGAAATAATCTATGGATTTTGGTTTTGGAACATGCTATCATCCTTTGGTTGCGACAGAGTTTATACATACCCGAAATGGAACTTTTCAATAAAATTTGGTTTGCCCAAAGATTTTAAATACGGAAATGACCCAAGATTTGACGAAAGATTAAAAAAATATTGCAATGAAAAATACCAAAAATAAAAAAACAAAAAAAGCAACGTCAATATCGGATTCTCAAATTAAAAACAATATTCTTCCATCCCAATTTTTAATTCTCCATTCTAAATTCTTCCGTAAAACAGAATCGTAATTACACATCTTCTTTATATACAAAGTCATATGTTTCATTATGCTGACTGATATCAAGCCCTACTTCCTCATCTTCTCCGGATACTCTCATCGGTACAATGAAACTGGTTAATTTATACAAACATATAGAACCAACAAAGGTAAATATACTAACGATAGCCAATGCAATAAGGTGGAAGATAAAGGTTCTTGTTTCTCCATAAATTAATCCAACTTCATTGGCAAGTACTCCCGTAAGAATCATACCGACAATTCCTCCCATACCGTGTGCAGGAAAAACATCAAGAGTGTCATCAAGCCGGGTTTTTGAACGCCATTCAATAGCAATATTACTTATAATAGCGGCAATAACGCCCATACAAATACTGGAACCAATATGCACTTCGCCAGCAGCAGGAGTAATAGCCACTAACCCTACAACCAACCCGATAGCGGCACCCATACCGCTTGGTTTTTTCCCTTTTGCCATATCAAAAAAAAGATAGGCAAGCATCCCTGCAGCTGAAGCTGTATTTGTGTTCATGAGTGCTAATGCCGCAGTTGAATTTGCTCCGAGAGCAGATCCGGCATTAAATCCAAACCACCCAAACCAAAGCATTCCTGCACCAAGAAGTACGAAAGCAATATTTGCCGGTTTTAACTCTTTGCCAAAATCTTTCCTTTTTCCGAGAAAAATGGCTCCTGCCAAAGCCGCAAATCCTGCCGACATATGAACAACGGTTCCTCCGGCAAAATCGATAACCCCCCAATTGCGTAAAAAACCGTTTGGATGCCATGTCCAATGACAAAGAGGAGCATAGATGAACAGGGTAAAAAATATCATAAATAAGATATAGGCTCTAAAATTAACTCTACCTGCAAAAGAACCGGTAATAAGAGCTGGTGTGATGATGGCAAATTTTAACTGAAACATGGCGTATAATGCCAAGGGAATAGTAGGAGATAGCTCCGGATCGGGATCTCCCGTTACATTTTTGAAGAATAAAAATGTTCGAGGATCGCCAATAAGTCCAAAACCATCAGGACCAATACTTTCTCCAAAAGCAAGACTAAAACCCACGATAACCCAAAGGATGCTTATAACACCCATGGCGATATAACTTTGTAACATTGTAGAAATGATATTTTTAGGATTTACCATTCCTCCGTAAAAAAAAGCTAATCCGGGAGTCATTAAAAGAACTAATGCTGTTGCTGTAAGCATCCAAGCAACATCACCGCGGTCTATTTGGCTGTCGTTCATTCCACCAAGACCACTGGGAATAAATACACTAATAATACTAATCAAGACAAGTGCTAAAAATATAACTTGCCAACTTCTTTGGGTTGTAATTTTTCTTTGGTTCATATTTTATTTAATAATACATATTGTACAAAAATAGAAAAATGAATTAAATTATTGTGAAAACGATCAGATTGTGTTAATTTATTTTGAAATCATTAAATATTTAAAAGAAATATTCAGAATATTATACTATGATCATATATTTTTAATTTGAATACAAATGATTATATAAAAAAGGCAGAATTTTTTGCCCAAATGAACAAGGTTTCCTATATTGGACACTATAAAATAATGAAATACACCACACAACAAGAAATCAGCGATTATGTTACGTACAAAGGAACTTCTACACGTAGGAGGACCCGGATTTAAACATTAAGCCTGATGGAAAGAAATATTTATATCCAGTTGTTAGAAGAAGGTACTAAAGTTTATAGACCTGTTCCAGCGATAGAAATTGAAAACAATTTATATGAAGTTGGAGGGTTTGAAATTTATGACCCTGAAGATGAAATTTGGGAATTTACGCCAGGTACTTACGTATTGGTGGAAGAACAAAATCTTGATGGAGAAAATGTATTAGTAGCAATACAAGCACAAAGCCCGATTTAGTCGGGCTTTTGGGAGGGGGTGCTACGGGAGATGTCAGGAAGAAAAACGCAAGACGTCTTGCGTGAACACGGAAGACGGCAGGAAAAAAACTTCCGTACGAGAGGAGCAAACGCTCCCTTTAGGAGGAAAAAACCGTAGGATAGGTTAAACATAAAAAAAGAACAGGTTAAAACAGTTGATTTGATATAAAAAAGCAGAAGCAAAGGCTAGGGAGAATATGAAGCGAATGACTGAAAGTGCAGGCTATTAAAAAAAGGGGTATTGTTAATTTAGTATAGTTTTTATATATTTGGACAATTATTAACCTATTATTAATCAATATGAAAAATTGTCCAAAATGCAAAAGCCAGAATTTTCGTAAAGATGGTATGGTCAACCAAAGGCAAAGATATTTTTGCAAGGATTGCAGCCACCACTTTACAGTTGAGCAGGTTGGAAAACCGAACAAACTTAAAAGGGATGCACTTATTCTGTATCTTGAGGGACTGGGATTTCGTTCTATAGGAA
>JBKEDE010000077.1:0-37386 GCA_047975265.1 Flavobacteriales bacterium
TAGTACCTACTTATGTTACTATGTGCAAACATTACTGTTTTAAGCGATTAAAAAAATTTCTTACCATGTACAAATATAAAACGATTTTATTTAATTATAAAGTGCCTATCAGTATCTTACAAAAATATATCCCAAAAACAACATGTCTGGAGCATTACCCTAACTCCTGATTTGTACACTTGTAAGATTTGTAAGATCTTCCTTTGACTAAATTTGTTCTGTTTAATATCTATAAAGTTATTTATTTTTTATTACTTTATATCGGTATAGTTTTTAGGGATACTTACAGGTTAAACGGTAATTATAAATATATGGTAGCAATGCATAAGTCGAAGATTCAAGATGATTTTTAAATTAGGAGCAAAATATGTACTTGACTTATTTGCAATGGATTTTTATGCTTGAAAAGATGACTTTAATCTAGAGTCATACAAGTGTAATGAATTTGTTTATGACACAACGTATTTTTCTAATCTTAATTCATTTTGTTATTTTTGGTAAATATTTTTCTAATTTTTTAAAAATAAATAAAATGAAATGGCAAACGGTAAAAGAGTTTGAAGATATTACCTATAAAAAATATGGTGCTGTAGCTCGTATTGCTTTTAACAGACCTGAAGTTCGAAATGCTTTCCGACCCAAAACAACAAGTGAATTATACGAAGCTTTCTACCACGTACATGAAGACCCGACAATAGGTGTTGTATTGTTATCAGGCGAAGGACCTTCTCCTAAAGACGGTGTTTATGCGTTTTGTAGTGGAGGCGATCAAAAAGTTCGAGGTCACAAAGGCTATGTAGGAGAGGATGGTCGTCATCGATTAAACATTTTAGAAGTACAACGCTTAATACGTTTTATGCCTAAAGTAGTGATTGCCGTAGTTCCGGGCTGGGCTGTCGGAGGAGGGCATAGTTTACACGTAGTATGTGATCTGACATTAGCTAGTAAAGAACATGCTGTTTTTAAACAAACCGACGCAGACGTAACCAGTTTTGATGGAGGTTATGGCTCTGCATACCTTGCCAAGATGGTGGGGCAGAAAAAAGCTCGTGAAATTTTCTTTTTGGGAAGAAATTACTCTGCCCAAGAAGCTTATGAAATGGGCATGGTTAATGCAGTAGTCCCTCATGAAGAATTGGAAGAAACCGCTTTTGAATGGGCACAGGAAATATTGGAAAAATCACCTGTCTCAATAAAGATGCTCAAATTTGCCATGAACTTAACCGATGACGGAATGGTTGGGCAACAAGTCTTTGCAGGTGAGGCAACACGTTTAGCTTATATGTCGGATGAAGCTAAAGAGGGTCGTAATGCATTTTTAGAAAAACGAAAACCCAATTTTGATAAAAATAATTGGGTGTCTTAAAAAGTGTTAAATATACATTTACTACATTAATAAAATATTATCTAAAAACTATATCAAAAATAATTTTTAATTAAAAAAAACACTTATTTTTGGTACAATAATAAAAAATTAAAAAAATAAATGGATCAAGCTGTAAATGAATTTATGGAGCTGGTAAAGCAACGTAATTCAACTGAGCCGGAATTTTTGCAGGCAGTACATGAAGTTGCTGAAACTGTAATACCTTTTATCATACAACACGATATATACCATGGAAAAAATATTCTTTTAAGAATGGTTGAACCTGAAAGAGCCATATTTTTTCGGGTTGCTTGGACAGATGATAAAGGCGAAATTCAAGTAAACAGAGGTTATCGTATCGAAATGAACTCAGCCATAGGACCTTACAAAGGTGGATTACGTTTTCATCCAAGTGTAAATATCAGTATTTTAAAATTTTTAGCTTTTGAACAGGTATTTAAGAATGCTTTGACCACCTTGCCTATGGGAGGAGGTAAAGGAGGATCTGATTTTGATCCAAAAGGAAAATCAGATGCTGAAATTATGCGTTTCTGCCAGTCTTTTATGTCCGAATTGTTCCGTCATATCGGACCCAATACCGATATTCCTGCAGGAGATATCGGAGTAGGAGGACGCGAAATAGGGTATTTGTTTGGGATGTATAAAAAGTTAAAAAACGAATTTACAGGAGTATTAACCGGTAAGGGACTTTCTTGGGGAGGATCATTAATCCGACCGCAAGCAACAGGATATGGAAATGTTTACTTCGCCCAAAATATGCTGGAAACCAAAGGAAAATCTTTTGAAGGAAAGGTTATCGTTGTTTCCGGATCAGGAAATGTAGCACAATATGCTGTTGAAAAAGCCATTCAATTAGGAGGAAAAGTATTAACAATGTCAGATTCCTCCGGATATATTTATGATGCAAAAGGTATTGATGCAGAAAGATTAGCATTCATTATGGAATTAAAGAATGTGAAACGAGGAAGAATTAAAGAATATGTTTCAAAATATCCTTCGGCTGAATATCATGAAGGAAAGCGTCCTTGGGGAATAAAATGCGATATAGCTTTGCCTTGTGCAACACAAAACGAGTTAAACGGAGAAGAAGCAAAAACGTTAATTAGCAACGGTCTTATTTGTGTATCGGAAGGAGCGAATATGCCTTCTACTCCTGAAGCTATTGAAGCTTTCCAAAAAGCAGGTGTTTTATTTGCCCCAGGTAAGGCATCCAATGCCGGAGGTGTTGCCGTATCCGGTTTGGAAATGTCTCAAAACTCATTACGCTTTAACTGGACTCGTGATGAAGTTGATACTAAGTTAAAAGGCATTATGAAAGATATTCATGATAATTGTATTAAATACGGTAAAGAAGGTGACCATATTAATTATGTAAAAGGAGCGAATATTGCCGGATTTGTAAAAGTAGCCGATGCTATGTTGGCACATGGTATTATTTAAGGTTTAATCCTAAAAAATAATTAAAGCCTCAATTTGTTTTGAGGCTTTTTGATATTTATGAATCAACAAACGAAAGGCATTGTTTTAAAACAATTAAAATATAGCGAAAGCTCTATAATTATTAGAGTGTACACGTTAGATTTTGGTGTTCAATCTTATCTCGTAAGAGGTGTTCGGAAAAAGAAGAGCAAAAATCATTCTACACTTTTTCAACCTCTTTCGTTAATTGATTTAACTTCTTTTACCTATAAAAACAACGATCTTAATCTTTTTCAAGAAGGGAAAAATTTCCATCTTTTTAAAAATTTATATTCTGATCCTGTTAAAATCAATATTTCTTTTTTCTTGAGTGAGTTATTGGCATCTGTTTTAAAAGAAGAAATTCCCGATTTGGATTTATTTTATTATATTACAGAATCTTTACAAATTTTGGATGGAGAGGAACAGAATTATGCCAATTTTCACTTATGGTTTATGCTTCATTTAACCCAATTTTTAGGCTTTTATCCTAATACAGATCAATTTAATGCCCCTTATTTTAACTTAATGGAAGGGAATTTTACTTTTGTGAAATCGGTTTATACATGCTCCGAAGAAGATAGTATTTTTATTAAGAAATTTTTGAAATTGACAATTAATCAAAGTTTGGCATTAAAATTTAATAAACAAAATCGGCAAAATATCTTGGATATTTTAATAAAATATTATAATTTACAAAATCATGATATTTCTAATTTAAAATCACTAAAAATTCTTAAAGAAATATTTGATATTTTATAACCTTAACTGTATTTTGTATGAAAAAAATAATACTGTTATTCCCTTTATTTTTTTTGAATTTTGTCTTTTCGCAAGAAATAACCGAAGAATTGGAAGCCGTGTCTTTTTCTTCAAAAAAAACACATCAAACTTCTTTACAAATACCGGAGCAAACCCACATTATTACATTAGAAGAAATTGAAAAGCAAACGCCCCAAACCACAGCAGATTTATTAGCTGATCAACCCGGAATCAGAGTGCAAAAATCACAAATGGGAGGAGGAAGTCCTGTTATACGAGGGATGGAAGCCAATCGTATATTACTGGTTATTGATGGAGTACGAATGAATAATGCTATTTATCGGTCAGGGCATTTACAAAATACCATATCATTAGATGCCAATACTTTAGAAAGATCGGAAATTATTTATGGTCCGTCTTCTGTAATTTACGGCTCTGATGCATTAGGAGGTGTGGTTCATTTTTATACCAAAATGCCAAAAACCAATCAAAAAGATCTTGTAAAAATAGAATTAATGGAGCGTTATTCTTCAGCAAATAATGAATTTACCAGTAATGCAAATATTGCTTTAAGCGGAGAAAAAATAGCTTCTTTTACAAGTTTTACATATTCTGATTTTGGTGATTTGCGGATGGGAAGCAATGCATGGCACAATTTTGACCAATGGGGAAAAACATATTTGTATTCGGATAATACGGAGGATTATTATAATCCTGATCCGGTTATTAATAATCACCCTAATATACAGAAAAACACAGGTTATACACAAGCTGATTTTTTACAAAAATTAGTTTATGAAATCAATGCAAACCATCAGTTAATAGGAAATTTTCAATATTCAAAGTCATCCGATATTCCACGGTATGATAATTTGAGTGAAACTCAAGGTAATGGCTTAAAATGGGCTGAATGGTATTATGGTCCGCAAGAACGTTTAATGACTTCTTTACAATATCGTTATCGTAATAAATCTAAATTTATCCGAGAGGCAATTGTAACCGGAGCATATCAGAACGTTAAAGAGTCTAGGATTCAAAGGAGATTTAACCGCCTTGAACGAGCATATCGGCATGAAAAAGTGAATGTTTACAGTTTAAATGCTGATTTAAACTCTCAACTGAATAAAAAATTAGAATTAAGTTATGGAGCAGAATTTACTCATAACGATGTTTCTTCTAATGCTTATGGTCGTGAACTAATTCTTGACCCAAATAATAATATTACAGGCTATAATACTACGGTTATTTTGAGCCGTTATCCTGATGGAGGAAGTAGTTATACTACTTTGGCAGGCTATGCACAATTAGTTTATTCGATTTCTTCTAAACATTCCTTAGATTTAGGTTCTCGTTATACCAAAACCATGCTTTCTGCAAAGTGGGTTGATGAAACATACATTAAACTTCCTCAAAATGAAATTGATCTAAATAATGGTGCTTTTACAGGAAGTATAGGGTATAGTTTTACTCCAACTAAACATGATAAAATCAGTATGGTTCTGTCTTCCGGATTTCGGTCTCCTAATATTGATGACATAGGAAAAGTACGTGAACAGAATGGTGAAGCCTTGGTGCCGAATTTAACTTTAAAACCGGAATATGCTTATAATGCTGAATTTAACTTTCAAAAAAGATTATGGAATCGGTTTACATTAGGAGGAAACATCTATTATACGTTATTGGATAATTACATTATCCGTGATTTATATGTGCTTCCGGGAACGAATGGAACGCTGGAAGTAGATGGAGAATCTTTCCCCACAGCTGCCAACGTAAATAAAAATCAGGCTTATATTTGGGGAACAACCGGTTATTTTGATTGGAAAATGAATCGCCATTTTAAAATCAATTCAGATTTAACTTTTACAAAAGGAAAAACAAAAGATACACGTAAACCCATGCCGTCTATTCCTCCTTTATTCGGACAAACTTCTTTGCAGTATTCTTTTCAAGATTGGGATTTTGTATTTAATTCTCAATACAACGCTCGAAAATACGGTGATGAATATGGTGGAGGCGTAGATAGTCCGGAATTAGCTGTTTCAAAAGAATACGGTATTCCTGCTTGGGTTACGTTTAATCTTATGGGAAACTACAAAATTAATGAAAATATAAGTGTACAAGTTAATTTAGATAATATTTTTGATATTCATTATCGAGAATTTGCATCAGGAATTAGTGCTCCGGGGCGTAATTTCAGGTTTACTTTTAGAGCACGGTTATAAAGTTTACATTTAAAGGAGTATATTATTATGAAAGATTGATTTTTAGCAAATTATATAATTTTAAAAATACTAATTTTATTTCCTGTATTTTCACTAATTTAGCCATTTGAAAGGATGAAAACAGTATTTTTTATTACCGGAACATCTTCCGGAATAGGAGAAACCTTAGTAAAAGAATTACTTCAAAATGATCAAAATCAAGTTTTTGGATTTTCCAGATCTTCGGTTTCGTTTAGTCATACACATTATACACATCAAAATATTGATTTATCTGTACAAGAGAATTTAATTCAGTTTGAATTTCCAAAAGTCAAAAATTTTAATAAACTTGTATTAATTAATAATGCCGGACTATTATCTCCAATTAGTTATATCGGACAACAAGATAATCAGCAAATAATGGACTTATTGGCGGTGAATTTAATAGCACCAACTATTTTGACCAATATTTTTTTAAATACATTTTCTTCTGAGAATGATGTGAAAATTATACTTAATATGGGTTCCGGAGCAGCAAATTTTCCTTACGATGGATGGAGTGCTTATTGCTCAAGTAAAGCAGGATTGCACATGTACACTCGTATTCTAAAAGAAGAAATCGAGAAGAGGAATCAGAAAAATACATATACTTTTTGTGTTCTACCGGGAGTTATTGATACCCGAATGCAGAACTTGATTCGAAAACAGGAAAGTACAGATTTTTCACATAAAAATAAATTTGTAAAACTTTATAAAGAAAATCAATTGATTCAACCTTTTCAAATCGCAGAAAAAATACTGAAAATAGTAGAAAACCCAACACAATATGACACAATAATAGATTTAAAAAAATATCATGAGTTATAAAACGATACAAGAACTTTTTGATTCCATTGATTTTGAAAAAAGTGCAAAAAACATTAAACTGGTTTTGTGTGCTGCGGCAGATTTACACTCTTTAGAAGCTGTCTTTCGTGCACGAGATGCTAAATTAGTAACACCTATTTTAGTTGGAGAACAAAGTATCATTGAAAATATCTGTAAAGAGCATAACTTTTCATTAAAAGGCATTACAATTTATGATGAAAAAGATCAGAATGAAATGGTGAAAACATCGGTAAAATTGGTACATGATGGTAAAGCACATTTGTTGATGAAAGGTAAATTGTCAAGTTCCAAAATATTATCAGGTGTTTTAAATAAGGAATGGGGAATCAGTAAAAATCGGATGATTTCACACCTTTCATTATTTGATTTACCTGAATACCATAAATTATTAGCTCTGGCTGATGTAGCCATGAATATAGCTCCAAATCTTCAAGAGAAGATGAAGATTATTAACAATTCGGTAGAATTTCTCGAAAAACTAAATGTAATCAATCCCAAAATTGCAGCAATTGCAGCGATTGAAGGGGTTAATGAGAAAATGCAGGCGACTTTAGATGCAGCATTGTTATCGATTATGAACCGTCGTGGACAAATAAAAAAATGTATTATTGATGGTCCTTTGGCATTTGATAATGCCATCAACACAGAAAGTAAGGAACAAAAAGGCATTCAAAGCGATGTAGCCGGTGATGCCGATTTATTATTAGTACCTGACATTGAAGCCGGAAATGTATTGTATAAGGCTTTTGTATTTTTTGCTAAGGCAAAAGTAGCCGCAGTTGTTTTAGGAGCACAAGTTCCTATTGTATTAACGTCGAGGGCAGATAGTCAGGAAACCAAATTTAACAGCATTGCATTGGCCGTGGTAGCTTTACAAAATTCTTAAAATATGAAGATATTAATTATAAATCCGGGCTCTACTTCTACTAAGATTGCTTTGTATGAAGATATAAAAGAACTTTGGGAATATAATTTTAAACATTCGACAGAAGAATTACATCCTTTTAAAACCATTCCTTCTCAGTTAAACTTCAGAAAAAATATGGTTTTAGATTATTTTAAAAAACAAAAAGTTTCACTACAAGATGTTGAAGTAATTATGGCACGAGGAGGATTGTTAAAACCCATTGAATCAGGTATTTATTTGATTAACTCTCAAATGATTTCCGATTTAAAGAATGCGGTTTTGCAACATGCGAGTAACTTGGCAGCTATGATTGCTTTTGAATTAAAAAATGAAAATCCAAACCTTAAAACTTATATAGCAGATCCGGTTGTAGTAGATGAATTGGATGAGTTAGCTCGTTATTCAGGACATCCTTTATTTCCAAGAAAATCAATTTTCCATGCTCTCAATCATAAAGCCGTAGCTCGAAATTATGCTGAAAAAATAGGAAAAAAATATGAAGATTTGAATTTATTGGTTGCCCATTTGGGTGGAGGAATTACTGTTGGAACTCATAAAAAAGGAAAAGTAATTGATGTCAATCAAGGTTTAGATGGTGAAGGATGCTTCTCTCCGGAACGTAGTGGAACTTTGCCCGTAGGCGATATAATTCGTGCCTCTTTTTCAGGAAATTATACAGAAAAGGAATTATTGAAAATGGTGGTTGGAGAAGGTGGAATGACTGCTTATATGAATACCAACAATGCTTTAGAGATAGAAAAAAGAGCCTTAGCAGGCAATAAGAAAGCCCAAAAAGTGTATCAAGCACTGGCTTGGCAGTTAGGAAAAGAAATTGGCTCGTATGCTACGGTTTTAGAAGGAAAAGTAGATGCGATTATTTTAACAGGAGGTTTGGCTTATAGTCAATACTTCATTGATTTTTTAAAACCCAAAATCACTTTTATTGCTCCAATCGAAATTTATGCCGGAGAAAATGAAATGGAGGCTTTGGCACAAAATGCCGTTTGGTTGAAACAAGGAAAGATAAAATTAAAAGAGTATAAATAACTTATATTTTTCTAAAGCCAATTTTCTCTCTTACCCGATTCAAGGTTTTATCTGCAATAAAATGAGCTTTTTCAGCACCTTTTTGTAATTCTTTTTCAACCTCATTTAGATTCTCCATAAAATAAATATAACGCTCACGAATTTCTCCAAATTGTTCTAAAATTAATTCAAATAAAGCTTGTTTTGCATGTCCGTAACCGTAATTACCTTTTAGATAATTTTGCCGCATGTCTTCAATTTGTTCATGAGAAGCCAACAATTTATAAATAGCAAAAATACAATCATTATCAGGATTCTTAGGAGCTTCCAAAGGTGTAGAATCCGTTTGGATTCCCATAATCTGTTTGCGTAATTTTTTATTGGGGAGAAAAATATTGATAATATTTCCTCTGGAAGAAGACATTTTATTGCCATCCGTTCCGGGAACATACATCGTATTTTCTTGTAATCGATCTTGAGGTAAAATAAAAGTTTCACCCATTTGGTGGTTAAAACGAGAAGCTACATCACGAGTCATTTCCAAGTGTTGCAATTGATCTTTTCCTACCGGAATAATTTCGGCATCGTATAATAAAATATCAGCAGCCATTAGCATAGGATAAGTAAATAATCCTGCATTTACATCTCCTAAACGATCGGCCTTATCTTTAAATGAATGTGCTAAAGTCAAACGCTGATATGGATAAAAACAGTTTAAATACCATGCCAACTCTGCCACTTGAGAAATATCAGATTGACGGTAGAAAAGGGTTTTAGAAGTGTCTAAGCCACAGGCCAACCAAGTAGCAGCTACTTCATAGGTGTTTTGTTTTAATTTTTGATGGTCTTTAATTTGCGTAACGGAATGCATATCAGCCATAAATAAAAATGATTCATTCGCTGATTCATTGGCTAATTTGACAGCAGGGAGAATGGCTCCCAATAAATTTCCCAAATGAGGGACTCCTGTAGGCTGTATCCCGGTTAATATTCGTGCCATTGTTTTTGTTTGTTTACAAAGATACTATTTCACGCTTTTTATGAAATAAAAAAGTCCCAAAATAATTCAGGACTTTACTTTTTTATAATTATTCAAAAATATTAATTTTCTAAAGGTTGAACAGAGACGTATGATCGGTTATTTTTTTTCTTGGTAAAAACTACTTTTCCGTCAATTAAAGCAAATAAGGTATGATCTTTTCCTATACCTACATTATTTCCGGGATGGTGTTGTGTCCCTCTTTGGCGTACAATAATGTTACCGGCGATTACATTTTCTCCGCCAAACTTTTTTACACCAAGTCTTTTTGATTCTGATTCACGTCCGTTTTTTGAGCTACCTACTCCTTTTTTATGAGCCATTGTTTCTAATTTTTGGGTTAAACTTTGGTTGGAAGATTATTTTCCACCGTTTAATTCATCTTGCCATTTTTTTAATTCATCCCACTTACCTTCAGAGGCTAATTTTGCTTGTTTGGACCATGTTCCGGGATTCATCGATGCATAACGTCCACCTTTCGGAGTTAAAATAGCTTTCAAGTCTTTCTCTGATTTTTTTGCTAAATCTGCAAAAGTTTTGATTCCATTTTCAATAAATAACTCCGCTACTTTTGGTCCGATTCCTTCTACTTTCGTTAAATCATCTTTTTTCGAAGTCGTTTTCTTAACTGTTTTAGGTTTCTTTACGACCTTTTGTTCTTTTATTTCTTTTGGATCGGCTTTTTTAGTCGTTGTTTTCTTGGTCTCTTTTTTTACAGAACCTGCTCCTATAGAAGTTATTTCAATCTGAGTTAAAAATTGTCTGTGACCATTACTTTTTTGATAACCTTTTCTTCTTTTTTTCTTGAAAACGATTACCTTATCTCCTTTCAAATGTTTAAGGATTTTAGCAACTACGGCTGTTCCTTTTATAACCGGGGCGCCAATGGTTACAGTACCGTTATCTGTCAATAAAACTTTATCAAAAGTAACAGCGTCTCCTTCGTTACCTTCTAAACGGTGTACATATAACTTTTGGTCTTGCTCAACTTTGTATTGAAGCCCTGCTATCTCTACAATTGCGTACATAGTATTCTTTTGTTTTTACTTTCGGCTTGCAAATATACAAAAAAAATAGAAAATCTATAAAAAAATGTAAATTTTTATCAGGGCAAACTCACACATTTACATCTAAAAGCTTAATAAGGTAATAGTTGTCGTAAGTAGCTTTTCATAATCCAAACTTTCGTTTGGCAACGTGCTTTTTAGAACGTTACTACCTCTGTACCTGTTTATGTTACTATGTGTAAGCATTTTTATTTTTTAGTTTTTCATAACGCCTATATTCTGTAACGTTAACTATAAATATAAAGTTTATAAAAAAACTAATATTAGGTATATATAACTAATACGGCACTTTTAAAATTTTTACTTTGAATTCAAATTTATTGGAGTAAATATAAGAAAATATGGAGCAAATTTACCAAGCCAGAAAAGAATATAAACTCAATAAATATTTAGAACAATTGGCACCCAACGAGCAATCAAAAAGTTATCAGCAGTTTTTAATTTTTATGTGGAACTTAAATCTTGAGGAACTAAAATTTATTTCCGATTATTATAAAAATAATTAGGTAAATAAAATAAAAATACTAAATTAGCACCTCGATCTCAAAGGGGTGCTTTTTTATTGTAAAACTAAAAAGGCTGAGATAATACCCGATGAACCTGGGCAGGTAATGCTGCCAAGGGACGCACTTTTTGTATGATTTGAGCCTGCTCACTTCACAAATTTTATTTATTATTAACCAAACGAATAATGACCCCTTTTATTTGTGTTTAAAAAATTAAACATGAACAAAAGATTATTGGTTTTGGCTCTTTGTATAGAAGGTATTTTTTTTACAAAAGCACAAGAAAAAATAGATTCAATCAACGAATCTATTCAAACCGTTACCATTGAGGTAGAAAAGCCTGTTACGGCAAAAACACTGCGGGAAGAAGAAATCAATCAAAAAAACTTAGGACAAGACTTGCCGGTATTGTTAAAACACACACCCTCCATTGTAACAACAAGCGATGCAGGAGCAGGAATTGGTTATACCGGAATGCGTCTTCGAGGTTCAGATGCCACACGAATTAATGTTACCGTAAACGGAATTCCTCTAAACGACTCTGAAAGTCAGGGTGTTTTTTGGGTGAATATGCCTGATTTTGCCTCTTCATCCAATACCATTGTTATCCAACGGGGTTTAGGAACCTCAACCAACGGAACAGGTGCTTTTGGAGGGAGCGTTAATATCGGTACATTGGAAACACAACGTAAAAAATTTGCAGAATTAAATACGTCGTACGGTTCATTTGATTCTCGAAAAATAAATGTAAAGTTAGGAACAGGCGATATCGGAAAATTTAACGTAGATGGTCGTATATCTTTCATTGAATCAGCTGGATACATCGATCGTTCCCGTTCTGATTTATTCGGATATTCTTTTAAAGCAAGTTATAAAAATCAATTGAAATTCTTGGCTTTTGGAGGTCATGAAAAAACCTATCAGGCTTGGAACGGAATTGATAAAAACATATTGGAAACAGATCGGACATACAACACATCGGGCGAAATTTATGATAATTCAGGCAATTTGACAGGATATTATGATAATGAAATCGATGATTATAAACAGAATCATTATCAATTGCATTATAACTTTACTATCTCAGGATGGAAATCACATGCAGCAGTGCATTATACCTATGGAAAAGGATTTTATGAGAATTACAAAAACGATCAAAGTTTTAAGGCATATAACTTAAATTCTACAGAAAATGGTGACGTAGTATGTCAAAAATGGTTAAAAAATTATTTTTACGGAATGGCTTTTGATTCAAGAAAGAAAATAGGTTCTGTTGAAATGATTATAGGAGCCAATGCCAATCGGTATGACGGTGATCATTTTGGATTAGCCGTTGCCACACCGGGAAGAACCGACATCCAATTAGGCAATCAATATTATAATAACAAGGCTTTTAAAGATGAAATTTCAGGATATATAAAAGCAGAATGGCGGAATATTTTTGAAAATGTAGATATTTTTGGAGATATTCAAATACGGAATATTGATTACAGAGGATACACAAAGTTGGCGACAAGTAAAGAAGACTCGGTTGATTTCTCAGATCATTTCACATTTATCAATCCGAAATTGGGATGGGACTGGAACTTGGGGAAAAGTAAAATCTACGGTTATTATGGTTTTGGACACAAAGAACCCAATCGATCGGATTATAAAAGTAATCCGAATGTAAAACCCGAAAAAATGCATAATATAGAACTGGGGTATCGTAAAAACGGTACGAAGTTTAATTATAACGCAAACGGTTATTTAATGTATTACCGAGACCAACTGGTTCTAACTGGAGATCTTAACGACGTGGGGTATCCTATTCGCGAAAACAGTGGTAAAAGTTATCGTTTAGGAATTGAATTAGAAGTTAATTATGCTTTAAATACAAAATGGCAATTAGGAGCCAATGCCACTTTTTCAAAAAACCGAAATATAGACTATTTTACGACAGATTATGATGGCAATCCGGTTTCTCTGGGTGATACAGATATTTCTTATTCTCCGGAAATTATTACCAATGCTTTTCTGCAATACGAACCCATACAAGGGTTGCTTTTAAACCTAACCGGAAAGTATGTTGGAGAACAATTTATGAGTAACGAAGACTTCTCTCAGAGTAAATTGGATGATTATTTTGTAACCGATTTATTGGTAAAATATCAAATTCCTTTGGACGAGAAGCATCCGAAAGTAGGAATTTCTTTATTAATTAATAACATCTTTGATAATCAATATGAAAGTAACGGCTATTACTATAATTATTATGTATCAAAAGATGAACTGAGCCACAATCCGTATTATTACCCACAAGCAGGAGTTAATTTTTTAGCAGGATTGGACATTCGTTTCTAACCTTTTCTTTAAAAAAAGCCTTGTTTAATTAACAAACGAGGCTTTTATTACAACATTCTTAAATAGTTAACTTCTTGTTCTGTTAAGATTTTCCAGTTTCCGCGTTTAACACCTTTTTTGGTCAATCCGGCAAAATACACACGATCTAATTGAATTACTTCATAACCTATTTCAGAAAAAATTCTACGAATCACACGATTCCAACCGATATGAATTTCCATACCAATTTCATTTTTCTTTTTTCCTTCAATGTACGAAATTTTATCAACCATAGCGGTTCCTTCTTCCAGTTCTATGCCTTCTATAATCTTATATAAATCGCTTCCTGAAAGGTTTTTATTAAGTGTAACGTGGTATATTTTTTTGATATTATGCTTAGGATGTGTCAGTTTTTTTGCCATATCACCATCATTGGTTAAAAGTAAAACACCGGTTGTCGGGCGATCAAGTCTTCCTACGGGATAAATACGGTAAGGTGAGGCGTTGGAGACCAATTCCATAACGGTTTTTCGTCCCTTTTCATCTTTTGTGGTGGTTATAAACCCTTTGGGCTTATTTAAAAGTACATAAACCTTTTTTTCTGCTTTAATTTCCTTTCCATCAAAACGAACGACATCGGTCGGTTGTACTTTATAGCCCATTTCCTGAATGATTTTGCCGTTTATTTCTACAACACCGGTTTTAATCAGCTCATCAGCTTCTCTTCTTGAAGCTAAACCAGCACGGGCAATGTATTTGTTTAAGCGTATGCCATCTTCATCAGATGTTTCTTTATTTTTTTTCTTTTTATGAACAAACCTTTTCTTAGGTTTGAATTTTCCTTTAAACGCATTATTTTTATTTGAAGAATGGAGTTTTTCAGTATTTTTTCTTGAAGAAGGTTTTCTGTTCATTCGGATATTATTTTTGCAAAGGTAAAACTTAAATTTTGATCAGAATAATAGAAAAGATACCTAAAATAATAATTCCTTTAAAAATTTGATGAGAAATAAAATATTCCTTTGCATTTTTTGCTTTATAAAGGTATAAAATACCCAAAATAATAAGAAAAATATTGATGTAAAAATAATACCTCATGTGTCCGATATTTTCATACAAAATAATCCAAACAGAAAAAAAAAGGTTTAAAAAAGAGAGTAAAGTAATGATGATTTTTGTTTTTTTCTCTCCTAAAGTGTTGGGAAGTGTTTTATAGTCAAAAATCAAATCGCCTTTTCCGGATCTCAAATCTTTTATGATATCGGAAATTAAGAGAATGGAAAATAAAAATCCGGCATGAATAAAAAGGTAGGCTTCAAAGTTTTTGTAATATAGAAAAATAGCAAATACGGGAAATATAGATAAAACGGCATAGGATAAATTATTAATAAAAAGTATTTTGTTGAGCTTGTGCGAATAAATCCATATAAGTAATTGATATACAATAAAAAATAAGACGGCACGCCCCGAAATTAAAGCAGCTAATGCCAATCCGATAAAATTGAAAAAAATATAACTAATTAACTGAAAATCAGTATTTATTTCTTTATTTAATTCGGTTCGTAGTGGATTGTTGATTTGATCTCGTTCTTGGTCATAAAAATTATTAATCAAGTAGCCGGCAGCAATACTGAAAGTGGTAGCAAATACCAAAAAATGTAAATCCCAATTTTTTAATGTATAGAAAATAGGTTCTTTTGAAAAGATGAAAAGAGCCGATAAATATTGAGCAATAAAAACGGCCGTAATATTGTATGAACGAACATTGGATATAAAACCAATTGCTGTCCGAATATGTTTTTGAAAGCTCAAAACAAGCCGTTTTTAAAATCTGTAAATAATCTCCGGACGATAATTTTGTAACAAAGAAACCGCTTTGTCATAATCTTCAGCAAAGCCTAAAATATAACCACCTCCACCTGATCCACAAAGTTTTAAGTAGTAAGAATTAGTTTCTAAACCTTGTTGCCATAAGTTTAAAATTGAATTGGGAATCATCGGTTTAAAATGAACAAGCACCCAAGTAGACAATGCTTTTAAATTGTTGAATAAAGGTTGTTTGTCTCCTTTAACAAAAGCATCGATGCAGGCATCATTGTATTTGATAAATTCTTGTTTTAACGTTTTCCGAAAACCTTGATTTTTCAGTTTTTCAAAAAAGATTCTAACCATAGGTTCCGTTTCTCCCGGAGTGCCGGAATTTAACAAAAACACAGCTCCTTTTCCGTTGCTTTTAGGAATCCCAATGGTTGAAATATCGTCTTTTGAATGAATCAGTAAAGGAATATTTAAATAACAAATTAAAGGGTCAATTCCGGAACTTGTTCCGTGAAAATGATTTTCCATTTTAGAAAAAATCTGCTTTAACTGTTTAATTTCTTCTTTTGTGATTTGTTCTACATCGATTTTATCTATCGCATACTGGTCATACACAGCGGCAACCAATGCTCCTGAGCTTCCCACACCATATCCCTGAGGAATATCAGAGTCAAAAAACATCCCTCTTTTTAGATCTTGAAACAGTTGGGAAAGATTAAATTTTGGAAAAAGAGGTTCTCTTTGCAGGTGATTCAAATACTGTGCAAAATCAATCAAAAAACCATTTGAAACAGATGCGTTTTCATTGGTTTTATCATATTTTAAGGTTCCTTTGTAAAAATTAAGCGGAATGGTTAACCCTTTAGAATTTTCAATAATTCCATACTCTCCAAACAACAAAACCTTAGCATAAAATAATGGATTTCGCATATATTTTTCGTTAAAGCTTAACGATGCAAAGGTACTTAAAAAATGTTAAATAATACTTAAACAGTTATTTTTTTAGAGGGATTTTTTAAAACTTCCTTTCTTCCAATGCATTGTGTTATAAAATCTACCTCTAATTTCATATTTCTTGCAGGAGAATATTCTCTACCATAATAAATGATCTGAAGGTGTAATTTATTCCATAACTCTTTAGGGAAAAGGTGTTTAGCATCTTTTTCAGTTTGGACGACATCTTTTCCGTTGGATAATCCCCAACGCCACATCAAGCGATGAATGTGTGTATCGACAGGAAAGGCAGGAAAACCGAATGCCTGACTCATCACTACGGAAGCTGTTTTATGACCGACTCCGGGCAAAGATTCTAAGGCTTCATATGTTTGAGGAACTTTTCCTTCGTATTTTTCAATTAAAATTTGAGAAAGTCTATGAATATTTTTAGCTTTGGTAGTCGACAAACCGATTTCTTTAATATAATCCTTTATTTCTTCCCATGTTAGCTGAATCATTAAGTAAGGCGTATCGGCTCTTTTAAAAAGAGCCGGTGTTACTTCGTTTACCTTTTTATCCGTTGTTTGAGCAGACATTAAAACGGCCAATAATAGTGTGTAAGGAGAATAGTGCTCTAAAGGAATAGGCGTTTTGGGATATAATTTTTCCAATTCATCTATTACAAATTGTACTTTTTCTTGCTTGGTCATACAGCAAAAATAAAAAATCCCGAAATAAATCGGGATTGATTGTTATAATAAAAATTGATTATATGATTTCACTGAGGAGCACCTGCCAAAATAGCTTCATTGGCATTATCTTCAAACTTTTTAAAGTTCGCCTTGAATTTAGAAGCTAATAAATTTGCTTGTGCATCGTAAGCATCTTTATCAGCCCAAGTATTTCTCGGGTTTAAAACTTCGCTTGGAACTCCTGAACATTCTTGAGGTATTTGCACACCAAATATTTTATGCGAATCAAAATGAACTTGTTCTAGTTTTCCTTCAAGAGCAGCAGTAATTAAAGCTCGTGTATGCTTTAAACTCATACGCTTTCCAACACCATAAGCTCCTCCTACCAAACCGGTATTTAATAGCCATACATTTACACCGGATTCTTCAATTTTTTTACTGAGCATAGCACCGTATTCTGCCGGATGTAAAGGCATAAATGGAGCTCCAAAACATGCTGAGAATGTTGTTTGCGGTTCGGTAATACCCGCCTCAGTTCCTGCAACTTTTGAAGTATATCCTGATATAAAATGATAAGCTGCCTGACCCGGTGTTAATTTGGAGATTGGAGGCAATACACCAAAAGCATCATAAGTTAAGAAAAAGATATTTTTAGGATTTTTAGCAAATGATGGTTTTTGAATATTCGGTATAAAATCGATCGGATAAGAAACACGGGTGTTTTGTGTAATGGAAGCATCTTCATAATCAACCTCATTCGTTCCGTGTTTAAAAACAACGTTTTCTAAGATAGCACCTTTGCGGATAGCAGCATAAATATCAGGTTCTTTTTCAGCTGATATATCAATTACTTTTGCATAGCATCCTCCTTCAAAATTAAAAATGTTGTTATCTGAAGTCCATCCGTGCTCGTCATCACCAATCAAATGACGATTTGGATCTGCTGAAAGTGTTGTTTTCCCGGTTCCTGATAATCCAAAAAAAATGGCTGTATCACCGTTTTTTCCAACATTGGCAGAACAGTGCATAGGGAAAACATTACGCTCTTTCGGTAAAATAAAATTTAAAGCAGAAAAAATTCCTTTTTTCATTTCTCCCGTATAACCGGTTCCTCCGATTAAGGCAATTTTTTTTGTAAAATTTAGTATAGCAAAGTTATGCTGACGGGTTCCGTCTATTTTAGGGTCAGCCATAAATCCGGGAGCATTGATAATTTTCCATTCGGGAGTAAAGTTTTCCAGTTCTTGATCTGTAGGTCTTAAAAACATATTGTACACAAACATATTTGACCAAGGATACTCGTTTATGGCACGAATATTTAATTTATATTCAGGGTCGGCACATGCATAAGCATCACGAACGTATAATTCTTTTCCGGAAAGATATTCTGTTACACGTTTGTATAAAGCATCAAATTTATCAGAGTCAAAAGGAATATTAATATTACCATCCCACCAAATGGAATTTTCTGTGATAGAATCTTTTACGATGAATCTATCTTTTGGAGAACGACCGGTAAATTCTCCCGTTTCAACGGCTATTGCACCTTGGCTTGATTCAACTCCCATTTTTTTATCAATGACTTCTTGGTGTAATTTGTCAGAAGCTAACTGATACTTGATTGTAGCATTTTCGATACCATAATCTGCAAGATTAACCTTACTCATTTTAATTTTTTTTATATGATTAAATATATAACAAATGTATAGTTTTTTTAGGCTTTAAAAGAACGTTTTTTAACTTTTTTTAGATTTAAAAACAAGTGTATTTTTAACACAAAACAAATAATTCTATTTCTTTATAAAACAATTGTTTATTAATTTTAAGTTACACTTTAAAAAAACAAAACTGATAAAGCTCATGTTTTCAATTAGTTTGATAATGAAAATGAAAAGATTAAAAAGGAATGTATAAATTAGGCGTACATAAAAAAGGATTACTCTTAAAAATAAATTCTTGTTTTTTAATAAAGTTTACTATTTTTGCCTAAAATTATAAATATTAAAATTGAAGAATTATGTCTGATATTGCATCAAGAGTAAAAGCGATTATTGTTGACAAATTAGGAGTTGATGAAAGCGAAGTTACACCTGAAGCTAGCTTCACAAACGATTTAGGAGCAGATTCATTAGATACTGTTGAATTAATTATGGAATTCGAAAAAGAATTTGATGTACAAATTCCGGACGACCAAGCAGAAAATATTTCAACCGTTGGTCAAGCAATTTCTTACATTGAAGAAATTAACAAATAGTTTAACAACACTATTTTCATATAAAATATGAATTTTAAAAAAGTTGTTGTAACAGGTTTAGGTACACTTACTCCGGTTGGAAACAACACCAAAGAGTTTTGGAAGAATATTTCGAATGGAGTAAGTGGTGCTGCACCTATTACAAACTTTGATGCCTCACAATTTAAAACACAATTTGCCTGTGAGGTTAAAAATTACGATTCAAGTACTTATTTTGACCGGAAATTAGCCCGCCAATTAGATAAATGTGCACAATTTGGAATTATTTCAGCCGATGAGGCTATAAAAGACAGTGGATTAGATATTGAAAAAGTAAACAAAACCCGAACAGGTGTTATTTGGGGATCGGGTATAGGAGGAATTAAAACATTTGAAGAAGAAGTAACAAACTTTGCGACAGGAAATGGAATACCTCGTTATAGTCCGTTTTTTATACCCAAAATGATCGCTGACATCACACCCGGACACATCTCTATTAAATACGGTTTCAGAGGTCCCAATTTCACCACGGTTTCTGCTTGTGCATCATCTGCAAATGCATTAATCGATGCCCTTAATTACATCCGTTTAGGAAAAGCAGATGTATTTATTGTTGGTGGATCAGAAGCAGCAATTACAGAAGGTGGGATAGGAGGATTTAATGCTCTAAAAGCATTATCTACTCGAAATGATGATCCTAAATCAGCCTCACGCCCTTTTGATAAAGATCGAGATGGATTTGTTATGGGAGAGGGAGCAGCCTGTTTTGTAGTTGAAGCTGAGGAGCATGCAAAAGCAAGAGGAGCTAAAATATATGCTGAATTAGCAGGAGGAGGAATGTCAGCTGATGCGTACCACATTACAGCACCGCATCCGGAAGGATTAGGAGCCATTGCCGTAATGAAAAACTGTTTAGAAGATGCCAGTATAAAACCGGAAGAAGTAGATACCATTAATATGCATGGAACTTCAACCCCTTTAGGTGATGTAGCGGAATCAAAAGCTATTGTAGAAGTGTTTAAAAACCATGCTTACGAAATAAACATTAATTCTACTAAATCCATGACAGGTCATCTGTTGGGGGCAGCAGGAATCGTAGAGGCATTGGCATCGGTTTTATCTATTCGACACAATGAAGTGCCTCCAACCATTAATTTTCATACACCGGATGAAAATATTGACCCAAAATTAAATTTCACATTTAATCAATCTCAAAAACGACCTATTAATGTAGCTTTAAGCAATACATTTGGATTTGGAGGACACAATGCATGCGTTATTTTCAAAAAATACGGATGATTCAACTCTTTAAGAAAATATTTTCCCGTCCGGAACAAGACGGAATTTTTTATAAAAAAATAAAGAATGTCATAGGATTTTCTCCTCAAGATATTTCAGTTTATAAGGAAGCATTTACGCATCGGTCAGCCTCTAAAAAAAATATACAGACGGGAAAAAAATATAATTACGAGCGATTAGAATTTTTAGGCGATGCTGTTTTAAGTGCGGTAATTGCTCATTGGTTATACACAGAAGCACCTGATGAACAGGAAGGCTATCTGACTCAAATGCGTTCAAAAATAGTAAGCAGGAAAAATCTGAATCATTTGGGACAAAGATTAAATCTGAAACCTTTAATTTATTCTAAAACAAAAGATTCAAAAGATATTTTGGGAGATGTTTTTGAGGCATTGATAGGAGCTATTTATGAAGATATGGGGTATGAAACGTGTCGTAAATTTATTCATGGAAAAATCATTAAACCGTTTATTAATTTGGATCAGTTGGAAAATCAAATTTCCAGTTATAAAAGTTTAATAATCGAATGGTCTCAAAAAAACAAAAAAACATTGGAATTTGTAACTCTCGAAGAAGAAAATGCGGAAGACAATATCATATTTATGTCTTCTTTACTAATTAACAAAAAAGTTATTGCCAAAGGCAGAGCAAATTCAAAAAAAATAGCTGAAGAAATTTCTGCAAAACGAGCGTATTTTTCTTTACAAAACAAACTATCCTCCCCAAAATAAAAAAATATAATACAAATTTTGTACTTTTGAAACGAACCTATGGCTTTTGATTTATTTGATATAAAAGAGGAGGTGGATTTTGATGTAATTGTATTGCACAGTACATTTCCTGATTATAAATTGGTGTATTGGCTAAACCAATTTCTTAAAATACAATTCATTCGGTGGGAACATGATTTAGACCTATTTGTGCAAAATAAATTGGTTTGCTTTGCCTCGTATCAATATATAGATGAAGAAGGTCAAAAAGAACTAAATCTCTTAAAAAACAATACGTTAAATAGTGTGATGGAAAATACAAAAAACTCTTTATTTAAAAATAAGATTAAAGAAGAAAAAGTTTTCTTAATTCCTGAATTATCAAAGTTTGATTATATATTAAAAAGCTACGGTTACAAACCGGAAAAACTTATAGAAAAAATAAAAAAAATACCCAATATTCAAATAATAAAGCAAATAGAAATATCAAACATCAAATCTATTTCTCATTTAATATTTTAGAAAATTTTATATGGCAATAAAATTCAGTAAAAAAACAAAAATTGTTGCAACTTTAGGTCCTGCCTCAGGAAGTAAAAAAATTATGTTAGAAATGATTCGGTCAGGAGTCAATGTATTTCGAATAAATTTTTCTCATGCAGAATATAAAATAGCAGCAGAACGCATTCGGCTGATTAGAGAAATTAATAAAGAACAAGGCTACAATGTGGCTGTTTTGGCCGATTTACAAGGTCCGAAATTACGAATTGGCGAGGTTGAAGAAGGAGCATTTATCAATCCGGGAAATATCTTAACCTTTATAAGTAAAAAAATCATAGGAAATTCTGAAAGGGTTTATATGAATTATGAACAATTTCCTCAGGATGTAAATCCCGGTGAGCGTGTTTTGATGGATGATGGGAAATTAATCGTAGAAATTATAGAGACCAATAAAAAAGATACCGTTAAAGCAAAAGTAATACAAGGAGGACCTTTAAAATCAAAAAAAGGAGTGAATCTTCCCAATACCAAAGTATCATTGCCTGCCTTAACTCCAAAAGATATTGAAGATGCCAAATTTGCCTGTAAACAAAATGTAGACTGGATTGCCTTATCATTTGTGAGACATAAACAGGATTTGAAAGACATTAAACGATTGATAAAAAATCATTCAAACTATAAGATTCCTGTAATTTCAAAAATTGAAAAACCGGAAGCCATTGACAACTTAGATGAAATTATTCATAATTCTGATGGTTTAATGGTTGCTCGAGGAGATTTAGGGGTTGAAATCCCGATGGAAGAGGTTCCTTTGATTCAAAAAAGAATAGTAGATGCTGCAAAATTAGATCGGAAACCGGTTATTATTGCAACACAAATGATGGAAAGTATGATTGAAAGCATGACTCCAACACGGGCAGAAGTTAATGATGTAGCTAACTCCGTTATAGACGGTGCTGATGCTGTGATGCTTTCCGGAGAAACTTCCGTTGGAAAATATCCGGTAGAAGTAATTAAAAGAATGAGTAGTATTTTGCGGGCTGTTGAATTAGATGAAGCTGTTATTACACCCAGGTATAAACCCAGAAAAACGGACAAGCATTATATTGCCAATACAACTTGTGCCCAAGCTGCAAAAGTAGCTCAAAGGGTTAAAGCAGAAGCCATTATCACACTAACACATAGTGGATATACTGCTTTTCAGGTTTCTTCATACCGAGCTCATGCACATATTTTATGCTTTACCGACAACCCTAAAATTGTTTGTATGTTAAGTTTATTATGGGGTGTTCGAGCTTTTTTATATAATTCAAAAGGAGAAACTCAAGAAGATATATTTGAACACGTAAAACAAACAGCCATAGATTATGAGATTGTTAAAGAGGGTGATTTAATCGTTAATTTATTTTCTATGCCGGCCTTTGAAAAAGGAAAGACTAATACAATTATTATTAACAGAGTGTAATTACTGTTTTAAAATGTTTATTTCGGCAGAGGGTTTCTTGATAAACACGGTTGCTGCCTTAATCACGTATCATTTCTTCCCGAAAAAACCATCACTCAACATCACACCTTACGAAAACAAAAACGCAATGATATCTATTTTTCAATGTGCCGCTTAAACATTATTCACGTTAATATATGAAATAGCATCTGTTTACACAAAAATTTTCTTTTCTTCTTCCGTGTGATTACGCAATAAGCATCGCGAAGCAATCTCTTCAAATAAAAACCCCAAATCAATTCTGATTTGGGGTTTTTAGTAATATTTTCCTAAAACTATTTCAAACTTCTTGCTGATCGATTATTTATATAATCTGACCCCAGTCTGTCATGAGCTACACGAAATCCGACCCAGTTAGCTGATTCTGTCTCCATCATATAGCGTCTTTGTGCGGGATCCATCCAATAGGCTCTATCATTCCACGAACCTCCTTTAATGACACGGTTTTTATCTGATATATCGGTTGAAACATCTGTATTGTCTTTTTGTAAGACAACTCTTCCGTCTTCCGTTACAATAAAATTTCTTTTCGGATTGTTAAATTCAGAATCTGTGTCGATTGGTAATGGATTTCCTTCTTCATCTAAATTTTGATAGGGGTCTAACAATGTTTGAAGATCACCGTCTCGGTAGTTTTTAGCTTCGTCATATACTTCTTCTCTAACCTGTCCGGGTAAAGAACGGTACACCATTCTACCATCATCTAATGTATCGTATTTAATGTCTACACCTACAATTTCAACTACTCCGTCCGTACGAATGGTCTTTTTAAACGAATTTCCTCTATAATAGTTAAAATCACTTGCCTCATCATCAATAATAGGGCGGTATACGTCGGCAGTCCACTCCGAAACATTTCCAAACATCCCATACAATCCTAAGTCATTTGGTTTAAATTTTTTCACAGGAGACGTAATTGCATAACCATCATTTTGCCATCCTCCAATACCGGAATAATCTCCACGACCTCTCTTAATATTCGCTATAAAATCCCCTTTGTCTCTTCCTCTTTTTTGTCTTAATTCTTGTTCAGGTATTATTTTTCCTTTGTATCGGTTGTATTCACGGTTTTTCATCAAGGCTAACGCCGCATATTCCCACTCAGACTCCGTAGGTAATCTATATGGAGCAATCGCTTTTGAATTTACTTTAGCCGTAGCCTTCCATTTTTGATTATAGGTTTTATAGGATCCTATTTTAGTGTGCTTCTTTTTTCCCAATCCTAAAAATCCTTTTTTGTCTGATGAGGTACTTTCATTTGCTTTTTTGTGATCTGTAAAGATGTTTGATTCCTCACCAAACATATTGGTTCCCATTTCCTTATAACGCTTATGATAGAAAGCTGGATTAGAATTGGAGAATTCCGTTTTATCTGACCACTCAAAAACGTACATATCTTTATCTATAATACCTTCAGCCATTAGCTTCTTCTCGTTCACACGGTCAGTCAGCCACTCTGTATAATTATTGGCTTGTAGCCAATTTACTCCGACAATAGGGTAATAATCAAAAGCAGGATCTCTAAAATAATTTTCTACAAATAATTCCTGGCTGGATAGTTTATTACGCCAAACCATCGTATCCGGTAAAGCCCCTCTATAAATCTCACTATAATCTTTAATCTTTGGATCAAAAAATAAACGTAACCATGCTAAATACATTTTATAATCATGATTGGTAACCTCTGTTTCTGAAATATAAAAAGAGCGTACTTGCTGGCGACTTGGAGTGTTATTCCAATCATGCAATACATTATCTTTTGTTTGTCCTTTTGTGAACGTTCCTCCTTCAACAAATACCATTCCTGGTCCTCCTCCTTGTTTCGGAGCTTTCTCACCACTAAAATACCAACCTGTTTCATCATTAGCTTTCCACCCTGTCAAGCTTTCAGATTTATCACTGGTTTTTTTTCCACAACTCGACAAAGTTAGTAAGGAAACAGATAGTATTGTCAAAATTGCTATATTGTTCATTTTCATATTAAAAAATAGTTTTTTGTACTAAAATTTGCCTAAAACGCTACAAAAATAGTTTATTTTATTATAGATAACGAAATTTTAGAAAAAATATTTCCTTTTCGTGTATATTTAAGATAAATTAACTTTATGTTTCACAAAAATCACTTCAAATACATCGCTATTTAATGTGTTTTTTTGCCTTATAAGATGATCTAACCAGCGGGCTACTTTCGACATGTTTAAATCCAAGACTTTCCGCATATTCTCCATACAATTTAAAGCGTTCCGGTGTAATAAATTCGCGGAGAGGTAAATGATTTTTAGTTGGTCTTAAATATTGCCCGATTGTAAGAACATCTACTTTTGCTTTTCGGACATCTTCTATCGTTTGAATAATTTCATCGTGTGTTTCACCTAATCCTAACATAATTCCTGTTTTTGTTCGTTTCTGTCCGGATTCTTTCAGGTACCTTAAAACTTCTAAACTCCGTTCATATTTGGCTTGAATACGCACTTCTCTTGTCAGTCGGCGAACGGTTTCCATATTATGGGAAATCACTTCCGGAGTAGCTTTTAACACTCGATCGATCGATTTTTGGTTTCCCTGAAAATCAGGAATCAAAGTTTCCATTGTAGTTTGAGATGATATACGACGAACCGCACGAATGGTTTCTTCCCAAATAATTGATCCACCGTCTTTTAAATCATCTCTATCTACTGAAGTAATGACGGCATGTTGTATCTTCATCAACTTAATGGAACGAGCCACTTTTTCAGGTTCTTCCCAATCTACTGTTTCGGGTTTCCCTGTCTTAACACCGCAAAATCCACAGGAACGAGTACAAATATTTCCCAAAATCATAAATGTTGCAACACCTTCTCCCCAACATTCTCCCATATTAGGACAACTTCCACTTTGGCAAATGGTATTCAACTCATATTTGTCAACCAAACTTCTAAGAGCTGTATATTTTTTTCCTGTTGGTAGTTTAACCCGTAGCCACTTTGGTTTTGGTGCATTATGAGCAACTTCTTCTAAAGGTGTTTTCATATCTTTTCCTTACTGTTGCAAAGATACATTTTTTCTGTTTTACACCGGTTTTTTCCTTCTTTAAAAAAAAACAAAAATAGTAGTGAAAATTATTTTCTGTCGCTTATATTTGTAATCTCTAAACTGACAACAGCGTTCTTTTTTAATTTTGCGAGAGTAGCTCAGGGGTAGAGCACAACCTTGCCAAGGTTGGGGTCGCGGGTTCGAATCCCGTTTCTCGCTCTACTTTTTATAGCGGGGCTTTTATTTTCTTTTAATTGTGATGTGTGATTTAATCGTTGAAATTATCCCGTCATTAAAATCAATAGCAAACCAATATGTATTCGAAGGCAGAGTTTTTCCTTTTGCTGTACCATCCCAAATCAAATTATTCCGATTCATTTGATGTAAAAAACGTCCGTAACGATCAAATATTTTAACTTGAATATTAGGACATGTTTTTAAGTCAGATAAATCCCAAACATCATTAATCCCATCTCCGTTAGGACTAAAAGCTTGATAGAGTTTAAAATTTTTAAAATAATGATTATCTGACATAATGGAACATTGATTGGCATCTCGAATATGAACTTGGTAAGTGCCTTGCGGTATATTTAAAAATATGGGAGAAGATTGCCATGTAATGCCGTCCAAAGAAAATTCGTAAGGCTCTTTACCACCCGTTGGCTTAATAAATACCTGATTTAAACACGAGGTAGCTTCTTCCAAAGCGAGCGTACTTTTATAAACTTCTATTGAGCCTGAAGATTTGTTTCCGTCAGGAGTCGTTATAGTCAATGTATAAACTCCTCTATCTTGGACTTCAATTTCATGGTTTGTGCTGGAGAATCCATTAGGACCTTTCCAAGAATAAGTGAAGAAACTGTAATATGGATAGGAAATTTGCATAATTTCATCATCACGACAGGAAGCACGATCTTCTCCTAAGGCGGTTTCAACATCTATAAAAGTATAAATATCCAATTGATTTTGATTGGAGCAAGAACCTGAATTTGTAGTAATTGTTGCAGAATAAGTACCTCCTTGTTCAGTCTTGTTAATAAGAACCGATGTTTCTGTGTCTATGGAGTAAAAATTATTAGGACCAGACCATAATATGGACTCTGTTGTTGTATTGGCATTACTATATAATTCCAATGTTTGTCCGTAAAATAAATATTGATAATTTGATGATAAAATCACATTAGGTAGTGGTATTTCAGTTAATGAGATCTGAAGTACTCCTGAAGTACATAAAGACGTTGTATTTATTCCTTGTACATAGTAAACACCCGGAGTAGCACCAACAAATTCGCTACCGGAATTAACTTGGTTTGTCAAAAGTGCATCATCAAACCATTTGATTTCATCTGCATTTGAAGCTACTACAAGTTTGGGAGCAGGATCTCCTTCACAATATTTTTGATCTTTTTCTCCTGTAAGAATAGGAACAGGATCGTTTAAAGAAATCGTACCGGTTTTTTCATCACATGATTTAGAATCTTTTATGGTATAAGTATAAATGCCTGCTCCTAAATTGTTAAAAGTATGACTTGTATTATTATTTGTAAAAGAACCGATAATTGAACTGGAAGAATCTTTTAAAATATAAGTGTATGGAATTTGCCCATCTTTAGCAGTTAAAGTAATAGAACCTTTATCTGTTGTGCAAGTGAGGTCAACTTTAGAAGCAGAGGCTTCAAATATGTGGACGATATATTTAATCTCCTTGTTTTTTCCGCAGAAATCGGTATAATTACAGGTGTAAACTGTTGTTTCATTAACCGACACTTTAATAACAGAACCGTTACTGTTTGAAATAGTGGATGAAGGAGAAGATGTCCAACTGTAATTAGATCCTTTCTCTGGAGCAGTTAAAGTAACTTCTTGTCCTTTACAAACAAAAAGATTCGTTTCTAAAGAATTGTCAATTCGTACTTTCTGAATATTATTAGAACCTCCCGTAGATCCGGAAAATCCCCAAAAAACAAATGATTGATTATTAAAAATATCGTTGATAAAATTTTGAGTGGCTTCTCTTTTTTTTGAACTTCCGTCGGAATATTGAAATTCTACTTTAAAAGTTTGAGAATGAGCAGAATTGTAAACCCAATTTACTTTAACTTTATAAAAGTCTCTGGTTTCTATATTGCCTAATTCAATGGGTGGTGTAATGGCATCTCCTGAACCATGGTTTGTACTTCCCTTGCTCATGATAGCCATGTGGTCATCAGCAGGATCGGATAAATGACCGTTTTGCCAGGTGTCAAATTCAACAAATACGCTTTTTGTAAAAGTACCAATGGCAAGCCCGCCTCCTCCCGAAAAAGTACTTTCGCAGACATCGATAAGGAAAAAAGTAATTCCGTCAGCTCCGGTTCTGTCTTTTGTTCCAAAATTTAATTCAAAGTAAAACTCATGATTTTTTGTTAAATCAATAGGAAACAGATTGGTAATAACACCCGTTTGTGTAAATTTCTCCTCTGTAAGCCGATAAATATCACTACTTTCTTTAACAGCATCTCCGTATAAGTCAAAAGTTTCCTGACTCTTGGCAAAAAAACATGTTAAAAACAAGACAACTGTTATAACAGATTTAGGGTAACAGAAACTATTTTTCATTCTCCTTTTGTTAGGTTTATCAATAATATTTATTAGGGCATTCTATCAAAAAACATGTTAAATTTTTAACATTTAATTGTTTTTTAATGTGCAATTTCCAGCAATTTAATTAATTTTAATGAAAATACATAATTTATGTCAGTTAAAATATTTGTATTGGATACTTCTGTTATTTTATTTAACCATCAATCCATAATAAGCTTTGAAGAACACGATGTAGCCATCCCTATAACCGTTTTGGAAGAATTGGATACATTTAAAAAAGGATCAGAAACAAAAAATTTTGAAGCTCGTGAATTTATTCGTTTTTTGGATCGGTGTTCCAATCAATATCCAATTAATGATTGGATTCCGCTTCCGGGCGAAAATAAAGGACGTTTTAAAGTCGTTTTAAATGCAGAGGTAAAAGGTGTAAATGCCATTGAAGCATTTAATGAATCGTCTATGGATAATAAAATTCTCAATGCTGCCTTAAGTTTGAAAGAGCAAGAAGAAGACAGGGAAATCATTATGGTTACCAAAGATATAAACCTGCGTTTAAAAGCGAAAGCACTGGGGTTACAATCCGAAGATTTTAAAACAGGAAAAGTAAACGATGTAGATGATTTAGATGAAGGAATTTCTACCGTTCGCGTTACCAAAGATTTTATCGATAAACTATACCAACAAACTGAAATCTCAGCAGAAGAAATTGAAGATTTTGAACTGAAACCCAATTATTACTATATCCTACAAACGGAAGAAGGCTCGTCAGGACTGGCTTATTACAATCCTTTCAAACATATTTTAGAAAAAGTAAACAAACACGCAGCCTACGGTATAAAACCCCGAAATGCCGAACAGGCTTTTGCCTTGCATGCTTTGATGAATCCGGATGTGAAATTGGTTTCTATTTATGGTGTTGCCGGTACAGGGAAAACGCTTTTAGCATTAGCCGGAGCTTTACAACAACGTAAAACATACAAACAAATTTATTTGGCACGCCCCATAGTTCCTTTGAGTAACAAAGATTTAGGGTTTTTACCCGGCGATATAAAATCGAAAATAGACCCTTATATGCAACCGCTTTGGGACAATTTAAAATTTATTCAACATCAATATAAAGAAACCGATAAATATTTTAAATTAATTACTCAAATGCTAGAAGAAGAAAAACTCTTAATTTCACCATTAGCTTACATTAGAGGCAGAAGTTTATCCGATATTATGTTTATAGTCGATGAAGCTCAAAACTTAACACCGCATGAGGTAAAAACAATCATTACGCGTGCGGGAGAAAATGCTAAATTTATTTTTACGGGAGACATTCGTCAAATTGACACTCCTTACTTGGATGAGCAATCCAATGGATTGTCTTATTTGGTCGATCGTTTGAAAGGACAAAATTTATTTACTCACATTAAACTTCAAAAAGGAGAACGATCGGAATTGGCTAATTTAGCCAATGAATTGCTCTGAAATAGCACTGCTCATTTTATATGGGCTTCAAGAAATTAAAATTTTCAAAAAAAAAGATACTATATTTGGGTTTTACATACTTAAAAACAAACCTGAAAAATGGCAAATAAAAGTGTACGGAGTCTTTCCTCTCGAGGGGAATTAGAAGACAATTTGTTTGAAAACATAGCCGATTTATCTCATAAAAATGCTTCAGAGGAAAATTTTCACGAATTAGCCAAACGTTTTTTGATCGATGAATCAGTTGTTACAGGAACCGCTTCTTTTTATGATTTTACAAGAAAAGAAAATCGTAACAAAAAAATACATGTGTGTAGCGGAACAGCCTGTATGGTAGCCCGAACACAATCTAGTTTGAATGAAAAAATAAAAAATTATTTTAAAGAAGAAGAAATAGGACATGCAGCATGTGTAGGACGCTGTCATTCAGGGAATGCTTTTATGTATAACAGTAAAACGTATTCGATAGATGATAAAGAAGAGCTCAATACTATTTTAAAAAATAAAAAATATCAGGAAAACAACTATCAAACAGATTGCAATACAACGCCAGTATTAACTTCGGTAATAGAAGATGTTCAAGATTTTTATAACCTATCGGATTTGTTTGGAAATCATCCTCATAAAGTAATCGAAGAATTAAAAATATCGAATTTAAGAGGAAGAGGAGGTTCGGGATTTCCTTTTTGGATTAAGTTAGATGCTGTAATTAAAGAAAAAAACAACCAAAAATACATTGTTTGCAATGCAGATGAAGGTGATCCCGGAGCTTATTCAGATATGTATTTGATGGAACAGCAGCCTCATAAAGTATTGTTTGGAATGTACATGACTGGTTTAACAGTAGGTGCTGACACAGGCGTTTTATACATTCGGGGAGAATATCCGGATTCTGTACGGATTATACATAACGCCATTGAAGAATTAAAAGAAAAAAATATAATCCATGATTTTCGTTTTAAAATTATACAAGGGCAAGGCTCCTATGTATGCGGTGAGGAAACAGCTCTTTTAAATTCTATTGAAGGATTGCGTCCGGAAGTTCGGGTTCGTCCTCCTTATCCGGTTCAATACGGTTTGTTTGGAAAACCGACCGTTTTAAGTAATGTAGAAACCTTTGCCAATATTCATTGGATATTAAAACATGGAGGAAAAGCGTATGCTTCTTTGGGGACAGAAAAATCAACAGGAACAAAATTGGTTTCTTTAGACAGTTATTTTAAAGCTCCGGGAATTTATGAAATTGAGATGGGAACTCCTTTAGAAAAGATTTTTAATGACTACGGTAAAGGATTCAAATCAGAAATAAAAGCACTACAAATAGGAGGACCGTTGGGAGGAATCGTTCCCGTTTCCAAAATACCGGAACTAACGTTAGACTTTGAATCATTGGGAGATAAGGGTTTTTTATTGGGTCATGCCAGCTTTGTTTCCATTCCAGTAGATTTTCCTATGATAAAATATTTAGAACATCTCATGAAATTTACCGCCGATGAATCCTGCGGAAAATGCTATCCATGCCGAATAGGTTCTTACAGAGGAATGGAATTATTACAAAAAGCACAAAAGGAAAACCATACCATTGACCGAAAACTTTTTAATGATTTATTAGAAACCTTAGAAATAGGATCCCTTTGTGCATTAGGAGGAGGAATCCCATTACCGGTAAAAAATGCCTTACAATATTTTGGAGAAGAATTAAATCAATACTTTAATTAATTCTTTCCAAATAATATTTTGAACAAAGCATAACCCTAAAAAAATGAAAGCATATATAAACAATGTAGCGTATGAATTTAAAAAAGGAGAAACCATTTTAGAATTCATACGAAGAATAGAAAAAGATAAAAACGCCATTCCTACTTTGTGTCAAGATGATCGATTAGACAATTTTGGTTCTTGTAGAGTCTGTTCTGTTGAAGTAGCCAAAGAAAAAGACGGTCTTACCCGCACAATGGCTTCTTGCCATACGTTCGTGTCAGAAGGATTTTATGTGTATCCTCATACAGAAAAGATACAACGATTACGAAAAAATATTGTAGAATTGGTTCTGACCGATTACCCGTCTGATAAAGTATTTCCAAAAGAAGATAAAAGAGCAACGCCTTTTCAAAAAACCATTCAACAAATAGGAATACCCGATGTACGGTATCCTAAAGGAAAAAATCATTTGGATATTCAACCGGACTCATCACATCCTTATATAAAGTCTGATTTAAGCCAATGTATTAACTGTTTTCGTTGCATAAGAGCCTGCGAAGAAATTCAAGGCGAAATGGTATTAGGAATGTCCGGAAGAGGGTTTGCAACCAATATCATAAAAGGTTTTGATACAACATTTAACCTATCAGCTTGTGTTTCTTGTGGAGCGTGTGTCCAAACTTGCCCTACGGAAGCTTTAATAGATAAATATGAAACAAAAACATTGATTGCCGATAAAACTGTTCGGACAACGTGTACTTATTGCGGCGTAGGTTGTCAATTAGAAGTCTCGGTTATCAATGGTAAAATAAAAGGAATCCAAGCACCTGAAACAGCAGAAGTAAATGAGGGGCATACTTGTTTAAAAGGTCGTTTTGCATTTGACTTTTATAACCATCCTGACCGTTTAAAAGAACCTATGATTAAGAAAAACGGTCAATTTGAGAAAGTAAGTTGGGAAGAAGCCTATAAATTTGTTACCCACAAATTAACAGAAATTAAAACCCAATACGGACCCGATGCCATTGCAGGAATTTCTTCTTCAAGAGCTACAAATGAAGAGAATTTTTTAATGCAAAAAATGCTTCGTGTAGCCATAGGAACTAATAATGTTGATGGTTGTGCAAGAGTTTGTCATGCCCCAACGGCTTATGGAATGCAACAAGCCTTTGGTACAGGAGCTGCAACCAATTCAATAGAAGATTTAAAAGAAGCCGATGCCATCTTTGTATTTGGAGCAAATCCGGTAAAAGCACATCCGGTAACCGGTGCTAAAATTAAACAAGCCTTTATGAGAGGTATAACATCCATAGTGGTCGATCCAATTAAAACGAAGTTAGCCCGATTAGCCCAACATCATTTACAAATAAGACCCGGAACCAACGTAGCAATTCTTAATATGTTAGGGCATTATATTATAAAAGAAAATTTAGTAAATCAAGATTTTATCAACTCCTACACAGAAAAATATGAAAAATATGCTAACCATGTATCCAATTTGGATATGGATGAGATGGAAAAAATAACAGGCGTACCAAAAGAACAGGTTCGTAGAGCAGCTATAGCTTATGCTTCGGCAAATCGAGCAATGGAATTTCACGGATTAGGCGTAACCGAACATTTTCAAGGAAGTAAAACGGTTATGTTATTATCCAACTTGGCTATGATGACAGGAAACATAGGACACAAAGGGGTTGGATTAAATCCTTTAAGAGGTCAAAATAATGTGCAAGGAGCTGCTGATATGGGGATACAACCTCATCAAGGAGCAGGTTATTTGGATGTGAATGATCCTAAAAACAAAGCTTATTATGCCAGTAAATACGGTGTAAAGAAAATGCCGGAGCATGAAGGGTTAAAAGCTCCTGAAATGTTAGAGGCCGCTATTGATGGCAGAGTAAAAGCTATGTACATAATGGGAGAAGATACCATCATGACCGACCCTAATACCAACCACAGTATAAAAGCATTTAAAAACTTAGACCTAATCATAGTACAAGAACTTTTTATGACTGCTACGGCTAAAATGGCAGATGTTATTTTACCGGCTTCTTCTTATTTTGAAAAAGATGGAACTTTTACGAATGGAGAACGCCGCGTACAACGCGTAAATAAAGTAATTGAACCTATTGGAGATACAAAACCCGACGGACAGATTATTATTGATATGATGCATTATTTGGGATACGACCAACCTACCGGATTGAAATATTCAGCTTCTGAGGTGATCAAAGAAATTGCAGATATAATACCCTTTATGAAAGGATTAAGTTGGGAACGTTTAGGTGATAACGGTCTGCAATGGCCTGTTTTGGAAGACGGTACCGATACCCAACGAATACATATAAACGGTCAGTTTAAAAAAGGGAAAGGAACATTTCATTATTTTGATTTTGAAGAAAGCCCCGAAATTTTAACACATGCAAATGATTTTCCGTTTATTTTAACCACAGGAAGAGAATTAGAACATTATAACTCGGGAACGATGACACGAAGAACGGACAACCAAATTATTTTAGAAGACGATATGTTAGAAGTTCATCCTAAAGATGCTATCAAAAAAGGAGTAAAAGATGGTGATTTAGTACGCATTTCATCCGAAAGAGGAAGCGTTGAAATTTTAACAAAATATTCTAAAAACGTAAAGCGAGGGGTTGTCAGAACTTCCTTTCATCAACCAAAAGTTTTTATTAACTTAATAACAGGAAATGTAGGTGATAAAGAAACCTTAACGCCTGAATATAAAGTAGTCGCTGTTGATTTTGAAAAGATTTAATTAAAAAAAACTTTTTGAAATTTTGCAAAAAAGAATAAAAAAGATGAAAGAATCTTTGATGTATGAAGCAATTCGAATTTGCTCAAGTCATTCGGAAAAAACAAAAGATATATTAGTTGTAGAGGCTCCCTTACAAATTAACATAAATAATGAGCCTTATACGGTTGTAATGCGAACTCCGGGAAATGATGAAGAATTAATTAGAGGACTGTTGTTGGCAGAAACAATTTATAGAGAAAAACAAAATTTAGAATATCAAACCATAAAAGAATCTGAAAATGGTTTTTCAATCGTTAATGTTTTGATTGATAAAGAAAACTTAGGAAAAGGTTATTTAAATGTACGAACTTTACTTTCTGTTTCTTCTTGCGGTATTTGTGGTAAACAAAAAATTGAGGATTTATCGTTCAACGGTTTACCTTTAAAAAATGAAAATCGGGTAAGTTTGAAAGAAATTAAATCGTTGTTTTCTTTTATGAAAAAGAAGCAAACTCTATTTATAAAAACAGGGGGGACGCATGCTGCAGTTCTTTTTGATTCAAGTAACCAATTTTTAACACTTAAAGAAGACATAGGTCGCCATAATGCTGTTGATAAAGCAATTGGAGAACTTTTAAATCAACAGATCTTACCAAAAGCACATATTTTGCTCGTTAGTGGGCGTGTATCTTATGAAATTCTTTCTAAAGCATTTATTGCAAAAATTCCTTTTGTTATAGCTATTTCAGCATGTTCTTCTCTATCGGTAGATTATGCTAAGGAGTTGGGTATTTGCTTAATTGGTTTTTCAAGAGATGATAAAGCAACGGTATATGCCAATCCACATTATTTAAATGATTAGCTGTTTTATTTTCACTATCTTTTTTTCAAAATCTATACTTTTCCCTTGATTTCCAATTACGATGATTTTTTCCTGCCCGTCAGAATCCATATAATTAGAGCAGAAAAATAAGGACTTCTATTCGGATACTTCTCCGCCAGCGGATCAACCTTCCAGTAAGAACTGTATCCCATAAGATAGGACGGATAGCTTTCACGGTGTGAGGTCGTCGACATACGCTGGTGTAAGCCGCTCGCATCGTCCCGGTACAAACCCGTAATCCGGTGGTTGTACTCCGGGGATTCGACTATGTCCCACAATAAATCCCTGTTACTCCCTATGTACGACCGATCCAACGTATTCCCGTACTTAATCGACAAATACGTCTCTACCTTATACCGCTCCAACGGCGTCAACAAGCGGGCATATACAATAAACTCCGGAATATAACCCTAAAAACTGTACAGACCCGTCTCCGTAGTCGTACCGCCCACCTGATCTCCAAACTCAAACCGTACCGATTCTGATGACCCCCATACCGATGGACGGTAAGGCTTGTTGGATAACATATACGTCAGTACCCGCATGCCCTGCTCGCCGTACTGAACAAGACTGCCCTCCCGGTCGCCTTCCTGATAACGAAGGTCTTTGCCCTCTTCGCTCCCGTAGTCCAACGATGCTTTTGTCGAATCCAAGGACTGGTCCACTACATCCGTCGTTACCGTTACCTCATGTCCCGGGTTCCCCTCCATCGTGTACAATACCTGGTTGTAATCAAATCGTACACTCGGCACAAAGACTCCGATGGAGGTCGATTGAACCATCCCCGAACCTGCCGTCTCAAAATAGGGCTCGTTGCTCGTGTCATAAAAATACAAACCCGCATGAAAATTGAAATAATTGCGGTAACCGTGACTGTATTCTACCGTAGCACTACGACGTAACTTTAATCTTTCCAACCCCCGATCGTTCCACTTAAATCCCGATAAAGGACTCGCCGTCAAATTACCCGTGTCAAACCATACATAAACCCCCGATACACCCCCCGGTGACTGTCCCCTAATACAATTAAACACGAAAATGAAAAGGACGGTAAGGTACAAAGGTCTCATCGGTAAGATTTTTAAATTAATTTTGGTTTACTCTTCTTAAAAAAACAACATTATGTTTTTATCAATTTTTTATCCTGAACAATTAGAATTGTTTTGCTTTTCGATCCGAATATAAGATAAAAAATTATTGTTTACAACTTTTTTTTAATTAAAATGTAATTCCTTATCCTTCCCTTGCCCCCAAAACCCCGCTCTCAAACGGTTTTCATTATAGTATACAATCGTATGCTGTATATTCTTAAAATTGCATTAATTAAAAACTTTAAAGATTTGAAAATGAAAAAAATTTACTCTCTAACATTATCCGTAATGTTAAGTATTGTTTTAAAAGCTCAGGTGGGGATCGGAACAACTGACCCTAAAGCCACACTAGACATTAACAGTTTTCATTCAGGAATTTTAATACCTCGTGTAACTAATTCAGATCAAGTAACCGCTACTTCAAAAAGTATGTTACTATGGGATGAAAGTGAAAATAGATTCGAATACTATAACGGAACTTCATTTGTTCCTTTAGGAAATCAAACGCTTTCATTTGATCGTGAAAAAAACGAATTATCAATTAGTAATAGTGATGATGCCATAAATGTTTCTTCTTTTAAGATTGATGCCACCAATCTTTTTCTGCCATTTAAAGTGACTAATAGTAA
>JBKEDE010000027.1:0-17126 GCA_047975265.1 Flavobacteriales bacterium
AAACTTCTAAACAACTGTAATTCAGTATTAATAGACATATATTCTGCTGTAAGATTTAGGGCAACTAATTCCATATTACTCATTTTTGGTTTTCTAATTTGAGTAAAACTATCAATATCGTTACAAGTATTTTTAAGATTATTCAAAATAATTTCGTAATTTTCAATCAGATTGTTCATGATATTTAATTGTTTGAAAGTCAAATAAATATACGATTTTTTAATCACTTGAACAATCTTTTTTTAAATGCACAACAGGTGTTATTAAAAAAAACATTACCTTTGCCCTAACATTTAATTATAAATTTTATAGACGAAATGAAAAAATTATTATTTACTGTGGTTACAGTTCTGTGTTTTATGAGCACTCAAGCTCAAGAGGTTAGATTTGGTGCTAAAGCTGGTTTAAACCTTGCTAATGTGACAGGTGAGCAAAATACCAAAATAAAAGCAGGTCTTCTTGCGGGTGTTCTCGCTGAAATTAAATTTTCTGATCAACTTGCTTTACAACCTGAGATTGTGTACTCTTCTCAAGGTGCTAAATCGGATAACTCTGATTCTACTTTGAGACTGAACTATTTGAATATTCCTTTAATGGCTAAGTTTTATCCTATGGAACGACTGAGTCTTCAGGCAGGACCTCAAATCGGTTTTTTAATGGGGGCTAAAGCTAAAACTCCCTTTTCAACAACGGATGTGAAAGATAATTGTAAATCGGTGGATTTTAGTTTAAATCTTGGATTGGGTTATGACTTTACCGAAAATATTTTTGCTGATGCTCGTTACAACATAGGGTTAAGTAATTTTAATGATGTAAAAACCAATACAGAAAAATATCGTAACAGTGTTATCCAATTTTCTGTTGGGTACAAATTCTAAATTAACGCTTTTAGAAATAAAAAAAATCCCGAATATTCGGGATTTTTTTATTGAATGAAAATGCCTACCCCTACTTTAACTCTTTCTTCTAAATTCACTTAAAATAATCGAAGTTGCCACGGCTACATTTAAGCTTTCCGGCGTTTTTTTTCCAAAGGAAGGAATGGTTATTTTTTTGTTTATAAAACGTTCTATTTCTTTTGAAATACCGTTGGCTTCATTTCCCATAACAATGATGCCTGTATCAGGCAAGTTTTTTTTATAGATATTTTCTCCTGCCAAAAATGCCCCAAAAATGGTTTGAGAACTGTTTTCTAAAAAAACGTTCAAATCGGTATAATAGACTTCTACCCGAGTAAAAGAGCCCATAGTTGCCTGTATTACTTTTGGATTGTAAACATCTGCCGTATGTTCAGAACAAATAATTTTATTAATACCAAACCAATCTGCCAAACGAATAATCGTCCCTAAATTGCCCGGGTCGTTTACTCCATCTAATGCTACAATTAATTCATCATCCGTAATAGAGAGAGGCTTCTGTTCTATTTTACATAACGCCAAAACACCTTGAGGTGCTTTTAAATTACTTACCTTTTTTAAATGGTTTTCTGAAATAATATATTTTTCAAAATCGCCTGTAAACTCATTTTTATAGGTTTCCAAACAAAAAATTTTATCAACCTGAACCGTACTTTTCAAAACTTCTTTTACCGATTTAACCCCCTCTACTACAAATAATTTATGTAGATTTCGGAACTTTTTACGTTTTAACGATTGAATAAGTTTGGAATGATTTTTTGTTAGCATATATTTGTAAATAAATCTAAAATTGACACAATTTAGAACAAAAATAACATTATTGATACTGCTTTTTTTTATTTTTTCATGTTCTTCTACGAAAAAAATACAAGAAGGCGATTATCTTTTATCCAAGAATGTTATTAAAGAAGATGGCTCAAAACTGCTCGGAGGTGATGCTTACAACAGTATTTTTCAAAAAACCAATAAAAAAGTTTTTTTCTTTTTCCCCTTTGGGTTGTGGTTTTACAATTCTACCAATAAAGATCTCCAACCGGCATTGGAAGATTGGTATAAAATTGATAATAGAACGGAAAAAGATTTAGATTCTTTACTCATAAAAACCGATTCTTTATACCAATGGACTCAGGCTGAAAGACCTTTTTTCTTTAAAAGTCTTATTATGCTTCGCAATAAATTTTTAGTACGGAACCAAGCATTACCCGAATTGATTGATTCTACGTTTACTCATAAATCGGAACGTACATTAAAAAATTATTACGGTTTTAAAGAAGGTTATTTAGATGCAGAAGTTACCAGTGAAACCCGTATTTATCCTAATAAAAAGAAAGCTGAAGTTATTTATCACGTAACCAAAGGAAAGCCTTATATTATTGACTCGTTGTTGTATTTTATAAAAGATGAAAAAATTAAAGAACTTTACTTAAAAAATTTAGAGCAATCTTTTTTAAAAAAGGGACAAAATTTCAGTGAAGATCATTTTTCGGAAGAACAAAACCGCATTGTTAAATTAATGAAAAACAACGGGTATTATTATTTTCAATCCGGAAATGTCCGCATGGAAGTTGACTCGGTAAATTTAGGCAATAAAAGATTAATCGGCGTAATTAATATTGGTCCTGCCAAGGCAGATTCTTTAGATAATTACAATAAAGTTTATACGCTTTCAAAAGTTAATATTGTATCCGATCATTCCGGTTTAAAAGGTTATAATCTACCTGAAAAAGAACCCATTTATCACAGAGGTTATGATATTCTAAGTCATGATTATTTGAATTACAAACCCAGAGTTTTTACTGATATTACAACTGTTGAAACCGATTCTATTTACAGATTACAAAATGATATTCTTACCAAAAATAATTTTAATAGTTTAAGAAATTTTCAAACCCCCGAAATCCGTTACCAACTTGACACTATTTCAAACGGTAACCATTTAATATCCAACATTTTTCTTACCCCTCAAAAAAAATACGGATTGGATTTAAGTTTTGACACCTTTGCTTCCAATTATTTAACCATTGGTTTTTCTCCCAACATATCGTTATTATCAAGAAATATTTTCGGAGGTGCTGAAAATTTGGAGTTATCGTTAAAACTAATGGGCGGTACTGTTGCCAATATTGATAATGCTTCCGGATTTGCAATGGAAGCCTCTGTTGGAGGAAAATTAACCTTTCCTCGTTTTATTATTCCTTTTAAAAATACAGAAGGAATGCTTTCTAAAACAGCCAATCCGAAAACCAATATTAATCTCTCAGCCACTTGGCAAAATAATATTGGAATTGGAAAAGTAGGATTATCCAACATTATTGATTACACTTGGAATTCCAGTAATACGGTTTCTCATAAAATCGAACTATCCAATATCCAATACATTCAAAATTTGAATAAAGAAAACTATTTCGATCTTTATACCAGTGATCGTGCCATTCGTGATGCTCAATATAACAATTACTTTAATTTTCGTGTAGGTATAGCCACAGAATACAACGATGGAAATATTTCAGATGATCTGATGTCTTTGGTCATCATGCGAGATTGGGAATTTAGGAACTCTCCCTATTACAACCAGACCGTTTATGATGATTATGTAGATATGATACAACGTCAAAGGCGTATTACGGAGGATGTACTCATCAACTCTTCTTCTTACACTTTTGAGTATGATGGAAGACGTGATAATTCCAAAAAAAATCCTATTTATTTTAGAGGAAGAATAGAAGCTGCAGGAAATACCTTGAATCTGTTAGACCAAGCTTTTCATTTTAAACCCATAGAAGATGCTATTATTTATAAAAACTCCATATTAGGTATCGGTTATGCTCAATTTTTAAAATTTGATTTTGATACACGGAAATACTGGAATCTGAGTAAAAAAAATAAATTGGCAGCCCGCCTTTTGCTGGGATTTACTTACCCTTATGGAAATGCTGGTTCAGCACCTTTTAGCAGAACTTATTTTGCAGGAGGGTCAAATGACATCAGAGCATGGAGAGCTTATGAATTGGGACCGGGTGAAAGCAACTACGGAAGCCAAAGTTTTTCTACCGAACATTTAAAAATAACCACCAGTTTTGAATGGAGAAGAAAATTAAGTAACAGCATAAACGGAGCATTATTTGTCGATGCCGGAAATATTTGGGCAATTAGCGACAATGCCCGCCCTGAATCTTTATTCCGATTGGATTCTTTTTACAAACAAATTGCCATTGGGTCCGGTTTTGGATTACGTTACGATATGGGATACGACATTGTACTCCGATTGGATTTAGCCTACAAAATACATGACCCCAATCAAATTCAGGGTAAACGATGGTTCAACGATTTTAAAATTTGGAATCCTAATTTGAATATTGGTATTGGATATCCATTTTAAAAACCGTATATTTGTTACAATAAATTATTGACCTTTTAAAATAAAAAAAATGAATAGAAAGTTTGCTCCCGGTGTTGCTACCGGAGATTTGGTTCAAGAAATCTTCAAAGATGCAAAAAAGAATGGTTATATGTTACCGGCAGTTAATGTTGTCGGTTCCAATACAATAAACGCCGTTTTAGAAACAACGGCAGAATTAAATTCACCTGTTATTATTCAATTTTCAAACGGAGGAGCCGTTTTCAATGCCGGAAAAGGATTATCCAACGAAAACCAACAAGCAGCTATTTTAGGTGCAATAACCGGAGCAAAACATATTCATGACTTAGCTGAGGCATACGGTGTAACTGTAATTATTCATACAGATCATTGTGCTAAAAAATTATTACCTTGGATCGACGGATTGTTAGATGCTTCTGAAAAGTGGTATGCACAAACAGGAAAACCTTTATTTTCTTCTCATATGATTGATTTATCTGAAGAGCCTTTAAAAGAAAATATTGCCATTTGTAAAACCTATCTAGAACGTATGGCAAAAATGGATATGACTTTAGAGATTGAATTAGGAATTACCGGAGGTGAAGAAGACGGTGTAGATAACACGAATGTGGACGACTCAAAATTATATACACAACCGGAAGAAGTAGCTTATGCTTACGAAGAACTTTCTAAAATTTCTCATCGTTTTACCATTGCAGCAGCTTTTGGCAATGTTCATGGTGTTTATAAACCTGGAAATGTTGTTTTAACACCTAAAATCTTAGATAATTCTCAAAAATACATTCAAGAAAAATACGGAACGGAAGAAAAACCCGTTGATTTTGTATTTCACGGAGGTTCGGGTTCTGAATTAGAAAAAATTCATGAGGCTATCAGTTATGGAGCAATTAAGATGAATATTGATACCGATTTACAATATGCTTTTACAGAAGGTATTCGTGATTATATGTTTGAGAAAAAAGAATTCGTTTCTTCTCAATTAGGAAATCCGGACGGACCGGAAGAACCCAATAAAAAGTATTACGATCCTCGCAGGTGGCTTCGCTTGGGTGAAGAAACCTTTAAAAAACGTTTGAAGATTGCTTTTGAAGATTTAAAAAATGTGAATACTTTATTAGGATAGCAGAAATTACATTTATATGTTTCCAATAATAAAATTTTACTCCTATTTTAACAAAAAATTAAAGGTTAAAAAGTATTATATTTGATTTGAATCCATTAAATTTATTAACTTTGGTAGATTATTAAAAATAAAAACAATCATAAAATGAAGAAAATACTCGTTTTAAGTTCTCTTATCGGATTAGTGCTGACTTCTTGTGTCAGCAAAAAAGAATTTGATACATTAAATGGAAAATACACCAAAGCACTCGATGAATTAGGGGTGTATGAAGGACGTTTACAAGAATGTAATTCTTTAAAATCCGGATTGGAATCTAAAAATTCTGCTTTAAATTCACAAATATCTTCTTTAGAAGGAAATATTGCTACATTGCAAAAATCATTAGAAAGTTGTGTAAGTTTAAACCAGCAAGGAAATACCAATATTAGTAAGCTGATAGATGAAATTAACTCTTCAAACAGCTACATAAAAGATTTGATTGCTCAGAATCAAAAGCAAGATTCGCTAAACAAGGCTTTGAGCGGACGTTTAAAGCGTTCATTGGATGATGTAAATGATCAAGACGTACAAATCCAAGTAAAAAAAGGCGTTGTTTTTATCTCCTTATCAGACAAGATGTTATTTAAATCAGGGAAGTATGAAATCAATACTCAGGCTGCAACCGTTTTGGCTAAAATTGGAAAAGTAGTAAACGATTACAAAGATTATGACATTCTAATAGAAGGACATACAGATAATGTTCCTATTTCTACTCAATTTATTAAAGATAATTGGGATTTGTCAGCAATGAGAGCTACAGCTATTGCACGTTATTTACAGAACGATTTACAAATTAATCCTGCAAGAATTACTGCCGGTGCACGTTCTGAATATGTACCTAAAGCCTCTAACTTAACTCCTGAAGGGCGTTCTATCAACCGAAGAACAGAAATTATTATCCTTCCAAAGTTAGAAGAATTTATGAAGTTGATGGATATTCAGGCAAAAAGTGTTCAAAAGAAATAAAGTTTTAAAAAAGCTGTCTAAAAAGACAGCTTTTTTATTCAACGATGTGTTTTATCGTTACACCCTGCTTAAACTTCCTTTCATTGAGTAAAATCGGTTATTAATTTATTTCAATAATTATTTTTGTAGCAAAATAAACTAAACTTTATAGTATGGTTAATAAAATAATGTTTTTTGTCTTATCTATTCTTATTTCCTCCTCTTTTATGCTTAATTCAAAAACGCATTCATTAAATCTATCAGATTTAAATAGAAAATCTCCTGCATTAGTCATTAGTTGGAAAGAAAATAATTTATGGTATGCCTGCGGACCTATCCAATGTGTTAAAACAGGTAAAGAGACTGAGGAGAAAGCCTTAAACTATGTTTATAATAATAAAAAAGACACTTTGAAATACATTGAAAAAAAAGATCCTTATAAAATTTACAGTTTACAACGACCTCTCAAAAACTACGATAAAGATATTCGAAGCCGTTTAAAACAATTAGGAATTTCTATTAGTTACTAAAAAAAGCCTGATAAAAATGAGCAAGCTTTTTTAGAATTTATGATGTTTTATATCTTATACATATTCTTCAATAGGAGTACACGTACATACTAAATTCCGATCTCCGTAGGCTTCATCAATTCGATTAACGGTTGCCCAAAATTTATTTTCTTTTACCCATTCTAACGGATAAGCTGCTTTACTTCTCGAATAAGGAAAATCCCATTGATCAGCTGTAATTTGCTCCATAATATGCGGTGCATTTCTTAATACATTATTTTCTTCAGAGGCTTTTCCTTCCGCAATTTCCTCTATTTCTGACTTAATGGTTATCAAAGCTTCTGCAAAACGATCTATTTCCTCTTTACTCTCACTTTCAGTTGGTTCAATCATCAAGGTTCCTGCCACCGGAAAAGAGACGGTTGGTGCATGAAATCCAAAATCCATCAAACGTTTAGCTACATCTACAACTTCAATTCCTAAAGATTTAAATTTTCTAAAATCTACAATCATTTCATGTGCAACATAGCCGTTTTCTCCGGTATATAATATATCGTATTTTTTTTCTAAAACCGATTTTAAATAATTAGCATTTAAAATAGCATAGGCTGTTGCTTTCTTTAATCCTTCTGCTCCTAACATTTTGATATAAGAATATGAAATCAATAAAACCAAAGCAGAGCCATACGGAGCTGAAGAAATAGCTTCAATTCCTTGCTCTCCTCCTATTTTTATAATCGGATTTGAAGGTAAAAAGGGCTTTAAGTGCTCTGCTACACAAATAGGTCCAACTCCGGGTCCTCCTCCTCCATGCGGAATGGCAAATGTTTTATGTAAGTTTAAATGACACACGTCTGCCCCAATTAATCCCGGACTTGTATAACCAACCTGTGCATTCATATTAGCACCATCCATATATACCTGCCCTCCATGTTCATGAATTAAATGGGTAATATCTAAAACATGACTTTCAAATACTCCATGCGTTGAAGGATAGGTAATCATTAATGCAGCCAATTCATGACTGTGTTTTGCTACTTTTAATTTTAAATCTTCAAAGTCAATATTTCCGTTTTCTAATGATTTCACTACAACCACTTCCATTCCCGACATAGTTGCAGAAGCCGGATTTGTTCCATGAGCAGAAGCCGGAATAATTACAATATTTCGATGATGATCTCCTTTGGATTCATGGTATTTTTTAATAACCATAAGTCCTGCATATTCTCCTTGTGCTCCGGAATTAGGCTGTAAAGAAGTAGCTGAAAATCCTGTAATTTCAGATAAATCATTCTCCAAATTTTGAATCATTTCCAAATAACCTTCTACTTGTTCTTCAGGTTGAAACGGATGCACATCATTCCACTCTGCCCAACTTAAAGGAAGCATTTGTGTTGCTGCGTTTAATTTCATTGTACACGACCCTAACGAAATCATGGAATGATTTAAAGACAAATCTTTTCTTTCCAAACGTTTAATGTAACGCATCATTTCAGTTTCAGAATGGTATTTTTTAAAGACATCTTCTTGTAAAAAGGTAGAAGTTCTTTTTAATTTTTCAGGAATTTTTAATTTTTCATCTGATTGAGAATCCGTTCCTCCCAACAAAGAAATAATTTCTTTTACATCTACATCTGAAGTTGTTTCATTTATTGAAATTACTAATTCTGAATCATTTACATAATAAAAATTAACTTTTACTGCTTCTGCCTTTATTTTTATCGCTTGCGTATCAATATTTGTAAAATGTAATGTATCAAAATAAAATTCATTTACATTTCCTGAAACGCTATCCGCTATTTTTTTGGTTTTAAGATGAATTTCTTTTGCAATATTTTTTAACCCTTCTGCACCATGATAAACAGCATACATTCCTGCCATGACAGCCAGCAAAACCTGAGCTGTACAAATATTTGAAGTTGCTCGTTCTCTTTTAATATGTTGTTCACGCGTTTGCAAAGCCATTCTGTAGGCTTTACGTTCATAACGATCTTTTGAAATCCCAATAATACGTCCCGGAATATTTCGTTTGTATTTTTCCAATGTAGCAAAATAAGCAGCATGAGGTCCTCCGAAACCTAAAGGAATTCCTAAACGCTGTGTGGTTCCTACAACTACATCAGCTCCCCATTCACCCGGAGGCGTTAAAAGCGTTAGCGATAAAATATCAGCAGCTACAATAGTTGCTATTTCAAATTCTTTTGCTGAATCAACCAAATTTGTATAATTAACCAATTTACCGTATTTACCCAGATATTGGACAATCCATGCAAAATACTCTTGTGAAGGTTTAAATTCTTCTGTTTTTCCTACAACTAACTCTATTCCAAAGGCAGTTGCTTTTGGTTTTAAAACAGCCAAAGTTTGTGGTAAAACTTCATCTGAAACAAATAATTTATTGGCATTGTTCTTTTTTTGATTTTTGGTACGCGATCCATATAACATCGTCATGGCTTCAGCAGTAGCAGTTCCTTCGTCCAACAAAGAAGCATTGGCAATCTCCATTCCTGTTAGTTCTACAACAGTGGTTTGATAATTAATTAATGCTTCCAGCCTACCTTGTGCTATCTCTGCCTGATAAGGTGTATAAGCTGTGTACCATCCCGGATTTTCAAAAATATTCCGCTGAATAACAGAAGGCGTTATTGCCGGATGATAGCCTAACCCGATATAGTTTTTTGAAAGTTGATTTTTCGAAGAAAGTTCTTTCAAATGTTTTAACATTTCGTATTCAGTAAGTGGTTTTGTTATGTTTAAATCTTTATCGGCTCGGATTTTTTTAGGTATTGTTTTATCAATTAATTCTTCTATTGATTGACAATTTAATTGTTTCAACATTTCGTTTTTATCACTTTCTGAAATACCTATATGTCTTTTTTGAAAATCTGTTAATTGCATTCTGTGTTATTTTAAAAAAATCGTTTAAAGATATGAAATTCATGTATGATTTTAAACTTTTCGAAAAGGAAGTTTGATTGATTATTATTCTTACATAATAAAATTTATACCTTTTTATAAACCATCTTTATATGAGGTAATTTATTGTCTTCTAAATATTCCTCACCTATAGGCTGAAAACCTAAATTGGTATAAAACTGTAATAAATATGTTTGTGCACTAATTATAATAGTATTCTCTTTAAATAAAGTTACTATTTTTCTATGGCTATTTTCATCATTTTGCAAGCCAATTGCTTCCTTCTAAAATCGGAAGACACAACAACTCTTCCTATTGAGAATCCTTCAGAATAAGAAATTCCTCTTGGAATTAATCGAGAGTAGGCAACAATTTGATCACCTTGATATAAAAATAGATGATATGATTCTTCATCTTTTCCATCTACATCCAAATAAGGACAATCTTGCTCTACAACAAAAACAGTTTCACGCAATCGAATAATATCATGAAACTCCTCTTTGGTTAATTCTTCCCACGATTTAATCTGCCAATTTTTCATATTTATACAATACGTAATTTAATTTTTATTTTTTTAAAACGATTGCCGTTCGGCTCGGTAAATAAATTTGAAGTTGTTGTTTTACTCTATATTCATAATTTTTATCTACTCGATCAAAACCTCCAAAAATTTCATCATCTGAACTAAAAACAACACGATAAATACCCTCTTTTCCTATTGTTATTATATAATTTTCAAAAGATTCTTGATTAAAGTTAAAAATATAAATCAGTTCATTTTTTTCAAATGCTAAAATTCGTTTTTCGTTATCTTCATGTATTTTATACGAAATACCTTTTAAAATATTTTCTTGTTTTGAAAACACAATCATTGCTTGGTCAAATTCATTCAAATATTTATATTTTAGGTGATCTGCTTCTGACAAACTCCATTGGCGTCGGGCAAAATAATAACTCCAATCATTTCCTTCACGGGGAAAATCAACCCATTCAGGATGTCCAAATTCATTTCCCATAAAATTCAAATAACCTTCTCCTCCCAAAGCAATGGTTATAAAACGAATCATTTTATGCAAAGCTATTCCACGATCAATTACAATACTGGAAGAAAAAATACTCATATTGGTATACATTTCTTTATCCATTAACCAAAAAGCAAGAGTTTTATCTCCAACCAAAGCTTGGTCATGGCTTTCTGCATAAGCAATGGTTTTTTCTTTATTGCGACGATTGGTTAAATGATAAAACATTTCTCCCATATGCCACTCCTCATCCGGTGTTTTTTCTAAAAGAGTATTCCAATAATCCGGAATACCCATACCCAATCGATAATCAAAGCCCAATCCTCCATCTTCAATTTTTCTGCATGCACCCGGCATTCCGCTCATATCTTCACAAATTGATATAGCATGTGGATTAATTTGATGTATTAAAGTGTTTGCCAATTGCAAATATAAAATGGCATCATTGTTTTCTTCTCCTTTAAAATAATCGGCGTATCCTCCAAAATTGATGTGTCCGTGATGATGATACAACATGGATGTTACTCCATCAAAGCGAAATCCATCAAAATGAAATTCTTCCATCCAATATTTCAAATTGGATATTAAAAAACGTTTTATTTCAATCTTTCCATAATCAAATAAACGGGAATCCCATGCCGGATGCCAACCGTTAAAATATAACTCTGTCCCGTCAAACTCAGCTAATCCTTCATCTCGATTTTTAACCGCATGAGAATGCACTACATCCATTATAACGGCAATATCCAATCGGTGGGCTTCATTAATCAATTCACGTAAATCATCTGTAGAACCAAAACGGGAAGATGCTGCAAAGAAATTGGAAACCTGATACCCGAATGAAGCATAATACGGATGCTCTTGTATTGCCATCATTTGAATCACGTTATAACCAAGCTTCTTGATTCTTGGTAAAATATTTTGAGTAAACTCTTTATAAGTTCCCACTTTTCCTTCTTCTTGTGCCATTCCTATATGCACTTCATATATTATAGGATTTTTAATTTTAGAAAGATCAAATTTATCATCAGTCCATTTAAAGGTCGATTGTTTTAAAAATTGTCCGTCAAATCCAGCATTTTTATGCTGAACCACTCGGTTTATAAACGTTGGTATGCGATCCAATTGTCCATTTTGACCGCTGATATGTACTTTTATTAGAGAACCGTTGTTTAAACGCTCTCTATACTGATTATCAGGTAAAAAAATTTCCCATACTCCACACTTTGTACGATTCATCAGGTTCGCACCTCTATTCCAATCATTAAAATCTCCTATTAAACTTAAATAATTTGCATTTGGTGCCCACTCTCTAAACCACCACCCCTTATTGGCTTCATCATAATTAAAACCAAAAAAATGATGGGCATCGGCAAAGTTTTGAAGACTTCTAAAATCGTTATTAATATATTCTAACGTATTATAATACCATTCCAAACGATTATTAATAACCGTCTCAAACGGTTTTAACTCAGGGTCTTCTTTTATTAACGGCAGATGAATCATAATAATATAGCGTTAAACATAGTGGTGTTCTAAATCTTTATTGTTATTTGGTAAAATTATTTAAAAAAGAATAGAAATACAAGAGGAACATTGCTAAATTGCTTTTAAATCAGTACCTTTTAGCCACTGACTTTTTCAATTTGTTTATATTCCGTTCATTTTCGTTAAAAATAGAAATACTCGGCCTCAACTCGAGTACGGGTCACATATGCTATTTACCAATAAATAGTTTCAAACCTTAAGATTGTCATTTTTAATCCCCAAGTCCAATTAGAACCGTTGTAAAAAATAGCATTTTTTTGGTATTGTTGGTTAAATTCCAATTTTCAAACTCAATCTGTGATACTTTTTCAAGATATTTTACATGTGTCCGGTAAGAAATCTCTAAAATTTCAAGTAAAATGACTGTAAATTATTTAAGATCCAATATCCATTACATTTACTCTTTTCTTTTTTCTCCGAATGATTAGTAATAAACCTAAAAACGTAAGTAATCCATTATAGACTAATATTTCAAAACCTATTTCATGTCCGTTTTGATCAGCAAAATATTTAATGATGTATGAAATGCTTGGTGCTAAAATGGCTATAACAGGAACCCATTGGTCTTTTATTTTCCATTTTGTAAAAAGACCAAAAGTATACATTCCCAACAAAGGTCCGTAAGTATATCCTGCCGCTTTAAACAATTCCCAAATAACCGATTCATCTTTAAATACCTCTTTAAAAATAAGAATAATAACTACCAATAAAATACTGAATCCTATATGTACTATTTTACGTAATTTTTTAGCATTTTCTTTGTTTTCGATTTCTAAAATATCAATTGAAAATGAAGTTGTTAATGAAGTTAAAGCGGAATCTGCACTTGAATAAGCAGCGGCTATCAAGCCTAAAATAAAAAAAGCTGAAGTTATTTTTCCAATTTGAGGTAACATGGCTATCATAGGAAAAAGTTTATCTTTATGAAAATCTAACCCATTTTGTTGAGCATATTGCGTCAATAAAAACCCCAGTATTAAAAAAATTAAATTGACAAAAATTAGAATTACACTGAATGACAACATGTTTTTTTGTGCTTCTTTTATATTTTTACAACTTAAATTTTTCTGCATCATATCCTGATCCAGCCCTGTCATGGTAATAGTTATAAACATTCCTGATAAGAAATTTTTAATAAAAAACTTACTGTCGTTTATATCTTCAAAAAAGAAAATTTGACTCATTTTTGAATCAAAAACCGTTTGAGAAATTGCCGGAAAGGAATTTAATTGTAATGCTCCACTCACATAATAAAGTGTTACGCCCACAGCAACCAACATAAATACGGTTTGTAACGTATCCGTCCAGATTATGGTTTTAATTCCGGAACGAAACGTATAAATCCAAATCAATAAAATGGTTAGAGTAACTGTTAGCCAATAAGGGATATCGTATTGATCAAAAACTAACCATTGCAATACATTGGCAACCAAAAATAATCGAAAAGCGGCACCTATCGTTCTAGAAATTAAAAAACCAACGGCTCCTGTTTTATAACTAAAATAGCCTAAACGACTATATAAATAACCATAAATTGATGTTAAATTAAGGCGATAATAAAGTGGTAATAATATAAAAGAAATTACTACATATCCAAAAAAATACCCCAAAACCATTTGCATATAGCTAAATGATTCTTCTTCTACTGCTCCCGGAACAGAAATAAAGGTTACTCCTGAAAGAGAAGCCCCAATCATTCCAAAAGCAACAATATACCATGGAGATTCCTTTCTTCCCGTAAAAAAAGATTCATTATCATCTGATTTACTTGTAAAAAAGGAGATAGAAATTAAAACTGCAAAATAGCCCAGTATTAAAATTATAATTTCTGTTGCTGACATATTTTAGATTTCTTGATCAAAATTCTTCCAAATATAGTAAATTTACCTCATGAATTATCCTAGTAAGATTTTGGAAAATGCTGTTTACGAAATTTCACAACTTCCCGGAATTGGCAAACGATCTGCTTTAAGGCTAGTTTTACACATGTTAAGACATAAAAAGGAAGATACCAAACGATTGGCTTTTGCCTTAAATCAATTGGTTGATGAAATTAAATATTGTAAACAATGTCATAACATTTCAGATACGGAATTATGCGAAATATGTTCCAATCCGGCACGAAATGAACAAATAGTATGTATTGTAGAAAATGTTCGAGACGTTATGGCTATTGAAAATACAAGCCTATATAAAGGTCTTTATCATGTTCTTGGCGGTATAATTTCTCCTATTGATGGCGTTGGTCCCGGGCAATTAAACATTCAATCTTTAATCAATCGAATTAAAGAAGAACCCATTAAAGAAATTATTTTTGCTCTAAGTTCAACCATGGAAGGCGATACCACGATGTTTTATATTTACAAAGTTTTAAAAGATACCGAAATAAAAATTTCTACTATCGCAAGAGGCATATCCATAGGTGATGAAATTGAATATATTGATGAAATAACACTAGGACGCTCTTTAATCAACCGCGTTTTATATGAACAAACTTTAAAAGAATAATTGATACGTGGTCTTAATTTCAGGGATATTTACGCTTTTCGTAATCCAAATTTTCGTTGGGCAACATGCTTTTTAGCACATTACTACTACAAATATACTTTTTCTAACACCCCTATAAAATATACAACAGACAACAAAATAACTTACAATACACCCTATACCTCAATCAATAACTATATTTTCCCTTCCACCGTTTTTTAAGAAACTCCAATGCTTGTTTTTCTCTATTGTTATCAGCCGGTTTATATAACGCTGTTCCACTAATTTCTTCCGGCAAAAATTCCTGATCTACAAAATGCAAAGGATAATCATGAGCATACCGATATCCTTTCCCATAGTCAAGCTCCTTCATCAATTGAGTAGGAGCATTTCTTAAATGCAAAGGAACCGATAAATCCCCCCTATCTCTCACCAATTGCTGAGCCTCATTAATAGCCCTATAAGTAGAATTACTTTTTGGAGAAGTTGCCAAATAAATCACACATTGACTTAAAATAATACGAGATTCAGGATAACCAATTGTAGTAACCGCTTGAAACGTGTTATTAGCCATAATAAGAGCCGTAGGATTTGCATTTCCAATATCTTCAGAAGCTAAAATTAACAACCGACGTGCAATAAATTTAACATCCTCACCTCCCTCAATCATACGTGCCAGCCAATAAACAGCCGCATTAGGGTCGGAACCCCGTACAGACTTAATAAACGCCGAAATAATATCGTAATGTTGTTCTCCCGTCTTGTCATATAACGCCATATTCTGCTGAATACTACGCAATACAAGCTGGTCTGTAACCTTTATGGGATTTAAACTTGACAAATTGTTTACAACCAATTCCAGTCCGTTTAATAATTTCCGTGCATCCCCTCCTGAAAATCTCAACAAAGCTTCTGTTTCAACAAGTTGTATATTCAATTTCTTTAACTCAACATCTTCTTTAATCGCTTTTTTTAACAAATGATTCAAATCCTCTTTTGAAAAATGATTTAAAACATAAACCTGACAACGTGAAAGAAGAGCCGGAACTACTTCAAAATTAGGATTTTCCGTTGTAGCACCGATTAACGTTATCCATCCCTTTTCTACAGCTCCTAAAAGAGAATCTTGTTGCAATTTATTAAACCGATGAATTTCATCAATAAACAAAATAGCATTCTTCCCCGAAAATAAGTTTTGGTTTTTAGCCTTATCAATAATCTCCCGTACATCCTTCACTCCTGAACTTATGGCACTCAATTGAAAAAAAGGGCGTTCCGAAGTTTCTGCCACTATTTGTGCCAAAGCAGTTTTTCCGGTTCCGGGAGGTCCCCAAAAAATCATAGATGGAATCATATCTTTTTCTAATACTTTTTTTATAATTCCATTTTTACCCGTTAAATGATTTTGTGCTAAATAATCTATTAATCTTTTGGGACGCATTCTTTCAGCTAATGGTTGACTCATTTTAAATCTATTTTCTCTTTTTCAAAGATAATCAAACATTGCACATTTTCCCAATCTTACACTTTTCTATTTATATCTATAATGTCCTATGATTTGATACCTAAAAAGACAATCCTCTAAAACCTGCCCTGCTCCAATATTGTGAACAATTAAGTATCTTTTTCCATCATTAGATTTTTGATTAACCACCATTCCAATATGTGTTAAACCGTTACTCAAAAGCCAACTAACCACATCACCCGGAAAGTAATCATTAGGATTTTGAATGATTTCCAATGTAGCTCCTTTTCGTTTAAAAAATGTCATTAGATTAGGTACTCGCCTGTGGTCAATATTTTTATCAGTAATTTTGAGTCCCCAATTTTTAGGGTATTGATTAAAGTTCGCTTTCATATCTTCATGAACCAACCGTTGTAAATCAATTCCAATTTTTCGATAGGCTCTGATGATTACATCCGTACAAACACCTTTATCAGCAGGCACATCACCGTTTGGATAGCTGATTGAAAAATAACTCGGGTCATACGTTACTTTTTGCTTTGTTAATTCAATAGCATAATCAGACACGCTCTTTTGTTGGGTGCTTACCTGTGAAAAAGAAAGGCAGCCTATAATTAAAAATATTATCAGAAGTGTTTTTTTCATAAAATTTGATTAATAGTATGATATAAACCGATTGAGGGTAAATATACAACAATTTTTATTGGCTATTTTTTAAGTATCTTTTAAAGTTCTTATTATGATGTTGTGAAACGGCTTTATGAAGAAGAAATAAA
>JBKEDE010000001.1:0-23259 GCA_047975265.1 Flavobacteriales bacterium
AGCCCTAAGGAATATTTGAGAGGCATTGCAATAAAAAGCAACAACAGACATGAAACACCTTCTAGGACAGCAATTGTACGAAATATGTTCAACATCATAAGATACAATCATCTATATATTATAAAACAAAAATACCTGCCTTTTAATATTCAAATGTATTTTATTGTATCGATACGGCATAATTCACCTGTGAAATGACATTTAAGGCTACTGAAGTGTAATTATAATTATATACATCTATAAGAAATAATTAATACTCGTTTCAGGGATAGATATCTTCTGTTCAAAGGCGATTTTTTACATTTCATTGTAACAACATCCCTTTGGTTAGAATCACGTATCTAAATTTGAAAAGACTTAATGTAATATACAGTATATACTTTTGTTGGTGGTAATTGACAAAACCGCCACAAAGTTGCTTAACCAATGTTTATGAATTCACTCAGACGCTGAAAATTTGAGAATAATCTACACGGAATTTTAAACTGACTAAAAACAAAACTTTACGCTGACTTTTAACACTACGCTGACCAAAAACTTTGTGAACAAAACTCAAAAGCTGACTTTTCTAAAATCTGAATGCTGACAAAATTTACGCTGAATAAAATACAGTTTGAGAAACTTTGCGGAAGAAAATTACGCTGACAAGAAAGTTGCTTAATGTAAAAAATCGCTGAATGAACTCTCTCAAATCTGAATAAAATTGAACCTGAAAATGACTGAGATTTAGCTAAAACTACCACCAACAATGCATAAACGCAATTACGGCGGATTCGACTTCGTCCGAATCCTCTTCGTAATTGCTTTGGTCGTTGTTTAATCTGAACTTTTTCGTATATTTACCCGTAACTGACGTTTATGCTAAATACGGTATGGATAAATTAATCAGAAGCTATATTTAGTACATTTGTATAATATGTTTAAAGAGAGTAATTTAAGGATAACAAATAAAGGAAAGCGTATAATTCTTACACTATTTGCTTTTTTTGGGTCTTACATTTTTGTCTATCTTACAGATCCTTATTCTCTGATATGGCAAGGATATTTTAATCGCACAATGTGGGAGATTGTAGGAGAATTGTTTTTTTCCTTTATTTTCTGTGCTGCTATTTCAGAAGTGAGTCTTCTAATAGACCGTAAATTCAACAAGAAAATGAGATGGGATCATAACCCTCTTAAGCGGTTGATAATTCAGGGAGTGGTACAGATTGTTATTATTCTTTTACTTACATTGACTGTTCACTTTTTTTTAATCGCCTTCTTGGATGAAAATCATTTAGATATAAATACTTATGAAGCAAGATATTTTTGGCAGTGGATTATTGCTACTGTATTGATAGCATTAATGATTAGTGCCATTAATACAGGAAATTTCTTAATTACTAATTGGAAAACGACAGCTATGGAAGCCGCAGAGCATAAATTAAGAGCCACAGAGCATCAGCTAAAATCTGCACAGCATAAACAGGCAGCAACTGAATCTGAACTACAGGCGCTTAAACTACAACTAGACTCTCATTTTGTGTTCAACAATTTGAGCATACTTTCAGAGCTTATACTAGAAGATCAGAAGCTAGGTTTTACTTATGCAGAAAACTTCACAAAAGTATATCGTTATTTGTTAGTCAATTCACAGAAGAACTTAATAACGCTAGAAGAAGAGCTCAAATTTCTTAATGCGTATTTATTTCTTGTAAAGCATCGTATCGGAAACGGCGTTTCATTCAAGATAAATATAAAAAGAGAAAAATTATTTCTACAAATACCTCCGTTAACCACCCAGCTTCTTATAGAAAATGCACTCAAACATAACAGCACTATAAAGAATCACCCTTTGGAAATAAATATCTATTCAAATGACTATAACGAGTTGGTCATAATAAATAAATTAATACCTCTAGTTACACGTCCAAATTCAGCTGGTATTGGACTGAACAATATTATTAACCGTTATGCACTTATCTCTAACAAAAATCTGATAATTGAAAAAAGTGAAGATTGTTTTACCGTTAAAGTTCCATTAATATTATGAAAGTAAAGAAAATTTTAATTATCGAAGACGAGAAACCTAATGCAGATAGGCTGAAGCGTCTGCTTCTGGAAATGAAACCTCAATTGGAAATACTTGCAGTTATAGAAAGTGTGAGTAATGCGGTAGATTGGCTTGTGCAAAATGAAAACCCAGATATTATTTTGATGGACGTTCGTCTTTCTGATGGACTCAGTTTTGAAATATTCAATCAAACTGAAGTAGAAAGCCCTGTAATATTTACAACCGCTTATGATGAGTATGCCGTAAGAGCCTTTAAGTACAACAGTATAGACTATCTGCTTAAACCTATTCAGAAAGAAGAATTGCAGGCTGCTCTTGAAAAGTATGATAGCCTTATTGATTATTCTTTCGGAGGCGGTGCCGCTCTGAAGAATCTACTTAATTATATCCAGCCAAAAGAATACCGAAACCGTTTTCTCATACCCTACAGAGACAGTTATAAAACTGTAATGGCCAATGACATTGCTTTTTTTTACTCAGAGTTGAATATTACAAGAGCAAAATTGTTTAACGGAGAAGAGGAAGTTTTGCCCCAAACATTGGAAAAATTAGAACAGCAATTGGATCCGAAGCTGTTCTTCCGGGCAAACCGTCAGTATATTATCCATATGGATGCAATACAAAAGGTGCATAACCATTTCAACGGAAAACTTAAAATTGAACTGAAGAAAAATACCGGTACCGAAGTGCTGATTAGCCGTGAGAAAGCTTCGGTTTTCAAGGCGTGGTTGGATTATTAAAAACTTGCAATTACGGTAAATCGTTTACTAAATAATACAAAAAGGCATAAGAGAATATCTTATGCCTTTGTTTTTTGAAGTACAGCAACCTATTTTAATGCAATCGCATAACCTACGGAAACCATTATTCCTCTGTTTTTGATATCAGCACTTTTAACATCGGATATGTTGCTAAGTCCAAGATTATAACGTCCATCAACAATTACTTTTCCCGGACCGGCAGGAATCGCTACACCAGCACCCATTTGTATGCCGAAGTCGATCTTTTTCATCTCTCCGATAGCCACCTTAGACTTATCACTCTGACCCAACAAAAAACCGATGGAAGGTCCCGCGTTTACATATACCTGTCCAAAACTATACTTGGCAAGAACAGGTAGCTCCAGGTAGTTCAGGTTATAGTTTTCCTTTTTGCCTCTGGTTTTGAAAGATGTACCCTTACTTACGAAATTCAATTCCGGCTGTACCGAAAAACCACCGGCACCGGTAAGGATATTCAATCCCACACCACCCTGAAAACCTACTTTACTTTTCTCATTACTGGCTCCTTTGATAGCTTGGCTGGCAATGTTGATGCCTGCTTTGGGGATGATTTCCAGACTTTGGGCATTTACTCCGATTGCACCCATTATAAGGGTTGCTGCTAATACTAACTTTTTCATTTCTTGTACTATTTAAAATGTTGATAAAAATATTTAACGATGCAAGTATAGAGATGAAAATTCAGCAGGGAAGCCAAGATTTTGCCCAAGCGTGAAAACACAAAATTGAAGTGATAAATACACCGGTTGAACCGTTTATGAGGCTAAAAATGATACTCAGATTGGAGATAATCGTTTCGAATAACCATAAAAACGCTTCACCCCCTTATTAATACGTTTCAATTAATTAGGTTAAAACATCTTGCCCCATCTTCTTTTTCTTTGTGCCGATTATCTTTTAATATAAAATAAAATGAGAAATTTTTCAATGAATTATCTAAGTATGTTTAAGGTACTGCCTATACTTTTATTGGTGGCGTTGTTATCGTCCTGCGGTTCGGGTAACGAGCAGCAGGGTAATTTTGAAGCCGCCCCCCAGGAGACTGATTTTGTCCTGCTTCAACAAACTGACGCTTCTATTGAAAATACCTATCCCGGTATTTTGGAAGGCAGTGTTAATGTAGATATAAAAGCCCAGGTGAGCGGTTATCTGGAAGCTATTTATGTCAAAGAGGGAGATTATGTACAAAAGGGACAATCGTTGTTCCGTATCAAAGGCGACGTCTTCAACGAGCAGGTTAACAATAGTAATGCTGCACTCAAAGCAGCTAAAGCTTCCCAGGCAACGGCTAAGCTGGAAGTTGAGAAACTGATTCCCCTGGTGGAAGGAAAAGTGATCACCGATATCCAGCTAAAAGAAGCACAGGCCCGTTATGATGCCGCAACTGCACAGGTAGCACAGGCACGAGCTGCGCTTGGATCGTCACAGATCAATGCTGCATTTGCAGTGATAAAAGCACCTGTGAGTGGTTATATAGGGCGTATTCCGAATAGGATAGGAAATCTGGTTACGCCAACTGATACTACACCTTTAACCACACTTTCTGAAATTGATAACGTATCTGTCTATTTTTCGCTTAGTGAAGCAGATTTTATAGCGTTTAATAAATCAGGTAACACAAGTAAAACCGTTGAACTTATCATGGCGGACGGATCATTATATAATCAAAAAGGAAAATTGGAAATAGCTAGTGGAAATATAGATCGTATAACGGGAAGTATTGCGATGAAGGCTGTTTTTCCAAATCCTGATAAGTTACTACGTTCGGGAGGTTCTGGAAGAGTAATCATAAATAGTCTGCAAAACAACGTAGTAAAAGTTCCGAAACTTAGTGTAAAAGATATTCAAGACAAGTTCTTTGTTTTCAAGCTAGCAGACAGCGGCAAAGTGAATATGACCCCTATTGAAGTAACAGGTTCTACAGGTAGCTTCTACATCGTTAAAACTGGACTTAAATCAGGTGATAAGATTGCTTTGAACCGTATTGATGCACTTACAGATGGATCGGAGGTTATTCCGAAAATAGAAAAAACAAGGGAATCATCTAATTAATATCCTAAATAAAAGACAATTATGTTACGAAAAATAATAGATAGGCCAGTATTGGCCACTGTAATTTCCATTATCCTTGTGATTTTGGGTATTATTGGTTTGACAAGGCTTTCGGTGACTCGATTTCCGGATATTTCACCACCTACTGTAACGGTATCTGGTTCTTATCCAGGAGGAAACAGTGAAACGGTTATCCGATCTGTGGTAACACCATTGGAGGAACAGATCAATGGTGTGGAAGATATGCAGTATATTAAGTCCACTGCAAGTAATGATGGTAGTTTTTCTATCTCGATTATATTCAAGCAAGGCGTAAATGCGGACCAGGCAGCTGTAAATGTCCAGAACCGTGTACAACAGGCTACGCCGATATTGCCGGCTGAGGTGGTGCGTATGGGGCTTACAACATCCAAGCAGCAGAATAGTATGATTATGATCTTTAACCTGTATGCGGATGATAATAACAGATACGATGAAAAGTTTCTTCAGAATTATGCCAATATCAATCTGATACCACAGTTAAAGCGGGTTCCAGGTGTTGGTCAGGCACAGGTTTTTGGTAGTAAGGATTACTCCATGAGGGTGTGGTTGGATCCACGAAAAATGGCAGGATATAGTTTAGTTCCTTCTGACATTGTAGCAGCTATTTCTGACCAGAGCCTGGAAGCTGCTCCTGGGAAATTTGGTGAAGAGTCAAATGCCGTACTGGAATATGTTATTCGGTATAAAGGGAAGAAAAATCTGCCGGAAGACTATGGAAATATTGTGGTTAAAAATAATGGGGCTGATCTAATACGCCTGAATGATGTTGCAAGGGTGGAGTTCGGGTCCATTGCTTATGGAAGTGACAACAAGTCCAACGGCCGTAATGCTGTAACCATTGCCATATTACAGACAACCGGCTCGAATGCAAATGAAATCGAAATAGGTATTAACAAAGAAATCGAAAGACTAGCCCCATCCTTTCCTCCCGGTATTGGATACAGTAAAATCATGAGTACCAAAGAAAAGCTGGATGAAGCGACAGGACAGGTAAAATCCACGCTGATTGAAGCATTTATTTTGGTATTTATTGTCGTATTCCTTTTCCTTCAGGATTTCCGTTCGACTATTATTCCGGCTATTGCCGTACCGGTAGCTATTGTAGGAACATTTTTCTTCCTGCTTATTTTAGGATTCACGATAAATGTACTGACGCTTTTTGCTCTGGTATTGGCAATCGGTATTGTAGTTGATGATGCGATTGTCGTCGTTGAAGCGGTGCATAGTAAAATGGAAGGTACAAACTTAACAGGAAAAGAAGCAACCTACAGTGCTATGAGTGAAATTACCGGGGCTGTGATCTCCATTACACTCGTGATGTCAGCCGTATTTATTCCTATCGGATTTATGGAAGGATCTGCCGGTATATTCTATAAGCAGTTTGCTTATACACTGGCTATTGCCATCATTATATCCGCTGTCAATGCACTTACCCTGACGCCTGCTTTATGTGCCTTATTGCTGAAAAACAACCATAATGGTGATTCAGATAAGAAACACGGATTTGGTAAACGTTTTTTTACGGCTTTCAATGCCGGTTTCAATAACCTAACCAACAGATATGTAAGATCAATCCGCTTTCTGACTGCCCGTAAATGGTTAGCGGCAGGCTTTATAGCCGCTGTTATCGGTGTTGCCGGATGGTCAATGTTCAGTACGCCTAAGAGTTTTGTACCTATGGAGGATGACGGAATGTTTATCTATTCGCTAACGATGCCTCCCGGTACCGCTTTAGGTCCCACAACAGAGGTCGTTCGTAAAATAGATGGTTTACTGGCAGATATCGAAGCTATTGAGGATAATACGGCCATTACGGGTTTTAATATGTTGAGCAACAGTAGCGGTCCTGCTTACGCAGTTGGATTTGTAAAGTTCAAGCCCAAGAAAGATAGGGGTGCCGTGAAGGATATTGACGAGCTGATGGGCATTGTAAATGAAAAACTGGCAACCATCAAGGAAGGTTCTATCCTAGCATTGAGGATGCCACCTGTTGAGGGATATGGCATTAGCGGCGGAGCAGAAATTGTACTCCAGGATCGTATGGGACGTGATCCGGCAACCCTGAAAGCGAAAGCAGACGAACTGATCGGTAATATTATGCAGATTCCAGGTGTGCAGTTTGCCTACACTACGTTCAGGGCAGATTATCCACAGTTTGAGCTGGAAGTAGATGAAGATAAAGCCAAGCAAATGGGGGTGAGTGTCAGCGGAATGCTGAACGTGATCCAAAGCTACTTCTCTGGCGACCAGTCTCTCAACTTTTCGCGTTTTGGTAAATTTTACCGGGTGAATGTCAAAGCAGAAGGCGATGCCCGTAAGGACGAACAGTCGTTGAGTGAAATTTTTGTAAGAAATAACGAAGGTCAGATGGTACCTGTAAAATCGCTGATAACACTAAAAAAAGTCTATGGTCCTGAATCGGTAAGCCGCTACAACCTGTATAACGCTGTAACCATCAATGTGAACGCAATGCCGGGTGTAAGTAATGGGGAACTGATGGATAAAATGGAGCAGGTACTGAAGAAAATGCCTTCTGATTATAGTTATGAATGGACAGGATTGAGCTTAGAAGAAAAATCTTCCGGAAACCAGACTACCTTAATTTTAGGCTTGTGTTTGCTATTCGTTTATTTTCTGTTAGCGGCTCAGTACGAAAGCTATCTGTTACCATTAGCTGTATTGCTGTCTATTCCTACGGGAGTTTTAGGAGCGTATTTGGGAATAAAAGCCATTGGGCTCGATAACAACATCTATGTACAGATCGGGTTGATTATGCTGGTCGGGCTATAAGCTAAAAATGCTATCCAGAGTGTAGAGTGTGCCGTACAGCGGAGACAGGCAGGTCTTTCTATTGCTGAAGCGGCATTTGAAGGAGCCAAAGCAAGACTTAGACCTATTATTATGACCTCACTGGCGTTTATAGCAGGTATGGTTCCGTTGATGCTTTCCTCAGGAGGTACAGCCATAGGAAACCGCTCCATCAGTACCAGCGCGGCCATGGGAATGCTGAGCGGCGTTATATTGGGCGTGATCGTCATACCATTGCTTTACATCTTTTTCCAGTATTTACAGGAAAAGGTATCAGGAAAAAAACAGGTAGTAACCAATCCAGAATAAAAATAGAAATAATGAAACGATTCAAAATAAATTTACTGATGGGAATATGTGTCGCACTGACCATTTCTTCTTGTGCAGTAAGTAAAAAACATACTCGACCGGAACTTCATCTTCCAGATAAATACAGACAAGAGGTCAATTTAACTGCTGATTCCGTCCAATTGCCTTGGAATACATTTTTCCGTAACCCTCAATTGACAGGTCTTATAGAAAAAGCATTAGAAAAGAATAAGGATATAAGCATTGCTCTTAAAAATATGGAACAGCTGGATCTTGCTTTTAAGCAGGCAAAACTCGGTCTTCTCCCTACCTTAGAATTTGTGGCGGGGGTAAACAGAAATTATAACTCTAAAAATTCCCTGAATGGACAAATGGCAGATCAGTTTGTAGGATCCGATTATATGGATGATTTCAACAGTAGCCTGAGGCTCAACTGGGAAGTGGATATCTGGGGCAAGGCAGCGATGCAAAAGGCGGCGACACGTGCTGAATATTTTGGCCAGGTCGAAAACCTATCGGCTTTGAAGACACGCATTATTGTACAGGTTGCACAAGCTTATTATAACCTGGTAAGTCTGGATGAGCAGATGAAAATTGCAAAGGAGAATATAGCACTCAGTGATAATACCCTCCAGATGATCCGTTTCCAATACAATGCAGGTCAGGTCAACTCACTGGCGGTTGAGCAGTCAGAAGCACAGAAAAAAACAGCAGAGTTGCTTGTTCCTTTGATCGAACAAAATATTGCAGTACAAGAAAATGCACTTAGTATTTTATGTGGAAGCTATCCTGAAAGTGTCTCACGTATAACTGCATTAAAAAATGTAGCTCTTGGAGATGTGTTTGTATCAGGAGTACCCGCTGAGCTTATCAGCAGAAGACCCGATGTGAAAGCTGCGGAATATGCTGTAATGGCACTGAATGAAAAAACTGGACTTGCCAAAGCAGCTATGTATCCGTCGATTAGTCTGAGTCCGCAGATAGGGACTAACTCAATGAAATTTCGGGACTGGTTTGATCTTCCAGGTTCACTCACCAAAACATTGGCAGCTAACCTTACAGCACCTATTTTTCAGAAACGTTCTTTGAATACCGCCTACAAAACAGCCTTGATCGAACAGGAAAAAGCAGCTATACAATTCGAACAATCGGTGTTGGTTGCAGTCAGAGAAGTTTCCGATGCTTTGGCGAAATCAAAAGCAGCTGAGGAGCGTATGTTATTGGTTGAACAAAAATCTGTTTCACTAGATAAGGCTGTGGAAGATGCAATGAAACTGTATCGTGCAGGTATGGCTACTTACCTAGAGGTGATAACAGCACAGAATAATAGGTTGCAAAATGACCTAGAGGCGGTTAACATAGAAATGGAAAAGCTTAATGCTTATGTTGAACTTTATAGAGCCTTGGGAGGAGGGGTACAATAATAAAAAAACAGTCATTGTTTTTATCATAGCAACCAGCCTAAAAGAAAAAAATATGAATATCGCCATTATAGGTAAAATCGGAGTAATAGAAAGATTGCTAATAAAAATTCTGGATCCAGAAAAAAATAATATTATTATAGCAAACAGTCTTCCTAAGCCAGGACGACTGCAACCTAATGTTGATTATTGGATGATTCAGGACAAAAACGGTGATTCAATCCAGATTAATCAATTGATGAAAATCTCTGATACTATCTATGTTGTTGATCCAAGTTTATTGAATTCTTCTGACTTAACTGATTATATAGAAAATGTTGATAAGGATGATAATAATGAGCATTCATATCTGGAAGAAAAACAATTTTACTTATTGGGATGTTTTGGAACTCAACTTGCACTTGAAGAAAAGTTTAATAACATTCCTTATATGCTAAATGAGTTGTTGTTCGAGCAAATTTCAGGATTGAACGTTACGATATTACGCCCGGGATTCTATTATACTAATTTTTATCACTTTATACCTTTAATAATGAAAAAAAGAATAATTGCATCTAATTTTCCAATTGATACTCCCATACCATTAACACATACAGATGATATAGCTGAACAGGCCTCGATAGAAATGTTGGGTAATAAAAAGGGGAAGTATATAAAGTATATTGTTAGTGATATATGTTCATATCGTAACGTGATAGAAGCCTTTTCCCAAACTACTGATAACAAGTTGTTACATTATAGAGAACTTTCATCACAACAATGTATGGCTGGTTTGAGAAATATTGGATTTGAAGCTCATATAGCCGAAGTGTTTACGAAAATGGGGACGGAATTAAGAAACGAAGCACTACTCTACGAATACTATTTATATGGATCACCAGTTAATGGGGGAAGAAAAATAGATGATTTTGCAAAAGAGTTTGCGGATAAATACAAAAAAATAGCACTTTAGAATTTACATTAAACAATTATAGCCTGATTCTATATTTCTATCTCTATTTTAAAATGAATAATTATAACGAGGAAATCATCAGGAAATTGGAGCAAAGATTAATGAAAAGAAAATAGGTGTATAAGAATAAGTAGTTGACAGTAATTCAAAAATAATCTGACTAGTTGTCTCAATAGTCAACTAGTTTTAATAATATATAAAGCCTATGTTATGACAAATACAAAAGAAAGAGAAGGTATAATATTGATACCTGATTTGAGTGGGTTTACTGAATTCGTTTTCACAACCAAAACACATGTAGGAGAATACCTTACAAAACAGTTGTTGTCAGTACTCATAGATGCCAATAAAAAACATTTTTATATATCTGAAATTGAAGGTGATGCCATTCTGTTTTACAGATACAACAAAAGACCTTGCCACGATTGTGTTATGGAAGTTTTAGAGAGAATGCAGGAAGCTTTTAATCTTAAATTATCTCAGTTGGAGAAAGCTTTTAACACAAAAATAGATATGTCATTAAAGTTTATTGTACACCACGGAAAATTTTCAAGATATACTATAAGGGATTTTAAAAAGCTATATGGAAAGCCTATAATTGAAGCTCACAGACTTTTAAAAAATGAATATGCTGAACATCCTTCTTATATTTTGTTTACAAATTCATTTCTCGAAACATCCAAAAAGAACAAACACAGAGCATCAAAACATTCCGTTACTATTCCTGAAGTTGGAGTTATACAATATTTGTCTAAACAGTTAAAATTTTTATCTGAAAACTTTAGCGGCATAGATATAAACACTTTGGAAAGTCGATTTCAAAGAAGCAACAGCTATGCCAATCCAGATAAATTACAGTAAATAAATTAGGGGTGATGGTGTTGGGAGTAGAAATTGTCAGACTTGACCTTAAGTATGGTCATATATTCATAGGTGCAATTGATATCGGAGAAAAAAGAATGTTCTGGAGGAATTCAATAGTTGACAGGTGAAATTGTTATGGAATCTTACATAGTGGGATTTTAAGCAACTAAAAAAGTTGAATATTTCTTCAAACTAAATTGTCAAGTTATGTTATCCGAAATATATTCTGCAACCAGTGTTATTTAAAGAAGGAGATGTTAAGTTGGCTGTTGAAAATCCAAATGGTCCTGTAATAAGTAATATTAAAGCTAGAGTATAAGACTTTTTGTAAAGTTACGGAACACTTCCGATTTAGAAATAATAATAAAATATAATGCGAAACAAGACGGTATTTTTTTGTTTCATAAATAAAATTAACATTATGGATTACTTTTTTAAAACGATGTTTTACAAGGTGAAGCACTATAACTTATTCTATTTGATTGGAGCATTTTTTATTATGTGTTCCGTTTCATTATATATGTTTAATCATAATAATGATCCGAAAAATAAAATTTGTTTTTACATAATCTTTATTTGTCTTGCTTTAGCAGGAATAATAAAAATTTATTTTTCGATTAGTAATACAAAAATATTAGAGAACAGATTTTCATTTTTTCTGTCAGGTATGCTGACGATATTAATAGCTCTTTTGGTATTGAAAAATTTTGAAAAACTTGAAATTATTTATGCTTTAATAATTCTGAAAATAGGCTTTAGTGCTGTCATAAACTTAAAGATATGTACAGAATTAAAAAATTACGGAATGGTTAATTGGAGCAAATAGATTTTACTAAATTTTGTTATACTTATAGTATCTCTATCAGCATTCTATCTCTCATTACTAAACCATTCTATACCCTATATTATTGCATTACTATTATTTCTATTGGGAATACAGTGGCTAATATTAGTAGACCCTTTTACATTTAGAGATAAGGTAAGTAGAAACATATATCTTAAAATAGATGAAATCAAACAAGAATATTTTAATGCTTTACGAAAAAATTGGAATGCGGATAAAGACCTTTATTTTTAATTCTATATAAATTTCAGAGCAAATAAAAATCAAATATGAAATATATATTTTTAGGTTTAGCTATTATACTTGAAGTTATTGGTTCTAGTTTCATGAAAGCTTCTGATGGTTTTTCTAAAATCATCCCAACTACAATTACCGTTTTAGCCTTTATTGCTTGTTTCTTCTTTTTTTCACAGGCTTTAAAGTCAATTCCTCTCGGAATAGCTTATGCTATTTGGGGTGGTTTTGGAATTGTGCTAACCGCAATTATTTCAGTAATAATCTTTAAACAGTCTTTAGATTTACCTGCCATTGTTGGTATAATATTGATTGTAACTGGGGTTTTAGTAATGAACTTCTTTTCAAAAAGTAATATTCATTAAATATAATATGGAAGAAACAGTCTTACATATCCAAAAATCATTTTTAGGGGTTAATTATTCTGAAAAGGAACTAAGAAGCAGAGAGTTTATAAAATGTGAGTGTATAAGTTGTGATTAATTCATTTGAAGATTGTGTATTTAAAAAATGTAATTTTTCAATAGGGATATTGATGAAGTTGACTTTAGAAATACAGTATTTATTGGTTGCAAAATTTCGGGTTTGGATTTTGAATGAGTTTATTGCAAAAAGTAAAAATCAATAGAGTTTAATAGTTTTGAAAATGGATAACTATTGCTAAAAAAAACTATTTAATCTGAAAAGTAAAATAAATGATTTGGTTATTGAAATAGATGATCAGATTAAATTATCTGAAATTATCATAAAACATACTTTAAAAATTTTATCCGAAATTAGAGATTATGTTCTCGAAAAAGAATTTATCAATCAGCAGGAAGAAATTCATTTTTTTAAAGAACTAAAACCAAAAATACTATCTAAACTTATCTACTATAATTCCATCTACAGAATCGAGACCAAAAAGCCTAATGAAGATAAAAAAAATACTCGAAAGTTTTACAAAAAAGAATTGGATAAAATTAAACTTTATTTTGATAATAACCTGGAATTCTACAAATATTACCGAACTGGAAGTACTTATTTAGACGAACATTATTTTGTCCGTGGAAAACACAATATCAAATTAAGTTTAGATACATTTTGTTTTGAGGCGGATCATCGTTTTACCACATCACATGATTATAAAGTAGCTAAAATTATCGCGAACGATTTAATTCAAGTGTATATAGAAGATAAATTGAATAGCACTAATCAAAAAAGGAATTTTGAAAAGTTTCCATTAAGTTGGACAGGAAGCAAAACAGCATTAATCGAATTGATATATGCGTTACATGTTCAAGGAGTATTTGATAATGGAAATACCGATATTAAAGTCATCGCAAAGACATTTGAAAGCATCTTTAATATCAATTTAGGGGATTTTTATCATACGTTTATGGAGCTTAAAGCTCGCAAAATAAACCGAACGAAATTCCTTGACAGCCTTCGGGACGCACTCATCAGGAAAATGGATGAGCAGGATGAAATGTAGCGGGCATTATAATCACAGTATCCCTCTTGATAGATGAACACCTTTTGTCGGGACAATGGTTTCGGAAACCATCGGGGTTTCTTCCTGTTTTTCTTGTTGCTCCACAGATTCTTCTTTGGATTCGGGAGTAATAGACAACTGTATCTTCCGCTCAATGGCAACCAGTTCCGTTTTGAGTTCACTCAATCGGCTCTCTTTGCTCCAGGTACCGTTCAGCACTTCCAGAAGAACAGGTATGTCTTTTTGTATTTCGGCAATTTTCTTTTGCTCCTGTTCTATATAGGTCGGTAGTTTTTCCAATGCATTCAGGAAATTCATAGATGCCAGTTTTTTATCTTTGGCAATGATGCCGTTGTTGTAGGTGTATTTGATATTTCCCTCGCCCTGTATCAGAAAACGGTTTACCCGAATATCCACGCCCTCTTTTTGTGATATTTCCGTTTTGACCAAAAGCTGAAAACCGTAAAGACTTCCGATTTCCTCATAATCACCGCCTGTACGGGCTTTATCAGCAAGCTGGTTGAGCTTTGCCCCGATTTGTTTTATATTTGCATTTGGCGATAAGCCGTCCAGTTTGATAGGGTTGACAATAGTGCCGTCCGGACGTTTTTGGATACGCCCTTGCAGATTGTTCCAATCAAGGCTCATACGGTCGAAGCGGGATTGGGCTTTGTCCAGTTCTGCCGTATAGTTTTCCAGTTTATTCTTGGCACTGAATTTAGAACGGCTGAACGCTTGTTTTTCACTTTCCAGTCCAACTAGCTGCTTTTCCAGTTTGGCTTTATCCAACAGATCGGTATTGCCCGATAGGATAGCTACATATTCCGAGAAATTCATTCCGGATTTTTCATCCATACTGCCCTCATCAATCGTCCGTTTACCAAGATTGTTGGTCTTTAACTGGTCAATAAAAAGCTGCTTATTATACAATAGGTTGAACTTGTAGCTGTCCAATGATTTTTCAACGGCATAGATGATCACATCCACTTTGTTATCGGCAAAGAATTTGGCAATCTCATTGCCTTTTCGGATGGCCCGACCGTCCCTTTGGGCAAGGTCGGATGACCGCCAGGGCGTATCCAGATGATGAACGGCAACAGCTCTTTTCTGTGCATTGACACCTGTACCGATCATACTCGTAGAGCCGAACAACACCCGGATTTCTCCCTCGTTCATCCCCTTAATCAATTCCTTACGTTTTTTATCATTCTTGGCTTCTTGTATAAAACGTATTTCATTGGCAGGGATGCCGTGGTCTTCCACGAGCTTGCGTTTGATTTCAGTATATACGTTCCATTCGCCCGGCTTATAGGTTCCCAAATCGGAGAAAACGAACTGTGTTCCTTTCTGTGCTTTGAATTTGTGGTAATACTTGGCGATATTATTGGCACAGTGCGTAGCCTTGTTGTCGGGATGGTCTCCGTAATGTGGACCTACCATTCGCATATCCAGCGACATCTTACGGGCATAGTTCGTAGCGATGAGCATCTTGGCTTTTTCTTCCCTTTTGGACAGCGGAGCCCTGCCCAATAGTTCGCCCCTGCCTGATTTAGCAAATTCCATCAGCTTTTGGATAAATACCGCCTGGTCGGGCGTAGGCGGAATATTGTAAAGCACTTCCTTTTTATCTGGACGGTCAATACCAATCATTTCGGCAGTGCGGTAATCCGTAATTTCGGAGTAGAATTGAGCTAGTTCCGGTACTTTGATAAAATAGCGGAAACGCTCTTTTGCCACGATATTGTTAGCCACCGAAAACTCGTAATCGGTAGTTTTCTTAGCATAAATCGCCGCCCACGCATCAAAGGAGTTAATGCCCTGCTTTGCCATTGCTCGAGGTCGCAGGTATTTGAACAGGAGGTATAATTCTGTCAGTGAATTGCTGATAGTGGTTCCCGAAAGAAAGGTTGCACCCATATCGGCATCAATACGTTCCTGAATGGTTCGGATAGCAAACAGCAGGTTCATTGCCTTTTGGCTTCCCTGTTGATTGCCCAATCCCGCAACCCTTGAATGCCGGGTGTTGAACATCAGGTTTTTGAATTGATGGTTTTCGTCCACAAACAAATGGTCTATGCCCATCATCTTAAAATCCACAATATCATCTTTTCGGTTCTCGATATCGTGTTGCAGGGTTTTGAGCTTCACTTCGAGGTTTTCTTTCTGTTTTTCAGCTCCCTTTAGCATCCATTGCGTTATTTCATTGCCCTGGCTTCGCATAACGTCAAGGTTTTCCTCTACGCTGTCCAATTCCGCTTGCAGGATTTCTTTTTGTATTTCGGACGATTGGGGTATCATTCCGAACTGGTCGTGGGTCAATATCACACAATCCCACTCGTTGTTTTTGATATCACCGAAAATCCGTAACCGCTTTTGGGGTGTAAAATCATCTATGCCCGGGTAGAGGATTTTGGCGTGAGGGTAAGCACAGTGCGGTAGGTTTCGGCAATTTCAGGCACATTGGCTTTCAGTCCGATAATCATCGGTTTGTGGGCTAATTCCAAACGCTTCATTTCCTGTGCTGCCGTACACATGATCAGTGTTTTTCCCGCACCCACTTCGTGGTCGCAAATCGCACCATTGTTGAACTTTATCATCCATACGGCATCCTTTTGGCTCGAATAGAGGTTTTCAATGCCTAATCCTTTGCGGTCTAATCCCGGGAACTCCTGATGTGTACCGTCATAATTCGGGCGGACAAAGCAGCAGTTAAAGGTGTCGTTGTACTGGTCGGTCAGCCTTGTTTTGAAGTCATCGTTCTGGGCGTGAAGCCAGTCGGTAAAGGCGGTTCGTATTTCGTCAATCTTGGTATTTGCCATCAACCTGCACCGTTTTGGAAATATCAGGTGTGGTATTGACCAATGCGTGTTTGAGCAGGGCAATCCCGTCATATGTCCGGCTTTGGGCTTTGACCGCATATTTATCCCATATATGGACGTTCTTCTGTTTGCAGGTTACGGAAAAATCATCGGCACTGTTGGAATAATGGATACGGACTTCCGCATCGAACAGATGCGATGCAAATCGGGCATAAATGCCTGTGGGTATCCAGCGTTCGCCGAGGTTAAAATCCAGTTCTTCAAATTCGATACGTCTCGGTCGGGCTTCCTCTAATACGGTAAGGCTTTCTTTGGCTTGGGTGTCATCGGGATTGTTTTCGAGGTAATCCTTGACGGCTTGGGCTTTTTCTACCACGTTGCCTGCAATCCAGCGTTCGGCTATTTCATATTCCTTTTGTAATGGATTGTAGTAAATACGACCGTGTAAGGCTTCTTTCAACGTATCGGTAGGTATACCACTGATTTCGGACATATAGTCCAAATCCACCTTTCCGAATTTGTTCAGCGAGGCAGCTAAGGCTTCTTCCGGATTATCGGTAGCTATATCAAGGGTCGAAAAACTTACGGGATGCTTGAAAATATCCGCTTTGTGTACCACTCCTCCAATGACACGCTCCAAATAGGGCATTTCCTTTCCGGCACTATCAGTTTTGATGAGTTTGATATTTTCTGCACTATTGAGGTTGCCATACCGTTTTACAAAAGCATCATAAAGCCGATTGAGGGTTTCCCTTTCTTGATGATGCTCCGTTTGAAGCTCAGCTTCTGTAAGGTAAAGTTGTTGGTAAACATCCCGAACCCCAATGTAGGCTTCTGCTCTTACCCGCTGAGTGGAAGACAATTGCAAAGGATGAAAAACCGCATAACCATTAGATGTGTTGACCTCTTGTAGATGTCCGACCCAACCGTTATCGACCACCAAACAATCATCACGGTGGAACGATTTCAGTTCACCTGAATACGGAGCTGGTTCGGGAATGGTTGACTGAATAGTTTGGTTATTTCCTTGGTTATTGGAAAACAAATCGCCAATAACTTCTTGTTTTTTACCGTTGGTGGTTGCATTTCTGCTTACGCCGTTTTCATTGAAATTAACCGAACCGAACAGGTTCGTTTGGCGGCCTGCACCATTTTTTCTTCTTTTAGTGTTTTTGATTTTGGTGGCTTTCTTGGGTAGAGCAACAACCAATGCTGGCTCATTTTCAAACAAATCAAAAATGCTAAGTTGTATGGGTTCTTTTGGCGTTTTATTGTCAATTACTGGGTTAATGATAGTTTCGGGTCCAATATTTAATCATTACCTTTTTATTTTCAAATCCTGTAACCTCTTTATTTTCAGAGTTTTATTTTTAAACACGAATTACTATAAGTAATACAGGCTTAAACGCTAAATCGAAGTTTTTACTTTTTTTAGTTGTTACTGATATGTACACGTAACCTGTTAAACTATTTTTAATTTCTCTTTAAGATATTTTATTTCATCTCGAATAGAAGCAGCTAAGATAAACTCTAAATTTTTGGCTGCTTTTTCCATTTCTTTTCGTTTGGTTTTTATTTTTTGTTCTATTTGATATTTTGAGAGGTATTCTTCTTTATTTTCAGCTGCTTTTATAATTTCTGGTGTAAAATCTTTTTTCTGGTAAGGATTACGAACTAAATCATGATCTAATGATTTTTTCAATGCTTTGGGTTTTATATTGTGCATCGTGTTGTAGGCAATTTGTTTTTCTCTTCGTCGGTTGGTTTCATCTATTGTGATTTTCATGCTATTGGTTATTTTATCAGCATACATAATGGCCATTCCATTCAAATTTCGGGCAGCACGCCCTACAGTTTGTGTTAAAGATCTGTGAGAACGCAAAAAGCCTTCTTTATCGGCATCCATAATGGCAACTAACGAAACTTCGGGTAAATCCAATCCTTCTCGCAACAAATTGACACCGACCAAAACATCAAAACGACCGATACGTAAATCTTGCATAATTTCTACTCGTTCTAAAGTATCCACATCCGAATGAATATATCGAGTACGAATTTGAAGTTTTGTAAAATATTTAGTTACTTCTTCTGCCATTCGTTTGGTTAAAGTGGTAACTAAGATACGCTCATCTTTTTCTACCCGTTTTTGAATCTCTTCAATTAAATCATCAATCTGATTTTCTGTAGGTCGGACTTCTATAATAGGGTCTAACAATCCGGTAGGACGAATAACTTGTTCTGTAAAAACACCTTCGGTTTTTTCCAGTTCATAATCTGCCGGAGTAGCACTAATGTAAAGAACCTGATTTTGTAACCGGGTAAATTCTTCAAATTTCAAAGGTCTGTTATCCATAGCCGAAGGCAAGCGGAAGCCGTATTCAACTAAATTTTGTTTTCGAGAATGGTCTCCTCCATACATAGCATGTACCTGAGGAACAGTAACATGACTCTCGTCAATAACCATTAAGTAATCTTTTGGAAAATAATCCAATAAACAAAAGGGACGGGTTCCCGGATTTCGTCCGTCTAAATAGCGAGAATAATTTTCAATTCCTGAGCAATAGCCCAATTCTCGAATCATTTCCAAGTCAAATTCAGTTCGTTCTAAAATGCGTTTGGCTTCTAAATTTTTTCCCTGTTCTTTAAAAAAATTAACTTGCTTTACTAAATCATCTTGAATATTTTTTATAGCGTTTTGTAAAACGTCTTGTGATGTAACAAACAAATTGGCAGGATAAATATTTATTTCGGCATAATCTTCCAAAACAGCTCCTGATGAAACATCGAATGTTTCAATCTGCTCTATTTCATTATCAAAAAAATGAATCCGTATGGCATAATCTGTATAAGCGGGAAAAATATCCACCACATCTCCGCGTACGCGAAAATTTCCTCTTAAAAAGTCAGCGTCAGATCTTGAATACAAACTTGTTACCAATTGATTTAACAGTTTATTACGAGTGATAATTTGCCCTTCTTCAATTTTAATGACATTTTTATGAAATTCAACAGGATTACCAATTCCGTACAAGCATGAAACAGAAGCAACAACCAAGACATCCCGTCGTCCTGAGAGTAGGGAAGAGGTGGCACTTAAACGTAATTTTTCTATTTCATCATTGATGGATAAATCTTTTTCAATATACGTGTTGGAATGAGCGATATAAGCTTCAGGTTGATAATAATCATAATATGAAACAAAGTATTCTACTGCATTTTCAGGAAAAAAATTTTTAAACTCATTGTATAATTGAGCAGCCAATGTTTTATTATGAGCTAAGACCAATGTAGGGCGTTGCACTTTTTGAATAACATTGGCAACCGTAAAAGTTTTACCTGAACCTGTTACCCCCAATAAAACTTGATCTCGGTCGCCGTTTTCTATTCCTTCAACTAGTTGTTCAATAGCTTCCGGTTGGTCTCCTGTTGGTTGAAATTCAGCGTGAAGTTTAAAATTCATCTAACTTTAAATAGGGGGTTATAGCAATATCAAATTTAGCTTTTTTATTTTGAACTCATTTAAACTTTTTCAATTAAAACGAGCTGCTTAAAATTAGTAATTTGGTATTGAGAACCTATAAATTATGATTTAACGAACTGAAAATACACCAATGTATAATAAAAAATTAGCAGAAAAGGATCTTGTACCCTTTATTTCCAAAAATAAAAGAAGTCATTTAATGTGTCTATTTACTCAAATTCCGCATCCTCAGAGGTTTTTACGCAAGCACTAAGTACAGGAGAAACAAGCTGAGAGGGGTGGTTCAGAAGAGGGTAGAGTAGGTTCGGAACCACCCGTAGGTAGTTGTGTAAGTACCTCAAGACACTTAAAGAAGCGGTTGGATGGTCTGATAAAGTACCTGTAAGCACTTTGTAAGGCGTTTTTAGGAGAAGATATAGTCTTTTGGCTTCTTGGCTAAATCCGTTTTTTACGTGTCTTACTAAAAGTTTCCATGAATTCTTTTCGTTTTGAGATTTTATTCTTCAAAATTATGCTGTCGTAAAAGAGTACGTAGTTTCTTTTTATAATCTTCTTCCAACCATTCTAAAAAATTGTTAGTGCTTTTACTTATACAATAAGAATATTGCTTAATTCGGTCTTTGATGTCGTCATCCAGTAGTTTTGCCAAATGCAAAGCGTCGTACATATCTTCACTGTTTTCTATACAAATTTTGGCGTGCTGTTCTAATGATTGTTTTAAAACCAAATTAGATTTTAAGTATTTTGAAGCAATTTCTTTATAAACTGACCGTATATCAAAAGTTATATTCTCGGAATTTTTAAATTTTTTGCGTATTTCATCCGGCATCTGATATCTAAATTGAAGTTCTATGGCATCATCGCTAATTAAATTTTCTAAAAAGTAATTGGGTGATTTAAAAATTTTATACCAATTAACCGGAGAACTCCATAATCCAAATCGTGCAACATTATTTCCTAAATCGATAACATTAAATTCTTTTTTATTTTTTGTAATTCGGGAACCTCGTCCAATCATCTGAAAATAAAGGGTTAATGATTTTGTTGCTCTGTTAATAATAATGGTTTCAACACTTGGTTCATCAAAACCGGTTGTTAAAATACTTACCGAAGTCAGAATAGCATGGGGTGTCTTTTTAAACCAAGTTAATATTTCTTTACGCTCTTGTGAGGTGTTTGTATTATCCAAGTGCCGTATATCATAACCGGCATCTTTAAAAGTATGATATACATAAATAGAGGTATTGATTCCATTATTAAAAATCAATGTTTTTTTGCCTTTTGATTTAGTTTCATAAGTATACAGTAGTTTTTCCTGCATAGCATGGTCTGTATATAAAGCTTCGGAAGATTTAACGGTATAATCACCGTTAATTCCAACCTGAAGAGAACCCAATCCTACATTGTAAGAATAGGTATTGGCTTTTGCTAAGAATTTTTTATCAATCAATGATGCGATGTCTTCTCCTACAATTAATTCCTTGTAATTTTCATTCATGGGGAGCTTGATGTTGGAACTAAGAGGTGTAGCCGTAACACCCAGAATAAAACATTCTTCAAAATATTTAAAAAGTTTGGTAAAAGAATTATAATGAGCTTCATCAATGATAACCAACCCGATATTTTTCAAATCCAGCATATCATCATTTAACCGATTGTTTAATGTTTCTACCATAGCTACAAAACAGTTATAATGGTTTTGATCTTCCAGTTTTTTTACATCGCTGTTAATAATTTTATTGGTTACTTGAAACTCTGATAACATTTTTGAAGTTTGCCCACACAATTCGATTCGATGGGTTAAAATCAATACTTTTTTAGCATTTTTTTGTAAATACTGCCTGACAATTTCTGAAAAAATAACTGTTTTTCCTCCTCCTGTGGGCAATTGAAATAACAAATTGTAACGTTCTCTATACTGGTCTAAACGTTCAAAAATTTCCTCAATGGCTTTTTTCTGATAATCGTATAATTTCTTTTTTGTTGTAATAACGAATGACAATGCTTCTCTATTTTTTTAATTTTCTAATCGGATTTAATATAGCTTCTAAACCATTAAGTTTAATTTCGTACATAGTCCCCATTAAATCACCTAACTTGCCTTTGGGAAACCCTTTAGAATGATACCAAATTAAATAACGCTCCGGTAAATCACAGATTAAAAGACCTTTGTATTTTCCGAAAGGCATTTTATATGTTACCAATTCTTTCAAATATTCTGAATGATTTAATTGATGCATCCTGCAAAAATAGTAATTTTCTATATTTATAAAGAATCTTTTACCGTTTAAAAAAAGTATATCTTTGCATGAACTAAAGAAAAAATACAATGAGTTTACCTAAATTTTTATTGGCAGATCATTCTGCATTGAAAGAAGATATTTTTGTGTTGCATACGGATTATCCCCGATTTTTAGTCAATTTGGCAAATGATGAAGTAGAATGGTTTGACGAATTGGAAGGTGAAGAAGAAGATTTAACCCTAGAAATTTCGTCTTTATTAGATCAAGCAGGCGAATTTTATGAAAAAGAAATGGAAGCCTATGCTGATGATGAAAATTTTTAACAAAAGCCTTTTATAACGCAAAATTATTCAATATATTTGAAGTCTAAATAAAAAGATATGATGGAAAAATTTTTTGGATTTATGCTCTTTTTAACCATGGCAATGTGCGGTTTTTGGTTATTGACTTTTTTAGTTAGTTTTTTGCCTGCGTGGCTAACCGGTCAAATAGGAGAGCGTTTTAATAAATTAAACAAAGGAAAAAGAGCAAAAGCCTACCAAGAGCCTTTGGAAGTACTTTACAAAAAAGAAGATTAAGCGATTTTAATATAAGAAACAATTAAAGATTCCGATGATTTTCATTGGAATTTTTGGTATTGTTAATTTAGTATAGTTTTTATATATTTGGACAATTATTAACCTATTATTAATCAATATGAAAAATTGTCCAAAATGCAAAAGCCAGAATTTTCGTAAAGATGGTATGGTCAACCAAAGGCAAAGATATTTTTGCAAGGATTGCAGCCACCACTTTACAGTTGAGCAGGTTGGAAAACCGAACAAACTTAAAAGGGATGCACTTATTCTGTATCTTGAGGGACTGGGATTTCGTTCTATAGG
>JBKEDE010000073.1:0-22992 GCA_047975265.1 Flavobacteriales bacterium
CGATTTAACACCTGCAAACGTACACGATGTAAAATACAATTTGGAAAACTGTACCTTAATTGGCGATAGAGGTTACATAAGTGCTGATTATCAATTAGATTTGTTCACACATTCTAACATAAAATTAGCTGTTCCGATGCGTCAAAACCAAGTACAATTTGAGCATTTTTCTAAAATAAAATCCAAAATCAGAAAAAGAATAGAAACTAATTTTTCGCAATAACACGGACAATATTCTTGGATGATAAACCACGCAAAATCGTTCAAAGGATTAGCCATAAGATTACTGTCTAAAATTACTGCTTTTACAATGATTCAGTATCTCAATGTTTTTGTATTCAATAGACCATTGAATAAAATTAAAGTGAACTTATCCTAAATGCACAACAGGTAAGAATATCTTCCCCTGCCGTAAAAGTCATATTCTTAGGTGCAGTAACGGTAATATTTCCGTTTCCATCCATAAAGTAAGTATTCCCACTTGGATCAAGGATGGTAACACTTTTCTCATCATCATTCATTAAAACTTTGATCCCACTTTTTGTTTGAATCGATCGCATATGGTTGTTCACGCCGCCGCCTAAAGCCGTTCCTCCATGAAACATACCTCCCATTACAAAAGGATGGTCGGGATGGTTGTGCTGGAAATTCACCATCACTTGGTCTCCAACTTCAGGAATGGACATAAATCCACGATTTTTCAAGTAGCTTGTTGCTAATTAAAAGAATTCTCTTCTCTTAATTTTCTACGACGTATGAGTTAATGGACTCATCAATCCCTTCTTCTTCACTATAAATTTTCATTAAAAAACTGGATGTTTTTAAGTAGCCTGTTTCAATATCATATGTAGATATTATATCTGAAGAAATTGAAAAATTTTTGTTGTAATGATATGGCTTAGCCTTTTTCTGAAAACCCTTATCTGCTAAAAGTCTTATTAATAAAGCTTCATCAAGTGTAATTGTACCTTGAAATATAATATGAGCCTCATTCATTTTTTCAACAATATAATCAATTTTTAATGGTAAACTCAATGGTGTATGAACCCAAGACATTCCCGAAAAAACGGCTCCATAAAATAAATCTTTATTATATATATTTACAAAAAACGGCAAGTAAGCTCCATTAGAAAGTAAATCATATTCTAGCCCTAAAGCTATTTTAAAATATAGTTGTTCATAAAGAAATAAAAAAGCGTTATTCTTACTACTTCGATTAGATTCTTTAAACTTATTCCACTGTACCCTTATTAAATCTTTATTTTTTATCAAAAAAAGGTTAACATTTGGATCGTATTGAAATTGTATAGGAGTAAAAACTAATTTTTGTCGATTATATTCAGATTTTTTGCTTTCAAATATCATCTGAAGTTGATCAATAAATTTTAATTTCAGAGAAAAAATGCTATTGCTTTTAACCTCTGATATTTTTTTACCTTTATAAAAGGATGTTTTCTCATATTTAAATTCATACTCCTTTGAATAGTCACTAATAACATTTATTTCCATTTCAATTAATTATTTGTTATCTATTAAATCCTGATAAAAGTCAATTTTGTCCTGATCCTCTATTTTGGTGTATAAGGAGTGTGCTTTTTGATAAGCTATATTTAAATATGATGATGTAGGGTTATGTAAAATCCAATTTTCTAACACTTCAGTAGCGGCTATATTTTCTTCACTTGCCTGTAAAAAACCTACCTTACGTAATATAATCATATAATCGTCAGAGTCTAAATTATAAGCTAAATCTAATACTTCTTTTTCTTTTGTTGTATTCCCTATTAACCTATAAAGAGCCATGATACGTTTCAATGCTTCTATTCTATTGGAATATCTTTGATAAACCTCATGTACATAATGCTCTACCTTGTACTCATATTCGTAGTACCATTTGGCAAAACTACCATCTATAAGAATTATATAGATTTCAAGTTTTTTCAAATAAAAATATTCAAGTTCGTTTTCTTGAAAAATCTTTATTGCTTGTTCACAACATGCTATAATTTCGTGATAAGCATTTTGTAATAGTTCTGCAATTACAATTTCTTCTTCTAAAAAATGGATATAATTTACATAAAATGATATGTGTTTAGGATAGAGGTCTAATAAAGTACGGTATGTCTTCAAAGCCAATTTTGTCTTACCTTTATCAAAATATTCTTGAGTAAGATATTCTATTTTATTTATTTCAGAAATATTATTTTTCATTATAGAAATTGATGAAGACGAAATTATATACCAAATAATTACCCCCAAAAGATATTAATTATTTTTTGTTAACTCAGCCCCAGGTACCCCATTACTTCTGGACGTTGCCGGAATAATATAATATCCTTTTGTGCTTCTTCCTCTAGTTTTAGTATTTCATCATCCATTAAATTGTATTCCATTTTCAAAGCCTTTCTATATTCTTCAGTCTTTTGAACATTCTTTAGTTGATAATACATTTTGAAAAGTGCCTCATCATCGTCTTTATATTGATGGGGAAAAGAAGGCATTTTAGTTTGATAATTTAATTCTTTTCTTCTGAGAATTTCTTGAATAGCTTCTTCATATCTCTTTAAATAAACTAATGCCCAGCCCTTATATAAGACACATCCAAAATATATTGATGTTAACCTTCTTGATTTTGTACTAGAAGTATCAATAGGAATATAACTCATCATATTATCACAGATATGTACAACACCTTCATAATTCTTTGTTTTCAAATAAATCTGTATTAGTTTTTCTTCCACAGTCGTATATTTAGAATCTAACTGATAGGCCTTTTCGTAATAATCCTTTGCATCTTCTATTTTTCCCTCTTTTTCATAAATATCTCCTAGAAGTTCATAGTTTTCTTTAAAATTGGGATCCAAAACCATGACTTCTTCTGCATACCTTTTGCCTGCTTCAATATTCATACTTTCATAATAGGTTGCAGCCAAAAGGTAGTGGTAAGTTATGTTCTTTGGAAATTCATTATTAATTTGGTGCAAAATAGCTAATGCTTCTGCAAAATACCCGTTATTTCTGTACTTTTTTGCTTCTACAAGCTGTTTCTTTATTTCTTTGTCATCCATTTTATTTTTTCGTAAAGTTAATACAATCCCGTATTTCCAGGTGGATATTTTCGATGAATCGCTCCATAAGCTGATATTAATTCGATTTCAACAAATGAAGCCAAAACTTTATTGACCCTAAAAGCATACCATTCTAATGCCCCAAATCTACCAAATTTTAAATTTTCTAAAATCATTGCTTCTTTATCGCTAGTCCATGAAAAAGCCTCATACCTTTTTAAGACAGATCCATACATCGTAATTCCATACTTGTAGATTTTCCCTGTGTCTAAAAAAATCATTGTGGGCAACTCAACTCCTCGGGTATAATCCCCATATTGTCCCAGTATATTTACATGCACATCATATACATTATATGGACCTCTGTTCCTTGGTATCGTGCGATCTTGTGGTATAGATACTGAAATAGGTTCGGTTCTTTCAACTGGTATAGTAATTGGAGGCGTAATTGGTACATCTATAGGTATTGTTGTAGGTGTAGTAGCATCCCAAATTGAACTAACTGTTTCGCTCAGCCATCCTACTGCATCTGCAATACCATCACCCACCCATTCTACAAAGGCTACTATTTCATCCCAATTTTTATATACCAAATATGCAATGCTAAGTATTGTAGCTACTATAAGTACAACCCAACCGGATTCCAAAAATCAGCACCACCAAAGACCCACATACCTCCTAATACAACTTCCATATTAAATTTGTCCAGAGTTAATACTTGTAATAATTCCACCTAAAGGGCAAATACACTGAGAACCTTCATGTAATGGTTTCATTTCTTTCACTTTTACTTTAGGGACAGTATTAATCCAATTAAGTTTTTGTCCACTAAGATTCAGATTCAATCTACAAACACCTGCAATCGCACATAAAGTAAAATGAGTAATATTTATTCCTGCTATATTATCCTTATCGGTAGCAAATAGACCGTCTCTATTTTTAATCTTGCTGTTACTAGTAACATTTAAAGTAGAAGGGATTAACCCTTTATCACACTTTAACACGGCGTTATTCTTAAGATACTGCATAATTTTTTATTTCATTTTGACTTCTCGACCACCGCTGACAATTACTTTTTGGTCACTATTAATTTTAAAATTGGCTCCTTTAGCTGTTTGGGTTACACGTTTTGCATTTAGATCATAATTGTTTTCAACCTGTTGCTTAATGTTTTTTCCATTCAACTTTATCAGACCATCATTATCTATTGATAATAAATTATCTCCTACCTTTAAGGTAATTGAGGTCTTAGCATCAATAATCACATTTCCACTTGAATCCATTTTTAAGATTGATTGAGGAGTGTCACTCCCTCCAACATTAATTACATTTATACTTCCTGTATTCGTTATATTATTTTGTCCAGCATTTATAGTATTATCTGTATTTGTATTCATCGTTGCATTCCCGGCTCCATCAAAAAACATGTTTGCTCCTCCTTGATCTTTCAAGTTCATAGATCCGGCTCCGTTGTCATATTTCAATTCAGCACCGCTTCTTCCGCTAAAACTCATAACATTATTTCCCGTTCCACCACCGCCGCCTGAAATACCATGAAACATACCGCCCATGACAAAAGGACGGTCGGGATGGTTGTGCTGGAAATTCACCATCACTTGGTCTCCAACTTCAGGAATGGACATAAATCCACGATTTTTTGAAACTTTATCGCTACTTCCCGCATCGGGAGACATCACCCGGATAAATTCTGTCGTGTCATGTAACTGCCAATCAAACCGTACTTGTACCCGTCCTTTGTTCTCCGGATCGGTATTGGAAATTACTGTTGCGATTTGGGTTTCTGCCAATGGTTGCTCAAATTCAGGACGTGGAAGAAACCCAGTGTCTGCCGCAATGGCTTCAAAACTCCCCTTGTAATGTCCTCTTCCATCCACTTCATGAACCGTTTCCGTAATCATCAGTTTGGTAAAATAATTCGTTTTGCTGGAATCTCTTTTCCGCATATTGATATTGGCAATACAACCGGGATACAAAAACGGAATAGAAACATTTCCCGAAGTGGTAAAGACTTCTACCGCCTTACTTCCTGCCGTTCCCTTTTGGGAGGAGACCACATCCAAGTCCGTAAATGCTTTGATGGGAGCAACCCGTTTGGATGCTATCGAAACGGTTTTCTTTGAAATATTATACGCTCTCTCTGCAATGTCGGAGCGGTGTTTGATGGCGGATTCGCCCGAAGTCAGTTTCTCGTTTCGCGAACTGTTGTATCCATAAAAAGTAGGATTCACATGCACTGCTTTCATTTTCATACCGATCTCGGAAACATTGCTTCCGTAAACCAGTTCTACAGGTTTTTCCTGAGGCGGGAGTTTCCCGAAATGAAGCACTTCCCCGTCATAGAAAAACTGTTCGCCGTAGGCTTCGGCCGTTCTTGCCAAATAATTGAAATGCGTCTCGTTGTATTGCGATGAATATGCGATTTCCTTTTGATATTCGCTATCCACCCGAATATCATATTGTGAACTTCCCAATCCTTCTTTAATGACGCTGTCGGCTATTATATTCAAATTCGTCGTTTGGACTCCGCCAAAACTCTGCGTATGCGGTGCCATGTCCAATAGTATGGTCGGACTCTTGCCCTTAAGAACAATATTACCGAGACTACCCTGTTCTTGCTTGTAGCCTACTTCCAAAACAACGCCTACAAAAACTCTTTCGGGGCTGTCTTCGACTCCTTTGTACTTGAAAATGGCGGTTAAGCGTTTTCCTAAAAAATCTTGGGCTTCATTCAGTTCGTGATTCTCAAAATTATCAAGGATATCATGAGGCAGACTAACTTCAAAAAAATGATGCTTTTTGGCACTTTGTTTTAACAAAAAATGGTCAAAATGCTTTATAATCTTACCCTTTACAACAAGGGTGAGTTCTACAACTCTGTTTATGCCCATAATCTGATTTTCAGCAATTTCTTTTGCATTATAGATTTTGGAAGTGGGTTGACTATCTCTAAACATTTGTCAGGTTTTAAATTTGAAAAAAATGGTTTCTTGATTGATTAAAATAGACGAACATAAAACAGCCATTGATATTATAGGATTTATACATACGCCAAAACTTCCCGATGACTGACAACACCAATCATCGGGAATATAGTTAAAAGGATTCCCGAATCCTATTTTCCTGGCCAAAGACCGGCGTAAGAAGCGTTCCCGTAGTCAATATTTTCCGCACTTACAATAAAAGAAACATGCATGTTATCGTTGTTCAACGCATCGTAATCTACTTCGTGTTGGATTACATAACCGTTTTGCCACTTCAACTCGATTAATGTTCCTTCTTCGTGGGGCTTGTTGAAGGTAATTTGCCCTGTGGTCGGCTTGTATTTACCGTTCAATAAACTTTCCAAGATTCCTGAATCTTCCGTTGCTTCTACCGTTACTTTGATTAAAGCATTGGAAGGATCGGAAGCCACTCTTCCCGAAACATCCGTTGATCTGGATACTCCGTAGTTTAACTTAAGAATTTTTTGTTCTGATCCGCCGTTGAATTTTAAAACGGCTCTTGCATTTGCTGCCATAATTGTAAATTTTTAATGGTTACTATTTTATTCCTTATAATGCCCCAAAGCTACAACCATAAAAACACTTCTTTCCCTTTTTCCAAATCTTTTTGCAAAATTGTCGTAGTTCTACGACTTTTTAATAGTTAATCGTTCACTATCAGGTGCTTATATTTCTTGAAAAACACTTACAAAGTTTTTTTCGGTGTTAGTAAGGGCATGAAATAAGCATTAAGCCAATAGAATGTCTCACCATTCTGTTCAATCTTTATTTTTGGATTGTTCTTATTTTCAAGAAGTCTTTCTGCCAATTTTTTGTACTGTCTGAAATAGTTTTTAACAACTTCTTTAGGAACTTTTCTTGATCTTTTCCAATATTTTATACTGCTGGAAAGCAATTCTTCACCCGAATTATCAAACCCTGTACTTATCGCAACAGAATAGGCCATTGATTTATTTTTTAAATCGTAATTCTTTATTTCTTTAATGGAAGAATGGTACTCCTTTAATACTTTTAGATAAGAACGAATTGCTCTACCCTGAGAGAAGTTTCCACTATATGGTTCCGTTTTTTTATAAATTTCTTCATAAAACTCTCGCAACTTATCATATTCTTGTTCAGAAATCAAAATTCCTTTTTGTACAACAGGATAAAAGGTTTTAAAGTCCTCAGAGTACTTCCCGTTTGTAATAAATGGCTGATTATAGGTTACCAATTGACCTGCTATTTCTACGGGAATCTTTGTCGGAGCATTAGAAAAAGAAGATTTGAAATCAGGTTTTATGTACGTTTTAGAAGAGCCTATAACCGATTTGAAATACACCATGAGCGTAGAATCAATTTCTTTGTTCTGATGTGTTGCTTGCAAAATTAAAGAATCTAAAGATTTTGCCAATAAGCCATTGGAATTCACTTCTCCTTTTTTGGGATAAATAACATATCCCTGTGTCATACTAGTCTGCGGATAACCCAAGGAATAAACCCCCTTTTCTCCCTCTCGCAAGGTATAGTTATTCCTGTTAAGGATGGAGTTTTGGTTGACGATTTTTTCTTTCTGTAATTCCGTAATGTTTTTTGCCGTATTTGTAACAACATTTTCTGAAAGCAACACAAAATTGTTATAGTAGTCTGATGTACCGGAAATCGTTTGATAAGAAATTATCTTTGCATTGGCTCTGGAAAGCGAACTAATCGCTCTGCTTATTCTATAATCAACTGAAGCCGTAGCACCCACTACCACCACCACATTGGTTTCATCCTTCACGGGGGTTAGCATATTCCCCGCAGCATCCAAACCTTCGTCCATTGGCTGTGCTCCATAACCAATACACCTCTTCCCTTTTGAATGAGAATCAATAAATTGAGCTACAGCCTCAAAATCAGAACTTAAATTGGAAGTAACGACATCTTCTCCACAAGTATTATTTTTATACAAAACCGCACCAAATTTTATTTTTTTGTAATATCCATATTTATCAAGATTTAGTCTTAGTTCTTGAAAAAGAGATTTTGCAACTGCCGTATTTTGACTTATTTCGTTGCTAACATCTAAAGTAAAAACAATATTTAGGTTTTTATTTTTATTAGTGATTTCTTTGTAACGGTTATAATAAAGGGGTTCTCCCAAAACATTGTAAACATAATTTTTGCTGTAGTCCAAAGCATTGGAAAAAAATCTTGCTTGATTAGAATTATTAACTTCTGTAGGAAAAACTCCTATAAGATTTTCCATAGATGTTCTATTTTCTGCATCGGAAACCAAAAACGTTGTAGTAGGAGAGGCATAATTCCTATCGGAATCTTTTACCACACCTAAGTTTGCTTCTTTTCCTTGATAACTATAATCTGAAGAAACTTTCAGTCCAGTTCTATCTCCCCAAGATGCAATCATATTAGAATTTACCCAACCATAAATATTGCCTTTGATACTATCAATTTTTATTTTTGGAGTCTTTCCAATTAAATATCTCTTCCCGTTTTCTGCTTTTTTATATATATAGACCATTTGACCAACTGGTAATTTCATCTTTGCCTTTTCCGTAAGTTCTGGTGATGTATATATATAAATGGAATCATTTTCTAAATATTTCTCACCATGTGCAAGAACATCTGAATGATTGGGAACCAATACTGCTTTTATACTAAAACCATTTTCGTTATTTTTTATCGCATTAGTCCACAATAAAACTTGGTCTTCAGGAATCCATCCGTAAGTCTTCACAGAGCTTGATGATAATTTCTTTAGTAGTGCGTCGGGGTTGTACTCTGCAACTTTAATTAAACCCTTAGCAGATTTATGCTTAACAACCAAAAGTGGTTCTAAAAACTTAATCTCTTTTGGTGATTTTTCTTCACCCTTATCTATAAACACGCTATTGTTTGCTCTGTCTGAAATAACAACCCACGGCTCTGATTTTAAAGGATATCCGTTAGTCACGTTTATTTTATCAATAAAACCGTAATTGCTTGGTAAAGGAGTTTTTTGAGAGGGAAGTCGAACCTGACAACTCGAAATGAGATAGGTTATAACAACACAAGAGGCAAATGCAGAATATTTTATTTTCATAATTTATATGTTTTTTATTTTATTGTTTACTTTGTTTCACTTCTACTTTGGTAACACAATTTTGTTCTGTATCAACAGTCGTTTTAACTTCTTGAATAAGATTATTTTTATCAAATTGAAGTCCTGTACAATAATAATAAAAGCTGGTATTTCTTTCATTTGAAGTTAGAGATACATTGTCTTTATTACAGAGATAGGTTTTCTTTAAATAATTATAATGAAAGTTGAAATTACTTCCATTAGCAATCTGTTGAAGATGATATCTGAAATCATCATTTATCTTATCATAAACTTCTGACTGCATTATTATTGGTGAAAGCTTTTCAAGTTCTTCATCTTCAGGATAAGCCGGCAAAATCTGAATTTGATGATTGATTGGGTCTTCATCTGTGTCTGTATAAAGAGTAACCAAATAGTTTCCGGATTTTTTGAAGGCATAAGATGCCATTTTTCCGTTTGCATCTATTATCCCAGATTCTCCAAACTTCCATGTGTAGGTTTTTGCATCATCTGAAATCGCTCTAAACAAAACATTTTCTAGTTGTCTTGCCTGCGTTGGTGCATCAATCAGCGTTGGATTACGTACTGCATCTTCCGGCTGTTCTGGTGCTGCAGAGACTAAAATATTAAAAGTTTTTGTGAATTTGTTGTCCAATGTCATTGAAATCTGGTAATAACCCGGTTTATCATACATATGGGTTCCTTTCTTTTCCATAGATTCCTTACCGTCACTAAAAATCCATTTTCTAGTTTCTCCGAAAGGAGATTTTTCTTCATAATTAATCGGTTCTCCTACATTTACCGAAATTGGATAAACTGAAGCAATTACATCTTCAGAACCATATTCTTTGTTTTGCAATGCCCAAATAATTAGGGCTACTAAAACGACCAATCCACTTGCAATAAGCAAAATAGTTCTCTTGTTTTTTTGTATATAATTCATATGTTGTATTTTATTTTCTTTGTCTCATAATAATTGCATTTTCTCGCTGTCTTATCGCTTGTTGTTTGTCTTTATAACCTACAGAACAATCTTCATATTCTTTTTGTAAAAGCTCTGTATTATTTTTAACTGCTATTATACTTTTTTTATCTTCAAAATACATTCTGTAGAATTTTGCAACTTGGGTATACGCTTTTTGTCTTGGATCTTTTGCATCTGTAATGACAAAAGATGAGTTTATATCACCTATTTCTCTTTCAATTTGGTTTTCTTCTGTTATTGTGGATTTTTCAGGATCCATTTTGTCCAACTTGGTAAAAGTACTGTCAATCACCTTTTGAACACTATTTTGTGCCTTGTCAAATTTTATTTTCTCCTGCAAAACCATTTCTGAATGATAATCTGCCTCAGAAAAAGGAGAGCCAATTCTACCAAGTGTTATTAATGAAATAACCAAAACAGTAAAAAACAACATTCCTATTAGATATAAAAAGTAATGGCGTTTCTCTTTTTTTGATAATGTAATATTAATCTGCATCTTATATTTTGACTAATGGTTAAATAATCTCCCTTTTAATTGAGGTTTGCTAACTCTCCTCATCTGTGCATTTACCCTACTTGTTTTCCCACTACAAATATCCAACATCCTTTTAACATTTCGTTCTTTAGACTTCAACTCTCCAAGTTTTGCTTTATAATCCAGCACTGGTTTTAGATTCCCTAAAAGTGTTGCATAATTTTTCAAATCACCTATACTGTCTTTTCCTATCATTTCCCTACAATCATTCATATCACTAAAAATAGACTGTCGTAAAAAATTATCATTTGCCACCTTTTCATTACCAATTAAAGACATTTTGTAATAAATCGTATCCATTTTCATATGGAGAAGATTGTTTCTTTCCAACATCTCGTGATATTCATTAATTTGTTTTCTAGTTTCTCTATTCTGTAATTGAGAACTTTTGAAAAAGAAGAAGATAGAAAGGAAACTTACTATCGTGAGAACAATAAACGATAAAATAAAACGTATTGTTCCTTTTCTTACATCTTTCCTGTTAAGTTTTTTCTGTCCTGTAGTTGTTACCATTTTTTAAATACTTGAGTTGTAATAACCGTTTTCTACACAAAATCTAATTAAATCAAACTTATTTTTTAAGCCAAGTTTTTCCGTTATTCTTGCAATGTAAGTATCAACAGTTCTATGACTTAGATTAATTCTATCACCAATATCTTTGTTACTGTATCCTTCATAACAAAGTTTGATTATTTGGATTTCAGTAATACTCAATTCCTGCTGATTGGCTTTTTGTCGCTGCATATATTCTTGAACGTTTCTATTTTGCGAAGCCCATTCTATTTTATAATCTTCGTAGTTAGCATTGTTCGATAGAATAACATTTCGCAACAAATCCTTAATCACAATACTATTCTTTTCACAATAAAATACATTAGGAATATCCTCTAACAGCATAGCCATATCTTCCTGATAAGTTGCAGAATACGTTAGAATTGGTGTTTCCTTATTCGTACTCCTGATAAATTTTATCGCTTCCAAACCACTAAGAATGGGCATAAAAAGGTTGAGAATAAATACATCTTCCTGTCTGCGATATAGTCGATTTATGAGCTCATTCCCATTATTACAATCGTTTACAATATTGTAGAAAGGATTTTCCAACAGCATTCTTTTCAAAAACTGCTTGAAATAAAAATCACTTTCTGCAATAGAAAATCTTATGATTCTTGATAAGCTATTAATCATCTTTGTTCTTATGATTACTCATATTTAATCTTTAACTCTAAAATTTCTTTAATCTATAACGCTCCACCCTTTTTTTGGATCGCTATTGGATTTTACTTCTTGTTCATTAACAATAATATTTTCTTTTCTTTGACCGATATATTCCAACTCACTAAGTTTTCCAAAAACTTGTTCCAAACTTTTTAACATTTGTCGAATATCATGGAAAACATCCCCTGTTTCGTGGTGGTGGTAATTTACTTCAGCAACAGATGAAAGTTGATTCAGTAGTGTATGAGGTGCAATTTCACTCCATTCAAAACTATAGTTCAGCATTTCTTCTAATTGTGCGGGAATCATAAGTTGCGTGTCGTTATACAATTGAAGTCCCAATTTTGAAAAAATGTTAATAAGAAATATTGGGGGCTGAAAAACAACCATATTATTGAACTGAAAATAATTTTCATCAATACTCTTAACAAGAGTATGACAAAGCGTTTTTACATTTTTTGCAAGCTCAGTATTTTGATTTTTGTGATCTGGTTTTTGAATAATTCTGAAAACATATTGCCTCAAGTTACTGATTGATCTTGCAAAATCATTATAATATTCCTTCAATTTCGGGTGACTTTGTATAGATGTACAAGGGGGAATAAAGTGATTATCTATCTGTGCAATACCTCCCCTAATTGCAACTTTTCCCAAAACCAAATAATTTCCTCCCGAATAACTGCTGTTAAGGATACTTGTATCTACTAATTCAATTTTATAATTAGGTCTTGTGTGTGGATGTCTTGGAGGAATTTCCTCAGAATCGATTTCTCCAAATGCAATTTTATCAAATGGGTCTACAGAAGCAAGAATATAAAACTGTCCATCCTGATCCTCATTTTCATTTGTTAAGCTATCTGTTAGTTTTCTGATATTTACTTTATAATCTGAAAGTTCTATTCGATGACCAGATAATGTAACAGCAGTTAATTTTCTAATAATTAATTGTGCATCATTTGTTGCTGTGGTTAGAATCTCATAGATGGTTTTGTTCCCATATTTCTCAGAAGCGGGAAAAAGTCCGTAACTATATGGAGTTATCGCTATTGAATTACTGTCTCTAATGGAATCTATGATAAAATTTTCTTGCTGGATAAGATGTTCCCTAGAAATTTTCATCCCGTCTACCCAATTTACTGCATAGTGTTTTATAGGCTCTATCATAATATCTGTATTGTATGCTATTTATTTATTTTTACCTCCTTCTTCCTGATGATTAATAACTCTTTTACAAATAATCGTTTCATGTTCAGTTAATTTATTATCAGTTATATCTTGTTCAAAATCAATGTACTTTCTCATACTAAAAAACGATCTTTTCACATAAAAAATCCAAAAATAAGATCCTCCCTTTTCATCAATCAATGAAATGGTGGATTGCGGGTTTTTAAAATTATAATCATCTACAACTCGAAAAAACCAATCTCCAAAGGTTATTCCTGTCGCAAGTGTTTTTGCTTTAATATTAAATCTTTGGTCTTCTTCTGCTTTCTTGCTTAACTCTACATTAAGAACTATAAGTTTATTAAAATCGACACCACGAAAGTCGTGAGCTTTTTGATTAGGATCATATTGCCAAGTTTTATAGATGTCAAAAGGTATGCTTACAAACTGAATATAACAGTAATAAAACAACAGAGGGACAATGAAAATAATTCCGCTTGTTACGGCTAAAAAGGGATTTCCTAATCCTTTACTCATCCATTCGAAAATAAATGAAAATAAATATCCTCCTGCTGCAATACATGTTAAACTTAAAATACTCTCAAAAAGAATCGCTTTCCACAAAGACTGAAAATGCTTTCTGAAGTATTTGTGTAATAAATTGACATGAAAAGTCCCTAAAACCAAATAAATAACCATTGAAATCAAATACCAATAAGGGCTAAAAAGATTTCCTGAAAACCCTAAAAATCCAGGAATTGCGATACTCAACGCTACAAGTAGAAGATATATGATAATATGTTTTATTTTTATCGCAGGTCTTCCTTTTCTTATTAACCCTAATACAAATACCATAATAACCATTATTAAAGGCATTAATAGGTATCTTAAAAATACTCCTTTTACAAAACTAAACTCCATTAAATTTTAAATCTTCGAATTTAATCATTTTATATGAAAGTAGAGTAACCTAATCTGTTAAACTCCCCCTCTTCTTCCAATAAAAATGATGTTTCTTTTTTTTCTGTTATAAACTTTTCAAAAATCTTCACCGAAATCGGCATCAGATAATCATATATATTCAATAGTAATTCTCGGAAAGGATGTCCTTTCACGTACTTGGATATATCATCATAAGGAATTGGTCCAATATTGATTTGCCAATTTCTTTCTCCGTCCTTATGTGTCTTATTCGGAATAAGCGTGATCCCAAGTTTTGCCTTACCCAAACTCGTAATCCCCTTAACATCTTCTTGTGCGTGTATCACATTTTGAACAAAGCTGATGGAAACATCTACTTTTAAAAAAGACGTCAAAAATCTTTCAATCCATTCTTTATTTCCTCTTGTTTCATGTAAAAAGGGTAAAATGTATAAAAAAATATTAGCAGTTTCCGAATCAACCTTATTAAGCAACGACCACAATTCTCCTAAAGTTTGTAGTAAAGCTCCAGATTCGTCGTCTACATCAAATTCTTTTTCTTTTAATAAAGCAACTGTTTCCGTATTGAAAATCTCCAACTCAAAAGGTTGAAAGAAATTTCGAGCATTATTCTCAATTTCTTTCTGCTTCTTTATTTCCTGTATAACATTGTCTATACTCTTGTTATAACTTCCCAATGACGGTGGGTGAAAAACACCTTCTGGAAGATAATCGTAAATACTTTCCCTAAAGGTTTCTATAACAACGGTTTCCTCGTCTAATCCATAAAAAGTATGATAAATATTCTTCACATCTTTCAAATACGGACGATCGTTGATTCCAATTCTTTTAACAAAAATCTGAGGAAAATCGTTGTGATATTTTAAAAGATTGGCAGCAATCGATTCCACCTTAAAATCAGTTAACAGCGTATTATAGTTTAATTCTGCAATATGTGAAATTTCCTTCTTCATTTTTCAACCTTTTTTAAATTTCAAGATGTACTGCCTCTTCATGAATTACCACTCGATACTCCAGACCATCAATAGCTTTTGCCTTAATATCATTTTGAAGTATTTCTGCCATTTTATCCCAATATTTACTTCCATAAAAAGCGTAATCCTGAGGAATGATATTAACATCTATTGTCCTTATAAAACCTTCTTTTGGCTTATCGCTTATCATGGTTCCCTTTGTAACTGTAACACTTTTCAACTGATTCTTTAAAGTCATTTTGCAATAGTTTTTTACATCCTTTACAGAAATAATTTTATCTCTCGTTGTAAGTGCATATTTGTATGCTAAAATTGTATCGGATTGTCTTTGCTCTTCTTCCCCTCCTGTTGTTGCTGTAAGTAATGTAACTTTTTGAAATTTCTTTTGCGAAGAAAGTACGGTTCCAGGTCGAATATAATTCCCCAAGCTACAATGAGAAACCCAAAATGCTCCATAAGTGTGTGCAGAATTTTCCAAAGGATCGATAATAATATAATTGATATCCTTACGAAGTTCCTTGTCTGCTAATTCTACTTTTTGCATTAGTCCTTTCATTTTTTCTGAAATTTCTCCAAGCACTTCTTTCACTTTATCCCTGTTGATAACAGCGAACGCAGCAACCTCGTCTCTTAGAAGTTCCATAATATAGAACATTAAATCGGTAGCATTTCTGTTGGTAAACCGCTCCATTCCTCCTTTACGAACGGTGTATAAACCTTTGTTAATACTATCTGTTGGTGTAAAAGGAATTTCAAAATATTTCTTCCCCTGTCCATCCAATACTTCTTCTACATAAAGGAAATGTTCGTCCTCGCTAGTTTCAAGAGGAATATTGTTCCCCATAATATCTAAAGCATATTCAGTTTTTTTCCATGTTCTGTTGTACACGGGAAATGCATTCAAAATAAATAGAAAATTTTCTATAACCTGCGACGTAAACTGAGGCGGGAATTCGATGGTTAACCAAAGATATTTTCTTTTTCTATAAGGCTCCCAAATATTCTTTCCATCATCAATATCCGGAGGTAGTCCTTTTTTTATTTTTCTAAAAATAGACGGAATTAGTCCTCCAACCTCTATAAATTTATTATTATATATACTTTTAACATCTTCCTTTATTTTTTGCCGAATAGATTGTTCTTCAAAAATTCGATCAAAACCTTCAACATCGCTAGCACTTTCATAGGAAATTCCCTGATTAACAGCTAATGGCTTTTCATTATAGAAAACCTTGATATGCGGAAGAAGCCGATAGACAAAATCTACATTTTCATAAGTCGGGTTAGAACAATAAAATGTCAATTTTTCAGGAAAAACTTCCGAAGAATAGTCTGTGATGTCAATCCCCAACTTCATTGTTCGGTACTTTCCAGCATCAGATGCTATCCTTGCAATGGGAACTTTATTCAAATGTTCATCAATATTATAAACAGTATTTCCGGCAACCATTAATGTGGATTGTGCTTTGATAGTATTTACATTATCTATCGGTGTAAAACCAATTTCAACCTGTCTTGATGATTGATTTTTTTGTGTAGATGCAATTTGTTTCTTGATAAAAAATTCTGAATGATCCATCAACACTTCTTTATCTTCCGAAGGGATGTAATAGGCAATACCATGTGCCGGACTTGGATGGGCATACTTAGAAGGTGTTAACATTTTTGCCAACTTTTCAGTGATTCTTCCATTCACACTCTGAATTTCATTATTTGCTTTAAATACTTCTGTACTAAAAGCATCTATCAGTAGCTTTACAAAAGGATCTAGTGACTGAATATTTTTGACACCCCAAAGCTTGGTCGCATTTTGCAACATTCTCGCCTTTATTGCTTCTTTGGAATATGATTGTTGGATTGGATTCATAATTTTCATTTAATCGATAGACATTGGGCTTATAAAAAGTTCCGTTGAAAAGTTAAAATTCTCACCAGTAGATTCCAATTTTGCTTTAATTATAATTTTTACCTTCTTTTTAATTTCTGTAAGATTTTTTGTCTCATAACTATGTTCTACAAAGGAAATGTGAGCAAAAACCTGAGGATTTACTAACCTTTGTTCATAATTAATTATTTGCCGTTTCAAACTCTTCACAAATATACTTTCCCATACGACCACAGAAATACCATTATCGAATTCACCACCCCAAACATCATTTCCGTAGTTTTCATCATACCTGTTTTCACCTTTCTTTGTTGTAATAAGAAGCATGATATTTTGTGCGATACTCTCTGCAAGCCCACAAGAACCAATACTTTCGTTGCTTGTCATGGCTGAAAGTGGGTTAAACGGTATTTTGTAATTTTCATTTTCCATAAACTTTATCTTTATTTGATGGATTCAGAAATAATTTTATTTTTGTTTACTTCAAATACAACCTTTAAATCTTCATTTAAACAAAGAGAACTATACCCTTTCTCTATAAAATCCCTTTCAATATCGGGGTTTTTTTTTAGAATATCTTCTTTATTTATATTAAGATATTTTGCAATGATTTCAATATTGTAAGCAGCATTTACCTCGGAGCAATTGATATCTGTTCCACTGTTTTTCTTAAAATCAAAACGTGGAGAAACACCTTCTTTTGAAGACGTTTGCTGAGTTACTGTTTTTTGTACAGATACCGTTTTATAATAATCCTGTAAAACCTCGTCTAATTCACCAGTTGCATAACTCGCATTCAAGTATTTTTTAACATGGTTTTGAGTTTCTGATGGTAAAAAAGAGGCAAAACTTGTATATTTCTTCGACCCTGCTCTATTCATTGCTTTTTGAATATTTCCTTCTCCGCAATTATAGGCAGCGACAACCGTAATCCAATTGTGATATTTGTTGTAAAGGTTGATTAATGAATTAACTGCTACTTTTGTACTTTTGTACATATCTTTACGTTCATCAGCTGTAATCTTGTATTGGTTTGCATGAGCAGGCATCAACTGCCAAACACCACTTGCACCTGCATGAGAAACAGCATCGTCATCTAAATGAGATTCGATGATAGCTAAATTTCGTAAATGTTTGGGAACTCCTCTGCTGCTCAAAGAATATTCAATATATTTTACAAGCTCCTTATTTTGTTTAATGATGTTTTTGTAGTGCCTAACGCTCTTTTCAGATTGATCTGTCGCTGTTAGTCGTTGTGCATAAACATTAGTAAAAACAAACAAACATATCACTATATTTAAACAACATTCCATACAATTTTTTTCTTTTCCTTCTCCCAATCTACCTCTATTTTATGTCCAAGTTTCACCTCTTCACGGACAATTTTTTTAGAAATTGGTCTTGCAAGTTGAGAACGAATAACACCAGATATCTGTCTTGCTCCAAATTTACTATCAAACCCGTTTAATGCTAAATTTTTAACGGCATTATCACTAATTTCAATGCTTATTCCCATTCTTAAAAGAGAGTTCCTCAAAGCTTTCAATTGAATTCTAAAGATATTCTCTGCCATATCTTCGGTAATCGGCGAGAAAGGAATAATCTCGGTAATCCGTGCTAAAAATTCCGGACGGAATCTTCCCGAATCGATCATAATTTTCAACAAATCTGCCGAAGACGGGATTTCCTTCTTTTCAAAATACTCACCAATTTTTTCGCTTCCAATGTTGGAAGTAAATAAAACCAATGAATTACTGAAATCTCCTTCTTTTCCTAATTTATCATGAATTTTTCCTTCGTCCATGATTTGAAGAAAAACATCAAACACAGAAGTATGGGCTTTTTCAATTTCATCAAATAATACGACAGAGTACGGATTTTGTCGAATTTTATTGACCAACATTCCTCCTTCTTCGTAACCAACATATCCCGGAGGAGCACCATAAAGCAATGCTGCGGAATGTTCTTCCTTAAATTCAGACATATCAAAACGAATCATGAACTTCTCGTCATTGAATAACAATTCTGCCATCGATTTTGCTAGTTCTGTTTTTCCTGTTCCGGTAGGTCCGAGTAAAAAGAATGAACCAATCGGTTGTCCTGGTTTGTTGAGTCCACTTCGGTTTTCAACAATGGCATCTGCGAGAATTTTCAAAGCGTGATCTTGTCCGATAACTCGTTTCATCAGCAAATCTTCCATATTCAGCAACTTCTCCTTTTCTCCTGCCTGGATTTTTCCGATTGGGATTCCTGTTTTGGAAGCCATTACTGCGGCTAACTCTTGTTTTCCAACTTTTTCTCGTTGGACGGATGCATTTTGGATAAGTTCTTCAAAGGTTTTGTCTATAATTCTTTTGATTTCAGAAACACTCATTGAATTGTCCAAAGCATATTGCTCCGAAAGTGATCCCCAAAGAATTGGGCTCAATTTATTTTGTAAAAGCTGATAATTCCACATTAATTCATCTGCTAAAATCGGATCGTTTTCATCTGTGCCCTTTGTAATTTTGTCAAAATTTTCTTTCCATGATTTCAGTTCTGTTAACGAAAGTTCATCCATCATTTTAATAGAGGCCATTGTTCTATCTAACAAGTCTATTGCTGAATCTGGAAGTTTTTTTCCTTTAGAATATCTTTTCGCTAGTTTCACACAATCCGGCAACGCATCATGATCTACTTCAACCTTATGATGATTTTTGTAACCTATTAATATTTTTTCAATCATTTTAACACAAGTTACATCATCCGGTTCTTCTACTTGTAAAACCTCGAATCGGCGGTCGAATGCTCTTTCTGGTTCAATAATCTTGCGATATTCTTCCATGGTTGTTGCCCCAACAACAGTGATTTCACCTCTTGCCAACTCCGGTTTTAAAAGATTGGCAACATTTCCTGCACTTCCGTTGCTGTCCAACAATGCGTGAATTTCGTCAATAAATAAAATAGACTTCCCTATTTTCTTCGATTCGTTGATAACTTTCTTTAGCCTGTCTTCAACCTCCCCTTTATAAGATGTTCCTGCTAAAAGTACACCTGTGTTGAGTTCCAAAAGTGTAGCTTCTTTTAACAGTTCTGGAACGTTTCCTTTGGTAATTTCAATTGCAAACCCCTCCAAAAGGGCTGTTTTTCCTACTCCCGGCTCACCGACAATGATAACATTAGGTTTTGTTCTTCTACATAGAATTTCAACAAGCGTTCTGAGTTCTTTATCTCTTCCAACAATATTATCCAATTTTCCCTCTCTAGCTTCTTGGGTTTTATCAATACAATAACTCGAAATAGCAGGAAATGAAGAAATACTATCACTTGTACCTCCCAACAAAGTTCTTTCTTGTTGGTCAACTTTTTTATTTTCTCCAATATAAAGATTCAATATTTCGTGTTCGCGAAGCGGAAGGGATTTTAATTCTTGAGTTGAAAAAGCAACATTCACTTTCGTAACTGCTACAAGAATACAAAGTGGAGAAATCTCATCCAAACCAAGTTTAACTCTGATATTATCAGCTTCTTCAATGATAACATCTATTTTATCATCTTTTACAGGCTCCTCTGTAAGTTGATTCGATTTTGGATATTCTTCAATTCGAACGTCTGCCCACTCATAAAAATACCCAGGATCTTTATCAATGTTTGTCAAAAAATCACGTAAACCTATATCCTTATGCATTAATGCCTGCAGAACATGAGGTGCACCAAAAGTTGCGTTATAATTCTCTCTTGCTATGGATTGTGCTATATGAAACAAGTCTTTCGTTGTCTCATTTGTTATCAAGATATTCATGTTTTTTTTTATCTTTTCAGGAAAAATTCCACTTTCAAATATAAAAAATATGAGTATTTAATTATTACTTGTCAATTATTTTTTTCAATTTGAAATTATATAACATTACGAAAAATTAGATGTGCAAGCACACCCGATTCGATTTTATAGATAATTAAAATTACTCTTGTTCGTACTGAGCGTCCCATTCGTTTCCATCGTCTCCCTTATGACCATCCAATTTGATAACGAAACTTTTTGTTGGAAAATATGGTGTCATTCTAATATCCAACCAAACTCTATCTTTGTTGACTGGATCTTGTTCAAACCGAACAATTTTGAATTTTTCAATCAGTTTGTCCGGTCCTTTAATATTATCAAGGAAAGATACTATTTGTTTTCTAAGGTCATCTTCATTTCTCGAATTCCAGTTTTCAAAGGCTCTTCTATTCAAGAAATCTAATAGAACTTTGGTAACATAATCAAAAACACGAACAACGGAATAAGTTTGTAAACCTATATTATCACCTGTAAATAATGTTTTTGCAGAGAATGCCATTATTTTTCCATATTCATTGACCATTGGAACTAATCCCATTTTTTCTAACTGCGAAATTTCACTTTTCTTCAGATCAAACTTCACAGCATCCACTTCGTTTATGTTTCCGTGTTTCTTACCTGCAGAAACTTGCGACATCAAGGTTTTATAAATTTTTCCTGCTAGAGAAGTTGATGGTGGTAAATCTACGTTCTCATCTTCTCCAACCTCTTCTGCTTTTCCTCTACCAACAAGCCAGTTGGTGGTCATAATCACATTACTTCTATGCAATTCCCCACCCGTTAAATTTGCAGAATGAAATAAATCAACTACATCGTCCGGTTTATCTAAATTCGCAAAATCGGTAACGAGCATTACCTTGTTTTCATTACAAATTTTAGCCCATTTCTCAATCACTTTATTTGATCCTAAATACCCTGGTAAGGCGAGAATGGAATAGTTATCACGAAGATCTAATCGATCGTAATTCTGTTTAAATTCATCTGCAATAGCATCAATAAACAAGGGATTGTCTAAATCTTTCATTTGGTCAAGAGATGCGTTTACAATACTTACATTGTCCACTTTGTCCGACTCTGTATTTTTGTAAAATTGTGCTACGGTTCTATAGTTGGTTTCTAATTCTCGAATGGTTTTTAAAGAGTTCTTAAGATTCTTTTTGAGGTTTTTCTCAGAAGAAGCGGCTTTCAATTTGCATTCCGCTACCATATCTTCGGTTGATTTATTATCCTTTAACAAAGATATCCACAAGTTTAGTTTCCGTAAGAGATCTTTCCTTTCTACTGCTTTGTTGCTATCATTAAGAAAAATTTCTTTTCTTGCTTTTCTTGTAGGGTTCATATTGGCAATTCCATCTACAACGGTTTCTACAAAATTGAAGCCTCCAACTTTATTTAACCTTTCAAGGACACTCCCTTTTTTTTGTAGAGCCTGTTGCTGTTGAGTATTTTGCTTACTCTGTTGTGTTGCCTGTTGTTTATCGTCCATATTCTTCAGTTTCAAAATTATTTTTCAAGTTCTTCTGCTATTTCTTTCAAAACACCAACCAAAGAACCTCTCATTTCTTCATTTTCCAAAATATTCCGAAGAATTTTATTGTTCTTTAATTGACGAAGAATTTTATTAAATTGTTCCTGCTCAATACTCAATTGTTTCAGATATTCTGAATTTTGGGTTAAATTTTTAGGTGTAAAATCTCCCAAATTATTGAAACGAAATTCTTCATCAATGACAGTCCCATCCTCTGTTTCATGTTGAACATTAACAGATGGCTGAAAGTGTTTGAATACATCTTCCACTGTCTTGAGTCCCTTTACTACTTCAGGAATAAAAGGCTCATCATTCGTTAATTTACTTACAACTAACGACCTGTTTTCTTGAATCTCTTGTATTGCTTCGTTGGCATCTACTTTTACTTCGTTCCCACCAACACCATAATTATACATTGCCATGTTTTGTGCGTTTTTATTAAATGACTTTATTGTCGTCAAAAATAATTTTTTTTTTGCAATATCGCAACTAAAATATGTTAATAATGCGAATTAAGGGTTAAAAATTGGATTTAAAGGCATTGTTAAAAAAGTATAGCTAATTGATTATTTCTTTTCATCATCAATAATTTTACTGAATGAACCAGCATATATTTCGCTTTTGTATAGCTTTTTGTTTTTCTTCTCAATCTGGCAAGAAAATGCCTGAACAAGCTGTTGTAACCTTCAACCGTAAAGGTTTCGGCTTTGGATTGAATAAGCATTTCTTCAGAAACAAATTCATTGTAAGCCTTCCAGTGATCAGCACATACAATCCCTGTCGCCA
>JBKEDE010000008.1:0-9905 GCA_047975265.1 Flavobacteriales bacterium
GAAGATATTGAAGTAATTGAGTTGGATGAAATGCACACGTATATTGGTTCAAAAAAAACTATTGTTGGATATGGATTGCTGTTGATAGAAATGGGCACAGGTTCATCAATTGTGAAATTGGTTCGAGAGCAACGGAAACAGGAGTAAAACTGTGGAATAAAATTGAAGATTTGGCGACAGGGATTGTATGTGCTGATCACTGGAAGGCTTACAATGAATTTGTTTCTGAAGAAATGCTTATTCAATCCAAATCCGAAACCTTTACGGTTGAAGGTTACAACAGCTTGTTCAGGCGTTTTCTTGCCAGATTGAGAAGAAAAACAAAAAGCTATACAAAAGCGAAATATATGCTAGTTCATTCAGTAAAATTATTGATGATGAAAAGAAATAATCAATTAGCTATACTTTTTTAACAACGCCAAATTAACAAACATAAATATCCCAAAAAAGAGGATTGAAAATTATAATTTTCGTACTTCTTTTTCCTAATATAATTATTTATAATTAAGAATAATCCTACACAAAATAATATGACAGAAACAAAATAATTTGTAGTAGGATAGTGATTCTTCATAAGAATACAATTTACTATTGTCAAAATATTCATCCATATCATTACTGTGAAGAACACTGATGTCGTAAATGTAGAGACATCCCCATTTCCTACCTTTTTTTGAAATTCAATAAAATGGAATATAACATAGTTTAATCCTTTATTCATTATTGAGCGGGTTTTTCAAATAAATTTTCACCTGTCGAATATTCATATACAGCCTTTCCTCCAAAATAAATCAAAGAAACACCCGCACCAACTGGACCATTTTCAATATCATATTGCTCTATCCTTTTTTGTATGGTTTCTGCTGATTCTATCCAGATATATGTTTGATAGGTATTTGTTTTTCTATTATCACAGCCTATTAAAAAGACTAATAAAATCCAATAAAGTTTATCTATATACATCTTCCTATTATTCATCCGAACTTACTTTCTTCAATGTTTTTTATACACAATTGGTAGTACTTTTTTTCATTAGATTCATCAGTCTAATTTTTTGTAAAACTTTAACTCCTGTTTTTCCGAAGGATGAAAAATTTGTGTCAAATCTTTTAAAATCAAATCCGGACGTACAATTCCTTCTTCAAAATAATTGTTGGCTTCGTTTTTTACATTACCGGTTAATGAATATACTTCTCCTTTTTTAAACGCCTCAAACAACGCATAATTATGATTTTTGGCTTCCAACTCTTTTAATTGTTGTACATTACTCGCATTAATCCAAATATCGGCATTTTCAGCCTTTTTAAACACTCGTTCAAATGAAAAATTTAATACTTCGTCTTCCTCTTTTTCAAAAACATATTCTCCTCCGGCATCTTGTATAAATTGAGCTAAAAAACTATGGTTATCAGGAAGATACCAAACATCACCATACATAATATCAACCAGTATGCGTGGTTTTTTTGTTTGTAAAGAATATTCTTTTTTCAACTGATTATACTGTGTTTCGACTTGGTCAAAAAAAAGACGAGCCTCTTCTTTTTTATCTAAAAGCACTCCAAAAAATTTAATCCATTCCACTTTTCCTAAAGGTGTTTTTTCTTTAAAATCATCAATTAAGATAACCGGAATCCCTAAGTTTTCTAATTTTTGATGAATTTTGGTCATATTAGGATCAGAATAACTTAAAAAAATATCCGGATTTAATTTTACAATTTTTTCTACATCAACCGAACCTTGAATCCCTATATTTTCTATTATTCCGGTTTTTATTTTTTCCTGAATTACAGAATCGTAAATATAATGGGGATTGGTAACGGCTGTAATTTCTTTTCTCGCATTTAAAGATTCTAAAAATCCTAAACTTGATGTTCCGTTTACAATAATTTTTTTTACCGGCAACCGAATTTTTTTGAAATCATCTTCTTGAAATAAAAAACGATATTCCATTACAGAATCATTACTTTTTACCTCGATATTCAAAGTATATTTAAAAGGTTGTGTCTCTAATTTTATATTTTTATCTGTTGAATTTTTTTGTTTACATCCAATAAAAACAATGAAAACAACCAACCAAAGTTTTTTTAACATAGGAGTGTTATTTTAATTAAGCTATAAAAATACTAAAAAACATTTATGAATTATAAGACTAAATTATTAAACATAAATTTTCAGGTAGATTGGGTTGCTTTTTTTGTTAAAATTATTTTTGAAAGAAGAATGGCAGAAAAGATTCCGGTTAAAAAAAGTGCTGTTCGGGCAATTATATCGCCATATTTTGAGTAAAAAGTTTGTCTGTCATTCGTTAAAATGGTTTCATTTAAAGCTCCTTTTTTACCGTATGCTAAAGTTGACAATATATCTCCTTTTTGATTAATAAAAGCAGATACACCCGTATTGGCACTTCGTGCTATACTTCTTCTATTTTCAATAGCTCGAAGTTTTGCATAAGCCAAATGTTGCCGATGACCATCCGAGTTTCCCCACCAGTCGTCGTTTGTAATAATAAATAACAGATTGGCTCCTTTTTTTACATATTCCGTAACAAACTCTCCGTAAACAGATTCGTAACAAATGGCTACGCCCGGTTTAAAACTATTTTTAGAATTTATGAATGCTATTCTTTCTTTTTGTGGTGTATGTGTTGAAACGGTTCCGCCTAAATCAATTAAAAATTCGCCCATTAAAGGTTTTAAAAAAGTATGAAAAGGAATCGTTTCTACACCGATAACCAATTTGGATTTATGATATACTTGAAATTTTTCTTGATTTCCTATCTGAAAAGCTGAATTAAACAAATCTATCCAAATTTCTCGGTCGGTATCGGAAAGTTTGTTGCTGTACGGTGAAATTGGTGCCTTATCAAAACTAAATTTATGAAATGTTGTTCCTCCTAAAAATAAAGTTTGCGGATGTTTTTTGACAAATGCTTCAATTTTTTGGATTTGCCGATTCTTTTCAACATAATCCAAATCAATTCCTCTTACGCCTAAAATAGAGGTTTCGGGTGCAACCACATAATCTGTATCAGGCTCAATGGATTGTTCTGCCAATTGAAGCAAATCATTGGTCATTTGATCTTTCGGAATTTCAAATTTTTCTTTATAAACATCTAAATTAGGTTGTAAGACGGTTATTTTTACACCTTCTCCTTGCTCATTATATGAATTATACATAAATAATGAAATCAAAACGGGAAGAATAATAATAAAAACTTGAAGGATGATTTTTTTTAAGAAATTTTCAATTTTTTTGGTTTTAACATATTCTTTTACAGCAAAAAAGATTCCTAAATTTATAATCCAAACCCATAAAGTTCCACCAAAAACGCCTGTGTATTCATACCATTGAATCCATGTATGGTATGAGGCAAAGCCATTTCCTAAATTTAACCATGGAAAGGAAAGGCTCCAATTCAAATGTAATTTTTCAAAACAAATCCAAATTAAAGGTAAAAAAGTATAGCCGTATCCGTTGCCTAATTTTTTTTTGAAATAATAAAAAAGCCAAAAAACCAAAGCCATAAACAATGCATTAAGTCCTACAGCAATTGGAAATGCAGGAAATGCAGGTTGTAAATTATAAAGCCATCCTACGGCTAACAAATTCCACACTAAGAAAGCGATGTAGGCATATAAAAAAATACGTCTGCCCTTTTTCTTGGTATTTTGTTCAGAGCTTATGGAAAATTCTACCCACAATAATGGTATAAAAGCAATAAACAAAAGTAGGGGAAAGCCGTCAACCGGCCATGAAAAACCGAATAACAATCCTGAAAGAACGGCAAATAAAAAACAATAATGCGTTTTCATCGGGTTATATTCTTTTTTCAAATGTAATGAAATAATAGAGAACCCTTCCTAATAGTAAAAAAGATTCTTTATTTTACACAAAGTCAGCTTTGTTCATATTGTCTCATTAAAATTTTCTAAATATTCTGCTACCCGTTTTACAAACATACCACCTAAAGCCCCGTCTACCACACGATGATCGTAAGAATGCGATAAGTACATTTTATGACGGACTCCAATTACATCTCCTTCGGGTGTTTCAATAACAGCGGGTTTTTTTACAATAGCTCCTACTGCCAAAATAGCTGCCTGAGGCTGATTGATAATCGGTGTTCCAAAAACATTTCCAAATGAGCCGATATTAGTTACTGTATAAGTACCGCCTTTTATTTCATCTGGTTTTAAGTGATTATTTCGAGCCCTCTTTGCTAAATCGTTTACTTTTTTTGTCAATCCGGTTAAACTGTATTGATCGGCATTTCTAATAACGGGAACAATTAAATTGCCTGAAGGTAAAGCTACGGCCATTCCTACATTGATGTCTTTTTTGCGAATGATTTTATCACCATCAACCTGAACATTAATCATGGGATAATCTTTAATTGTACGGGCTACTGCCTGAATAAAAATTGGAGTAAACGTCATTTTTTCTCCTTCTTTTTTCAAAAATTCATCTTTAATTTTGTTTCGCCAATGAACTATTTTGGTTAGATCTGCTTCTACAAAAGACGAGACATGAGGTGAAATTCGTTTTGAATCGACCATATGATTTGCAATCATTTTACGCATACGATCCATTTCAATAATTTCGTCATGGTCAGAAGCATCTACATAATTTGCAGGCTGCAGGTTATTTTTAATGTTTTCTGTCGTAGTGTTGTTTTGATTTCTGTTTTTAAGATAGTCTAAAATATCTTCTTTGGTAACACGCCCTTTTATGCCGGATCCTGCAATTGTATCAAGCTCTGTTTGAGGAATATTTTCTTCTTTTGCAATGCTTTTAACCAATGGTGAATAAAATCGAGCTTCGGAAGATATTGCCATTTCTTCCTCTGTACTTCTCACTGTTAGAGGAGTTTCGACGGTTTCTGCTATTTTTTCAGGAATTGAAATTTCTTCTTTTGAAACAGCCGTCTCTTCAGCAATTTCTTCTTCGATTTCTAAAATGGCTAAAGGCTCACCTACTTTAATAACGTCATTTGGTTGGTATAAAAGTTCTTTAATAACTCCTTCCCGAGATGTTGGTACATCAGAATCTACCTTATCGGTTGCTATTTCTGCTATCGAATCATCTTCTCCCACTTTATCGCCAACATTTACCAACCAATTGGTCAAAGTTGCCTCGATTACACCTTCTCCTAATTCAGGTAAAATAATTTTATATTCTGCCATTTTCTATTGCTGATTTTAAAAATCTAAAGATAAGAAGAATTTCTATGCAAACTTAGAAATCCTACAAAAATACTCAGGGCAAACTCATACATTTACATCTAAAAGCTTAATAAGGTAATAGTTGTCGTAAGCAGCTTTTAGCCTTTTACCTTTAATTCCTTGCCTAGTTTGTGTGTCCTGTTTTAAAATATTAAGTGCTATTTTACTTAACACGGAAAAGTTTTGTGCAGCATTGCCTACCCGTTTTCTTGAAGCATCCTCGGAAAAAGCCACGCCTAATACCCAATGCAGTTTATTTTCTCACATTCCAACAAAGTTTTTCGACAACAACAACTAAAATATTAACTAAAAACGCTACTTTTGAGTGTTACTAAGTTTAGGAAGATTACAAAAGGGCTAAAGACATCAAGAACTAATAATGCTAAATTTTTTAAGGAGCCATATACATTACAGAATATTAGAAGAAATTTAAGATGGAAAAAAGATTTTGGAAATTTATACTAATAATAAGTATGTGTTTTAATTGTTCTCGTTCTAAAGAAAGGAATATAAAAGAGTTACTTAGAGAATACCCATATATTGAGTATAGGATACGAGAGAAAATAATGGATGATATTACAAATGATTCTATTATATACATAGGATATTTAGAAGGAAATAAAGTATTAGATTTATTAATAATCAATTACCCTAAACCTTATTACATAGATAAAAGTGTCATCATCGATAGTATAGGAGAAGATATAGTTATAATTAAGAATTTAGATGAAAAAAGGAGTATATCTAATGAACTTCGAGAAAAATATAATCATTTCTTATACAAATCCATCATAACATATGATTTTATAAATAGAAAAAATTTTAATGATTCTTTTTGGAATAAAGGAGATCATTTTTTGATCTATAAGCCAAATTCGAGATTTTATATATCATTAAAAGAATATGAATACAAGAAGTTTTTAATAAATGCTTATAATGATAGTTTAATACGAAAAGAATTTACATCAGACCCTGATAAAATATTTTTAGTAATGCCTCAGAAATGTTAAAACAACATGAATAAACCACAACATATAGAAAACACATGGAATACGCCTTACTTGTTTAACGCTAAGGAACTGGATGAAGAAACGGGATTGTATTACCAAGGGATGGTTGGACTAAGAGCCGAAGGCAAAATAACGACTTTGCCTGCTTCGTATGTACCACAAATACCACTTGAGAACAGATGATGTAATACGTTTAGGACAGAGAATATACAACCATACGATGGACGTTGTTACCGATAAGTTTAACCAGTATAAGAAAAAATAGTTATGAAAAATTCTTTAATGTTAGTTATATCGTTATGCCTATCCCTTGTCAGTTGTGGACAAGGAAGCCGGAATGTGATTTTTTTTAAGGATACGGAAGCGTATGAGTTAGCGAAGGCAGTAGAAAAAGAAGATTTGCAGGCTATAGAAAACTTGGTTAAAAAAGATTCGACATTATTAGAAGTAACAAATCCAAAAAGTGGCTCGAATGTATTGACTCTTGCACTATATACTGAAAGTTATGAAGCATTTAAAAAACTCTTAGAACTCGGAGCTGACCCTAATTTTGTAAACCCATTTACAAAGAAAAGTGCCTTAATCGAATCCATTAAATTTTATAAAAAACCAGAACCATATACTATAGATAAACGATACGCCAAATTGCTTTTAGAGAATGGTGCCGCCCCAAACTACACGATAGAAAATGACTTTACAGATGAAAAAGGTCATTTTCAAAATGCAACTACACCGTTAATGCAAGCATCTAAATTTGACGTAGATTTTGTAAAGTTATTAATTAAAGCAGGTGCAGACCCATATAAAAAGTTGGAGCAAAATCAAGAAACTCCTTTTTCTTCCTCCTTGAAAGGATTCAAAAATAAATTTGAAATAGCAGATTATTTTATTGATAGTTTAAAAGTAGATGTTAAACAACCAATGTCTATTGTAGTTCAAAAACCGTCTGACAAATTAGTGGAATTTTATGTACAGGATTATGTAGTAAATAAATTCCTTAAAGCTAAACTTACAGACAATACCGTAGAAATGGAAAATTTAAAAAAAGAAAATCCCAATATTGAAGAAGCTAATCGGGAGGGCTGGGAATTTATCCAAAAACTTGAAAGTATGGGAGTGGATTTTAAGAATTATAATTACAAAAAATAAGTTATGAAGAAGAAAGAGGTAAGTTTTTTTAATATTATCTTTTCTTCCACCTATCGGGATTGAGTGAAGTATGAAAAACAGCAACAACAATAATGGTTTTATTGGGCTAGTCAATGGTGTAGTGAATCATAAAAGGGAACACGTCTAAGATGGCACAACGAGTATAGTCATAACGAATTGCAACAGCATTTGGATTTTTACAGATAAACAAAACTTTAAAGCGAACTTCATCGGTAAATTGTTTACCTAAACCTCTTTGCTTAGAGTTGTACCAAGAAGTGGCTTCAGAAACATCCAGTTTTGCAAGAGGTAAGATGATAGCTTTATACATCTACAAATCTTTTTCGATATCGTCCATTGCGGTATCGAAATCCAACGCTTGTTCAGGATTGTTTTTGTAGTCATCAAGGCGTTTACGGACTTCTTTTATTTGCCAGTTAGGAATATCCATCTGCTCAATATCCTTGTATTTGTTTTTAAGCTCGTTCCATTCTGAAATAGGAATAAAAACGCCGGTAGTTTTACCTTTATTATCTGAAATATATTGGAGATTCATCGTTTTACTATTTTTGTTTTTGATAAAAACTATTCTTACTTTCTTCAAAAAAGAAGAACAAGACAAAGATAATAAAAAAATCAATACATCAATAACAGTACAAAACAACCGATTTCATAAAAAAAGCAGGATTTTTTGCCCAAATGAACAAGGTTTCCTATATCGGACACTATAAAGTCATGAACAAACAACTACAACATATAGAAAACACATGGAACACGCCTTACTTGTTTAACGCTAAGGAATTAGACGAAGAAACGGGATTGTATTATTACGGAGCAAGGTACTACGAGCCACGTATAAGTTTGTGGTTATCTGTGGATCCGCTGGCGGAGCAAACCATGACACCTTACCAATACACCTGCCAAAACCCAGTGAGGTTTGTAGATCCTACGGGAAGCAGACAGCATTTAATAGTAATGAAACAAGTCCAATGTTTGATTATTTTAAAGCGAATGCATCAAATGGTTCAGATGTTTGTATAACAACTCATGTAAAAGGAATGGAATTACTATTGAGTAAGGATTTAAAAAATTTAGGATATACATTTAAACAAAGACCTTATATGCAAAGTTTAGGAAATTATGGAATTACGAAAGAATTTAAGTTTAACTATAAAACAGGTGCTAATAAATGAGGAGGAACACCAGTAGCAACAACAATGAAATACAGCTAGAACACGTGGTGGAGAAAACTACCCAGCGATTATTAAAATTAATCCTATTGAAAAATGAGAAAAATAATTGAAAAGACAATATTACTCTTATTTGGTCTATTGATTTGTAACTGTTGTCAAAATAAAAAAGAAGAAAATAGCAGAGGTCTAATTAACACTAAAGTAAATGGTCAGTATAAAAATATTGATGATAAGGATTTTAATGTCCAAATAAATAGGTTAGTAAATCAACTAAATACTCTTGGATATAAGATTAATAATGAATATACAGAACCTTGTAACTTATTAAATAATAATGAAATTAAATTTTGTAAGTATGTATTGGATTTGGAAATTATTATTTATGGTTATCAAACAGAAGAGAAATCAAAAAAATATTATGATTTATTTTCAAAATATTATGTTGAGACCGATATTTTGCCCCATGAATTGGAACATATATTAACAATACCATTAGATATTTTGTCTTATAGGAGCAAACGTTATAATATGCTCGGTAGAAGAGAAAATTATTTACTGTTTATAAGTGCTTCATGTGCTTTAACATTACATGATTGGGAAAAAATTCAGAAAGCATTTATCGACGATTTGGATAAAGAAATTATTGTATGTCAATGTGGACGTGGTTGTAATTATGGTAAAGCCCCAGAAGTATTAAAACAACATGAATAAACCAATACAACATATAGAAAATAAGCCGTATCTTTTTAATGATTTCGGAGAGGTAAAGATTCTTTACCCCGAACGAACCGCACGCAGTGCTGAGTTAGACGAGGAAACGGGACTTTACTATTACGGAGCAAGGTACTACGAGCCACGTATAAGTTTGTGGTTAAGTGTGGATCCGCTGGTGGGAGCGAAGCCCTGAAAGGTCGGTGTCTAATTCTTCTTTTTGAATTTCTAAATACGTTTCAAAAACACCCATTTCACGCTATTTTCAAAATAGTAATAGACCGTTTGTTAAGAAAACAGAGGTTTACAGCCCTGTATAATTGACAACCTGTTTTAAAGTTTATAGACGATGTATTTAAAGATATCCACTATTTAAAAACGACCGGAAAACTAGTCATGGTCGGAAGATTTTTCTTCCGACTTTTTTGTTATAAAAGCGCGAGGAAAAATTGTTATAAACACATGAATATCAGTCGTTTAATTTGTTTTTGTGATTAATTTTTTGTATATTTTCAACTGATAATCAAACAATTATGTCAGTTTTTAAAGACCACAAAATATCTCTCAAACATGTTTTAGAGTTTATCCCTGAAGCACTTTTAAGCCATCTCTCTGCAACC
>JBKEDE010000038.1:0-4751 GCA_047975265.1 Flavobacteriales bacterium
TCCAAAATAACGGTCTTTTTGTGCTACACAATACCCAAACGAGGGTTGTATTTTGTAAGTTGAACAAATACTTGAACGTCCTGCTCTGGCATATTTACAAATAGGCGTTGGCAAAGAATCCAACACAAAAACATTGGTGAATTTGGTAAATTTTTCGCTTAACCGTTTTCTTATCAATTCGGTGTAATCGAATAACTTTTTCCGTCTTTTATTGTAAACACTACGTTCTATCAAGTTTTCTAAACAAGTTGATTTCAAACTTCTAAACAACTGTAATTCAGTATTAATAGACCTATATTCTGCTGTAAGATTTAGGGCAACTAATTCCATATTACTCATTTTTGGTTTTCTAATTTGAGTAAAACTATCAATATCGTTACAAGTATTTTTAAGATTATTCAAAATAATTTCGTAATTTTCAATCAGATTGTCCATGATATTTAATTGTTTGAAAGTCAAATAAATATACGATTTTTTAATCACTTAAACAATCTTTTCTTAAATGCACAACAGGTGACAAACTAAATTCAAAGCAAATTTTATCTAAAAGGTCATTTGAAAAAATAGACAAATTAGATGAGCATAATCAAATTTATTCAAAGAACAATCTGAACGAAATTAACGATATAATAAACAACGACTTTTCTCTACTAATTTTCTCTATTTTAAGCATGGAGAGTAAATTGTTTAGAACTAATATTTTATACAACAAAAGTAAAAACATAAAAAATCCATACTTTTATAAGACTTTGGATTTAATACGAGGAGAAGTCTATTTGAAGGATGAAAGTCTTGTAGCAAATTCGACAGAGAAATATTATGAATTAGCGAAAAGCATAACGAAAAAACTGAATTATTAAAGTACTACACACAACAATGTATAACCGCAATTACGGCGGATTCGACTATGTCCGAATCCACTCGGAATTGCTAACGTCAGTGCTTAACCGAATATTTTCGCTACCTTAGCCGTAACTGACGGTTATACCGAGCCGTTAGCGGTTATTAAAAAAACGAAATGAAGAAAATAGCAGGATTAATCATATTGACTTTAATCTTTTCGTGTTCAACATCGAAAGTTACTGAAACACAAAACCCAGAACCAAGTTTTGAATCGAAGAAAGTAGTTAATATAGTTGAGTCAGACTTAGGACATAAAATTGAAGTTCAGTTTGACTATAAATTGAATATTAAACAAAGAAATATTCAAGACTGTAAAGTTGGGTTTATTTTGAAAAATATTGGAGACAAAGATTTACCTTACGGCTGGTGGCTTTCTGATAAAGAAAGAGAAATGATGAACATAGATAAAAATTCGCCACCTTCGAGATATACGCCTGATATTTTATTTGAACTATTGACTTCAGATGGCGGAATAATAGAAATTCAGGAACCACTATTTAAAAATTTGAGTATAGGAAAATCATCTTTACCTCGTGAATTAAATTTAAGCGTAAGTAAAATTGGTGACAGACAACGCGTTGAAATAAAAGCAACTAAAATTGTAAATCAACACAATTAAAATGGCTTCTTTTATTATTTTAGGAATAATATTTTTAATTGGGTTATACTTATGGGCTAACTCAATGCCAAAAGATAAAAACGGAAGAATTAAAAAACCTTGGGAATGAAAAGCATAGAAGAAGTTGTAGAAGAAAGATTAAATCAAATCCCTACCATTTTGATTATAAAATTTCTTAATGAAAGTGAAAACCATAAGGCAAATGAATATTTTGAAGAGATTAAAAAAATTGTATTTCAACCAATAAATGCTGAACAAAATGATGCGAATATTATAACTCACAAACCTGAAAGCGAAATGCATAAATTAAAAATGAAAAATAACAACCGCTAACAATGGTTATAAGTAATGCGGGGTTAAACGCTAAATCGAAGTTTCGGGCTTCCATTCCGCCAAAGCTACGCTTTGACGTTTTCGGAAAAAACAAAGGTAAAACGCAAAGCGTAGCTTTGGCTACCGTCCGTGCCAAACTGAAAAATTTTGGCTTCGAAATCCCGCACTACTCATAGCCGAGACCGTTAGCTCTCATTTTAAAAGACCGTCTCCAAAATTAAATTTGTACCTTTGTATGATTAGAAATTTGCATAAAATCAAATGAGAACGAAACACGACATAATAACCGGAGATAGCCGACAAATGGACTTTCTAAAAGACAGTTCGGTGCAACTTGCAATCACTTCCCCGCCCTATTGGCAACTAAAAGACTACGGAACTGACGACCAAATTGGCTACCACGAAGATTACGAAACATATATAAACAACTTAAATCTCGTATGGAAAGAATGTTATCGTGTTCTTGAGAATGGTTGCCGACTTTGTGTAAACATTGGCGACCAATTTGCGCGAGCAGTTTATTATGGAAGATACAAAGTAATTCCTATTCGTACTGAAATAATCAAATTTTGCGAAAGTATCGGTTTTGATTATATGGGGGCGATTATTTGGCAAAAACAAACCACTACAAATACAACAGGCGGGGCATCACTTATGGGAAGTTATCCAAATCCAAGAAACGGAATTCTATCCATTGACTATGAATTTATTTTGATTTTCAAAAAACTCGGAACACCAAAAAAAGTAAGTAGAGAAATAAAAAATCAATCCTGTATGACAAAAGAAGAATGGAAAGAATATTTTCAAGGTCATTGGAATTTTGGAGGAGCAAGACAAGACGGACATATTGCAATGTTTCCCGAAGAATTACCTCATAGATTGATAAAAATGTTTTCGTTTGTTGGCGATACTGTTCTTGACCCGTTTCTCGGAAGCGGAACAACTTCACTCGCTGCAAAAAAATTAAACAGAAACTCCGTAGGTTACGAAATCAACCCTGAATTTAAACCTTTTATAGAAAGAAAACTTGGTGTTAACACTCCCGAATTTGAACAACATGAAATCAATTTTCATAGCCAAGAACTCGTAACTGATTTTGAAGCAGAAATTGAAAAACAACCTTACATTTTTAAAGACTTTCACAATTTCGACAAAAAAATAGACCCGAAAAAATTACAATTTGGCTCTAAACTTGACAACAAAAGCAAAAGCAGAGAAGAATTTTTTAGAGTAAAAGAAATCATCAGCCCCGAATTAATTAAATTAAGCAATGATTTGATTGTTAGGCTTCTTGGCGTAAAAGAATATCCAAAAGTAAACGGGAAAGCCACCGATTTTTTAAAAGAAAAAACTAATAATCAACAAGTATTTTTAAAATTTGACGAAATCAAACATGACAAATCAAACAATCTTTTGGCTTATGTTTATTTAAAAAATAAAACTTTTTTAAATGCCCACTTAATCAAAAATGGACTTGCCATAGCTGACACGGAAATAGAGTATAAAAACAAATCAAAATTTAAAGAATTACAAGAAAACTATGGCAATTAAACACGCTAAACCGTTTGGAACCAAAGAAAAAGTTTTAAACTACGCAAGCAACACTTATCAATTAACTCGACCAAACAAAGTAGGTGCTGTAATGGCTTTGATTAGAGAATGCCAACCAAATGCTTTGGAAGATTGGGAACAATTTTACTTTGAAAAGGCTTACACTAAATCAAGCAATCCAGCAAAAGTTACAAAAGCGGTTTTAGACGAACTTGGCGAAAGACTTTATGCGAAAATAACTGAAGTTGTTATTCCCGAATGGACGGCTGCCTTTCAAGATTTAAGCCTTGAAGATTGCCAAGAGTACATTTACCAAGTAACAGTTGTTAGAACTTATGACGGTTTTCTACTTGAAAAATCAGTAGTAAATGATGGACTTGCAAAAGCATTTCCCGAAGTCGAATTTGAAGAATCCGATGAAGAATTAGACCACGCAGGCGACATTGATTACATTGGAAAAGTGAATGGAAAAGCATTTGGTATCCAAATCAAACCAATAACAGCCAATTCAAACTTTGGGAATTACAACATATCTGAACGAATGAGTAACAGTTTCAAGTCATTTGAAGAAAAATTTGGAGGGAAAGTCTTTGTTGTATTTTCCTCTAAAGTTGGAAACAAAAAAGACATTGTAAACAAAGAAATACTGAAACAAATAGCCCAAGAAATTGAACGACTGAAAAATGAATAAAAAACGAGAGCTAACATCGTATAAAAGCAATAGCGGTTTAAGTGCTTAATTCAAAGTTTCTGCATTTTTGGTCGCTATTTGCAGTAATTTCATTTTTGGTTATTTCTTGTAACCAAAAACAAGATGCTGATTTTTCATTGACAGGAAAAACAAATGGACTTGAAGATGGAACCGTCATTTATTTAGAAAATGCCGATAGCCAAGCTATAGACCTTATTGATTCTACAAAAGTTGAGGATAATTCCTTCGTTTTCAAAACGAAACTATCAAACTCACCTTTGCACGTATTCATTAGAACAAATAATGATTCCAATTATAGATTTTTATGGGTAGAAAATACCACAATGACTTTCGATGCCTCACAAACTGATTTTGAAAATGCAACAGTAACAGGCTCTGAAGCGGAAAATTTAGCTCAACCATTAAGATTGGAACTCGAAAAACTCTCTGAAGAAGAGCAAAGAAAAAGAGAATTGGAATTTATTGAAAAACACCCAAACAGCATTGTAATTGCAGAAATTCTCTCACATTAATAAACAAGTTTTTACAAAACAAAAAAAAAAAAACATTTTGATAAATTTTAAGAACAAAAAAAAAAAAAGAAATATTGAAAAATAATAAAATATTATATAAAAATAAAAAAAAGTACAAAAA
>JBKEDE010000072.1:0-39246 GCA_047975265.1 Flavobacteriales bacterium
TCATCGCCGTTGCTGGCAGTAAACTCAATGTTGTAGGTTCCTGCTTCCAGTGGTTTGTACGAAACTTCGTCCCAGCCTTTGGGCATATTGTGCATACTTACTTTTTTGTCTTCGTAATACATTTCACCTTCCATTTTAGTCCGGTAGGTAATGTCAAAGGTTTGCCCATCCACTTGGTGGTCGTTGCCTATAAAGAGTTGGATAGGGGCTTTTGCATTAAATTGTATAGTATCGGGATAGGTTACCTCAAACTCAAAGGGAAATGCCCATTGGATATTTTCGGAGGTTATCTCCCGGTTGTCGCACTGCAACAGCACAAGGGCAGTAAGCGTTATAATTAAACTGAGGTGTAAACTTTTTTTCATTATTGTAATGTATTAAATTTTTTAAAAAATCATCCGTATTCCGGTGGATATATTGGGTTGCACTTCGCCTACATCGGAGTTTACATAATAAGTATAACCGGCATTGACAAACCACGAAAAATCTTTGTAACTAAAGCTACGCCCGGAGGTAAACAGAAGCACATCTGTTTCAATGGCTGCGGTGGCTCCGTACACAAATTTGGATTCATACATCAGTTTCCGTCCGTTATCCATAAACTCTTTTCCATCGTTTATCAATTCATACCCGGCTACCAATCCACCTCCAAGATACAGTTTCAAACTTTTTCCGTTATTCAGTAAATTCCGGTAATGCTCCAAAGAGGCGGTATAGAGTTTTACAGGTACATCCCCTGCAGAAAAAGAAACCGTTGAGGTATCTTGGCTCGAACCGGAGGCATTAAAACTTTCAAGATTAATCCGGGCTCTTAAACGCCAAAAGCGGTCGTTTCCGGTAAAAATAGCAAAGGATCCTCTGGCATAAAGCCCGTTGGCTTCATAGCCTAAGCCTGCATCAACAGCTCGTTCGCCTTCTATCTGTGCTTGAGAGAGCAAAGAACTCAAGAATAATATAGTAAGTAAAAGTGTTCTCTTTTTCATGGTCTCTCCGGCTAAGAAAGTTATACAAATATATGATTTATAGTGCAGTGTTCGCATATTTTAACATTTAATTAAGGTTTTTATACTATAATTTAACTTATTCTATGATTTGAACGCTGTAATATTTGATTTTCCGGTTTCTTTTTCTGTGTTTTCGTAGGTGTTTTCATGCTCAATGGGTTCTTTTTTATCGTGTTTATGCTTCATTTCTTCCTTTTGTTGTCGTTCTTGCTCTTTTAATTCATCGTAAAATTTGGCACTAAAATCTTTTTGCAGGGTAATAGGGTTGTTTACATAGTGGGAATGAATGGGCAATACGATTTTTCGTTCCGTTCCCCGTTCATAAACCGTAACAAACAAATATTTTCCTTTTTCCACAAAAAAGCGGTCAAAGACAAAAGTAATGGCTTTGGAGCGGTTTTTATCCGGAAGAATGCTCATAATTTTTGTATCAAAAGCATAAATGGGTTCTGCAAAGCTTTCAGGAGCTGTTTGGCGGTTGTGCCCTTTATCTCGGTTGTATGAAAAGCCCACTTCTTCTATATCAAAAGGATAAGGCGAAACGTTGTCAAACCGTAATTTCAGGTAAAATTTATCTTTTCGTACAAACACGCCGTCCAAGCGAACACCAACTCCTTCCACCATTCTTTTAACCCGTTTGATACCGCCGTATTTTGAGCCGGAATTAATGCGTTTAGCCGTTTCCTTATACCTAATCGAATCTTCAAAATAAATGGTATTGAGTTTTTCTTCAATCTCACGTTCTTTTACAGCTTCTTCAATGGTAATATCTTCCGGTTCTCCTTCCTCTTCTTTTCTGTAAGAAGTTTCTGCCGACGGTTTATAATTAAAATCGTAGAAATGCAAGTTTTTCTTGGGTGGATTAGGCGTGTAAAGCACCACGATTTCATAATAGGTATTGTCGTTGGCTATAGCAGTGATGTTGGTTACTTTAAATTTGCGTTTGGCTTGAACCGTAACCACCTGCCGCTCGTTCACTCGGTTGGGTTCTGCACTGTTTACCGCCACCACGCCGCTCCCGATGGAAAGATAGCTTAAGCCTTTTCCAAAAGACAGATGCGAATTATAGCTTCTGGTCAGGTAAATGGTGTCTTTCTTAATCACTTGAGCAAACAAAGGGGAAGAACCAATGAGTAAAAAGAAGAAAATTTTTTTCATTATTTTTCTTGATTAATTTTTAGAAATACCCAATCGGTATTGACTTTGGCTTTAATTTTCTTCTTAAAAATAGAACGCACAACGCCGTCGGCACCGGGTACTTTTTGTACTTCATTATTTGAGGCAATGTCTTGTCCTACTTCCTCTCCTACGGTTGCTTCATTTTCTGCTCCTGTTCCACCCACCACTTCAATAGCCGGCTGTCCGTAAGAATCAATAACACTAATTTCGCAAGGAACTTGGTTGCCTTTGATCATCAGGTATTTAATAGTTAGGCTTAATTCATTTCCAAATTGAGCATACGCAATCAAGTTGGTGTATTTAGGAATCAAAGCCCCTTGAAAATAAAAGTCTTCTTTGGTCTGAATTTTTACCCGATTACTTTGAGGCGTAACTATATTGTTCTTTTTGTTGGTTCCTTGTAAAAGAGCTTTGACCAATTGCCGGGAGGTTGTTCCTGTTCCGGAAGTTTTGGTATTGGAAGGAGCCACCCATACTTGCATCGCATCTTCTTCCTCTTCTTCTTGTGCTTTGGGTGTTTGAGCAGTTCTCGGAGCCGAATAGGTTTGCGTTTTTGGGCTTTCATACACCGGATACGAAGATGTATTACCTTCCGATGATTCATCGTAATAGCTCATCTTGTCCAGTTTATCCAACTCCTTTAGAAGTTCTTCTGTTGCTTCGTTTTTTGGCATTTCTTGTTCCAAGCTAAAGGCTCCTTCTTTTAACGGGTTCTGTTTTTTGTCGGGAAGAATACTAAAGGTGGAATCTTTAATTTCTTCCATGGGGATGGAAAAAGAGACATCGCCTTTTTTGATTTGGTTTTTATTTTCTCCAGCAGAAAGCAAACTCATCAGAACAACACCGCCCAGTACAGCGGCAGCGATATACACTTTTTCTTTGTTTTCTAAAACGTAAGTTTTAACAGTATGGAGTATCTCATTTGTTTTCATTAGCTTAATTTTGGGTTTAAATTGGGTCAAAGTTAAGAACTTTATAGTTTCTAATCATCCAATCGGTAAAATTATTAACACTTTTTCCGGTATGGGTCAAACTTCCCGTTGTAATCAGATTACGATACAACACATCGTTGTTTCGTAAAATTCTCAATTTGGCTTTGCATGTAAATACATACGGTTCTTGGCTAAAATCAATGGTAATATCCTTCGGGTTCATTTCAATCCGATAGGAATATTTAGAACTGATTAACTGGCTGAAATAATTTTTGCTTTTCAGTTGGTTTTGCAAAAGTTTTCCGGTATTGTCAACCAAATTTAAGGCTTTTTTATGAGCTTCTTGAATGTATTCTTCATAGGGTTCTAACGACCAAAACCATTCATGAAACAACATAATATGTCCTTTTGCTGAAGCCTCTACACTGGTTTTACTGTCTTTGCTAATCACGGCTTCCAATACTTTGTTGTTGGTCAGAAGGTAAATCCGTTCGCTTTGTTTTTCCAACTCTTCCGATAATTTCATATTGTACAACACAATACAAATAATGGGTACAACTATCGCAATCAGAAAACCGAAGATGGTAACTATTACAGCAAATTTTTCTTTAAAATAGATGTTATTCAATATTTTCATGATTCTTTTTATTTTACATTTTAGCAGCTAAGGTAGCTCTTCCTGCCTGGAGGACTTTCCCTATAGTACTGTTTTGATTTGAACCTTGCTTTAATCCGAACATAACGATTTTCGGTATGGATAAATACATCATAATAATGATTAAATAACCCGAAAAAGCAAAAATGGATTTAACAAACTGGGCATAACCTGCATTGGATGATGCGTTGATAATGACGGCTATTTCGTCTAAGATTTTGACTCCAATCGTATCTACCACGTACAGCATGGGAAGATACAAAGACACTTCTAACAAGGACATAATCCAACCCTTGTAAGAGCCTTGAAAATCGGGAATAAAAGAAAGCGATAAATTTAAAACCCCAAAGAAACTCAAGAAAATAAATTTTAGTAATACTTTAAACTTTAAGTATAAATAAACAATCGATGAAACCACCATACCCAAAAAAAGAAATACCCATGCGGTTAATTCCAAAAAAAGCATTCGAAGCCAATCATCTGCAATTCCAATTGTAGCATCCATCAATGAAACTCCGTTGTCGTTACTACCCGTAGCAATTAAATCTTTTATCATTGTATTCCAATTTTTACTAAAGGGAACTTCTCCACCGGGTTTAATTGACTTTCCAAAATCTACAAAAAAATCAATAATTATATAATAATTAAATAACAAGATAGCTAAAGGAATATAGCTTACATAGCCAAACCAATTATTCGGACTTTGGATAAAATTCCGTACGATACGGTAAAACACGCCACCCAAAGCAATGTATTTTAAAAGATCCAAGACTCCTTTACTTGTGACTAAAATCTCTGTAATGGTGTTGGTGAAAATGGTGTCTATAACTTCTTTTAAGTCAAAAATGGATAGAAACATAGCTAATAACAGGGGTTCAATTTATACGTCTTCTGAGCTTTCAAACAATGCTTTTTTATTAGCTCTTTTTTTATTCATAAGCTCTACCTGCAATGTCATTTTTTCCAAGCTAAGCTTTTGTTCTTTCAATTGATTCAAGGATTGTTCAATGGCCTGTTGGCGTTCGCTGGTAGGAGCTACTTCACCTACTAAGTCTATTATAGCAACGACTTGTGTACCTACACTAATACTACTCTTAATCATTTCCTTTACCTGATTAAAAATTTCTTTCAGCTTCTTCTTTTTATCTTCCTCTTCTTCTACCTCTTTTATAGTTTCGTAAGCCACAGCAAAGTCTCTTCCTGCATCAGCAATTTCACTTATTATTTCTTTTATACGATCCATATTGGCCTTTGTTAACAGTTTATTCGGCTTCTTTTTTTTAGCTTCCAATTCTTCCCTAGCCTTATCATCTAATTGTTGTAATAAGTCCTGATTTTTTTGGTTCACTTCAAGTAACTTTTGATTCGCTTTAATTAATTCTTGATTTTGCTGAACAAGCATTTGTAGTTCAGGTCCTGTAACTGCCATTTGTGCCTGAACATGGTAAGACAGTAGCAAAGTTGCTACGATTAAAATTTTGTTTGTCATTGTTTTCATAATAATATAATTTTAATGGTTATGTACTAATTTTTATTTGTTTTAATAGGTTTTTTCTCTTTGTTGTCTTGCGTATTCCTTTGAAACAATGATTTGATTGTTGTTGCAGGTTTTCGCAATTTCTTTTAATTTGGTTTTTTCGTTGGGATCACTTTCGTAAATGGCTTTTTCTTCCAACGAAACTTCACAGCCATAGGTTTGGATACCGCCGTTCATCATCACGGCAAACTCCCTGCATTTAATTCCTTCAGGGTATTTGTTGTTCAGTGAAAAGACGACGTTTTTTTGTGTTTCGGTCAGTGATAACAATTCTTTTACATAATCGGCTTTTCCTTTGTATTTGTTAAGGCTCAACACGATACCGATATCGCTGTTGTTCAATACGGCATTTTTAATCACTTCGCTTTCAAAGAAATCCTCCGGTTCCTGACTGGTAAAAATGGTGGCTCCATTTTGAGAACGAACCGTTTTAATGGTGTCTTTGATAAAGTTGACCAAAATCGGTTTGTCCATGGCCGTCCAGGCTTCGTCATAATGGATAAATTTAACCTTATCCAACAGCTCCGGAGCATACAGAATTTCTTTGTAAATATTGGTCAGCAAAAAGGTAACGATTGAAAACAGGGTCGGATTGTCTTTCAATTCTTTAATTTGAAAGGTGATGTACCGGTTGTGTTTTAAATTCTGCAATTGTTCGTCCCGGTTGTTCAACAGGAAATCATACACCCCGCCTTTGTAATAATCTTTGAGTATAAAGATGTATTGATTCGGATTGATCAAACCTTTTAAGCCTTCTTGGGCAATGATGGAATGGACATTTTCTTTAAAAAATTCGTAAAAAGAATTAAAGTTTCTTTCTTCCATATCAGACTTGTAATACAAATTCAAGACCTCCCGGAACATTCCCATCACCAAGCTGTACTCGGATTTATCCTCTACCTCTAAAATGGTCAATAACAAATAGGAAATAAACACGACTTTGTCTTTGATGATTTCTTCGGTTTTTTTAGGAACGATAAACGGGTTCATCCCGATTTTGGAAGTCGGGCTGATTTTTAGGAAAAAGCCGTCTTTCCCACCGCTTTGTTGGTATATAAATTGGGTGGCTCTTTCAAAAGAAGAAGAACCGTCAATATTAAACACATGATTTCCCATAAGGTATTCATGAGCCAATATGGTATTGAGATTAAAGGATTTTCCGCTACCTGTATTCCCGACTGCCCACGTATTGAAATGGGTAACGAGTCCTTTTCTTTTGGGAGTATGGAACAAATCGAGGTAGAGCGGATTTCCTGAAATAATATCAATGACCCGCAGACCGTAAGCGGTATTGCCCTGTGTATAATTTTCCGCATAGAAAAAGCAAGAAGCCGCCATTTTCTCCAAGGGCATGTACAGGTCGATAGGCAACCCCACGGCATTGCCCGGGCAAGAAGCAAAGTAAATATCTTTGGTATCTACGGTATTGTGTTTTAATTTAATCGGGAAATTGTTATCCACCCGGATTTCTTCGGCAAGAACATTGATATGCGTATAGACGATTTTGGAATCGTTGGAAATGATGAGTTTTTTAAACTCTTTCAGTTTTTCCACGTACAATTCATTCCGTTCGGCATCGATACTTTGTCCTATTTCCGATTGTTGGTTTTGCGGTTTCATCCAGTGTGAAAAGTTATACAATCGGTTTTCTTTCTTTTTGAGTTCGTCCAATACCTTTTCCTGATCGGGAATGTAGAAATACTGATTGATCACCCGGTTGCCTTTGCCTTCAATAGTCAACGGGGTTAGCAAGGATTTAGGAATGGGCATGCCTTCGGATTGTTTTTCGTAGGCATAAATGTACTCGGGCAGGTTGTCGGGCAATTGGTCTAAGGATTCGATGGTGTAGGCTTTAAATGTTTTGTCGCCTACGTTGCAATTTCCTTTTTCAAAAACCACATCGGCTTGCTCATCTTCAATACCCATGTTTTTCCAAAGCGGGAAAAGGGTGTTTTCAAAATCGTCTTTTCCCAGCAACTTTCCTTGGCAAAAACTGTTTTCAATGTAGTGGGTGATTTCTTTCTTTTTGGATTCAAATTCCTGTAAGGCTTCTTTGGATATATAGGTTTTGTCCAAAGCCGGAGTGAATAAAGAACCTTTGGATTCTTTGCGTAAAAAGCTATTGACCCGCAGGGAATCAAATTTAAAATACTGATTGGGCAGGCAACTAATGGTAATGAAAGAACGTTGTATGTTTTGTTTTCTTCCTACAAAATGATTTTGATTGGATTGTTTGATAAAATTTTGTTCGGTTTCTTTTTCAAAGCCGTTAAAGTTTTTATCAATGGTTTGGGTATAGAAAAAATCGGATTTGTGGATGACGTAATTATTACCCAATTGATCAATTAAAGAGGAGAAAAAGTGGGTAATGTTTTCAAAATCCCGTGTGTTTTTCCCGTACAAGGATGAAAAATAAACCTCAAAGCTATAAGAGAGTACTCCTTTTTCTTTTCCGATTAAAGAGGTGTCTTTGTAAATTCCGTAAATCGGATGAAAAAGATCGTTAATCAAATAATTTTCCATGATAAAGTGTTAGTGGGTTATTTTTTCTTTTATAACTGTCAGGCTTAAATTTCATCGCCCTTTTTTTCTTAAAATTCATTTTTAAATTTTGTTTGTCTTGGTATTTAAAATACCCATAGGATACAAATACATTGGCAAACAAAATACAAGCCACTACCCCCGATAAAGAAAAAGCCACCAAAATTCCGCCGGAGCTTACAACCAGATACCCTATAAACAGTAAGGCAAATTGTTTGTCTAACCCTATGTAACGGATGGGTTTTTGCAGTCCTTTATAGATGGTGTAGGTTTTCATATTATTTATTAGACAGCAAATATTTTACTGGCTACTTCAATGGCAATAGCGGCAATACCACATACTAATGCCCACTGACCAGCATTAAATCCTATGCTTTTACCGCGGGTTTCCGCCAGAATCATGACTACAACCAAAATCAAGGCTGCTCCGTAACAGAGGTATTTAATAATGTCTTTAAGAGCCTTAACAGCAGTTTCGATGGCTTGTTTTGGTTCATTTAACATAGTTCCGATGGCTTCGATACCGGCATCGGCAGCACCGGAACTGCCGGTACCGGAACCGGTGCCATCTAAAAAGCTTAGATGGTGTTCAAATCCTACATTTTGTAAGTGGTTGAATAATTCAATGGTTAAATTCATCTTTTTAAATTTTATTGTTTCTGAATACAAAAGTAAAAATAAAATTTTAAAAAACAAATATTTTTATTTTTTTTAAAAAAATTATATTTTTTTGATTTTAAATAAAAATATAAAAGTGCATTTTTGGTATGATTAATCATAAAAAAACCTGCCTCGAAACAGGTTTGAGGCAGGTTTTAAAACAAAGAGATTCCGGTGTTGATAGAATCATTAATTTAGTTGATAATTCATTTCTTTAAATTCGCTTAATTTTAATTTGTATTCTTTCTCTACTCGATCTACTTTAACCGGTGTAGAAGTATTCCAATATATTTTTGGTGATTTAACCAACATGATAGGTAAATCAAATTTCATAAATTTAAAAATCATAACCAATAAACCTTTTGTCATATTGGAAACTTTGGGTATCTCTATAATAAAAACTTGATTTTCTTTTGAATCTCTACCTATATTAATCGTCAAGGGTTCTGATGATAAAGATAATTTATTGCAGGCTTTAGACAAGGTAGAAGCATACCCTTTCAATCGGTTGAGCAATTCTTCATTTTCTTTTATTAAGGGAATGCTTATTTTTAAAGTAGCAAATTTTTCTTTGATTTCTATGTTATTAAAATGAGATAAACAATACAGGTCGTATAAATGACCTTCTAAAGTGTCCGGAAAAGCGAACAATAATTTTTCAATGGATTTGGCTTTGAGTATGGTTCGTATGGTTTTTGCCAAATTAGCATTAAAGCTGCCTTTTATTAAGATATACAGAAAATCTTCTTTGTGTTTAGAAGAAAAGCTAAGCATTTCGTCAATTGAGTTAAATAAAACAGCTTGTTTTGGTTGACTCATAATATTGGAAAAAGACAAGGCTCTGTCAAATGATGAAAACCGGAGTTCGGATTCTTCTTTTGTTTTTTTATCGTACGTTAAAACTCCTAAAATGTTACGGTCTTTCCCTTTGGTTAATTCTTCATCCATGAAAAACAAATGTAATTTGTTGTCCATTTCAATAATGTTGGTGAACCTTTCATCTTCATAAGGTTTTCCTTTGTTGCATAACAAAGAATACAAGTTGAAATAAGGTACAGCGAGTAAAGCCAGATAGTCAATCTCAATATTAGGCGATTTGTCTATAAATAATTTTTTACGTTGGTTTTCATTAAAAGTATATACTTTGTCTGTTCCGTAGTACAACATAATTAAATCATCCGCTCCTCCATCAAATTCTCCCGATACGGAGGCAACTCTTTTACTGTCGTGAACACTTGATTGGTAAACGAATAAAACTTTCTGATTTTTTGTATATGTTCTAAAATATTGACTTTTAAAATCAATTTCCTTATACCCTAAATACGTTAAAACATTTTCTACATCCATAAACAAAAAATTAATTATTATCAAAAATACAAATTATTTTAGATGTTTGCAAATTTTATAGCCATAAAAATTTAAAACTATTTTAGAAGGAATAAAAATTTAGCGTATTTAATCATAATTCCCTTTTTAACACCTTGTAATTGTTTACATTTGCTTAAAATAAATTACTTAAACGATTATAGTATAACGAAAAAGAATTATTTTTGAATGTTTATATGGACAAACAAATCATTGAGTTACGCAAAAAATTACAAGAATATAGTTTAACAGAAGACTCGTTTTCTTATGTAGGACAACGTCTTAGAATAATACGAAGGGAGTTGTTAAAAGAAGATAAGATTTTTGAAATACAATTCATCTCTAAAGTTATCGGGGTATCCAAAGCGGCTTTAGGATATATTGAAAAAGGACAATCGACCTCTTTTGATAATATTATGTTATTGGTTAATCTCTATAAGCTACATGGCTATAATCCGGATTGGATTTTAACCAGAGAAAATTTTTTTATTGAAAAAAAAATAAGTGGCTTTGAGAATCAATTGATATTGGATAAGACTTCCGTTGAAATAGCGGTTAATGAATTGCTTAAAGAGTTAAAGAATGCACAAAATATAAACGAGTCGGCTATTGAGCAATTTAAAAAGGATATGAAATAAATAGGGGTATAAACCAAAATAGTTAACTGATAAAAACCTTTTATCTATGGAACTGATGTCCATTATATATTTACTTATTTACGTTATGGTTGTTATTTTAGGTTATTTTCTGCTTTTTAAAATTACCAAAAAAAACAAACAAAAAGATAAAAATGATGAGCAACAAGACCGTGTCAATCATGAGGATCTAACAGAAGAAGTGAATTTTTTTGAACAGACCAAAAAAGAAGATTCTATAATAAATAATTTTGAAAATCCGTATGAAAAAGAAGAACGGGAAAGTTTAGAAGAAACACTTAGACCCAAAGATATTTTATCCGATGATTTTGATGATGAGATAAAAGACTTATTAAAATAACATTACTCCGCAGGACAAGCCACTCAAAAAAGAATTTTCTTTTCCAAACCGGTTCCCAACCTCATAATAGATTTTCATTATAAACACCCCTTTGTTTTAATAGGTTTATTTTATAATGCCTCAAACCCGCACTACTACTACTTTTTAAATGATATATACCCAAATTAATTCGGTCTGAAATTTTTTCATACATTTGCATCGTATAATAAAAATCTTTGATGAAATATGAAAAGTTTTAGACTATTTTTTTTAACAGTATTTTGCTTACTTATTTTCAGTCTTTCATATGGGCAAGTAGGTATTAATACGGATAATCCTGATCCGTCAGCAGCTTTAGACATCGTAGCTTCTGACAAAGGACTCCTAATACCGAGAGTGAGCCTGACGGGAGCCAACGATACATCTACGATTACCACTCCGGCAAACGGATTATTGGTATACAATCTACAAAATGCCGGTACAGGAGATAACGAAGTATTGGCTAATAATGTATATTATTTTAACCGTTCTATCAATAAATGGAGCTTGTTGGTCAACAAAGAAGTAATGGTAGATCAGCTTGATGAATTGAAAGTTCCCACATTAGGAAACTTTATATATAAAATAACTGCTCAGAGAGGTCTTGATAAAACAGCAAATACAATTAATGTTGTTAATTTTACAAGCAACGCTTCTAATTTTGGAGAGAATATAACGTTTAACGGATCCACAGAATTTACCATTAACAAAACCGGATATTATAATTTCAATGGATTTGCAAACTGGTTGCTTTCAAGTTCTACAACAGCGTATTGGTTAGTGGGTATTCAAGTAAAGACGAATAGTGCTACCTCGTGGACAACTACTTTAGATAGCACGATACGATTGGGAATGAGATGCATGTATGTTAATGACTCCGCCGGAAACCTTACTCAACCATGTAATTTTAGTGGAGCAATTAGGCTAGTGACAGGCAATGTATTTAGACTTGTTGTTCTTCAAACAACTGTTGGGACAGCAGTTAGTGGAGATGCCTCACTTGAGATGAAAAGCGAGAATGGTGTTCCTTATTCTGCAGGATTTACCACATTATTCTTTCCTGAATAAAATTCAATCGTATGAAAAATCTTAGACCATTTTATTTAGCAGTATTATGTTTGTTCATCTCCGGTTTATCCTATGGACAAATAAGTATTTATACGGATAATACACCGCCACATTCATCGACAGCTTTGGATATAAAAATAACGGATAAAGGACTCCTAATACCGAGAGTGAAGCTGACAGGAACAAACGATTTAACTACAATTACTACTCCGGCAAATGGATTACTGGTATACAATCTACAAAATGCTGGTACAGGAGATAACGAAGTATTGGCTAATAATGTATATTATTTTAACCGTTCTATCAATAAATGGAGTTTGTTTATCAATAAAGACATCATACAGGATCAACTGAATGATGTTAAAGTTCCTACATTAGCAAATTTTACATATAAAAATACTGGTCAATCAGGTCTTAATACAGGTAGTCATGGTGATCTTAGTGTTATCGATTTTACAAATAACGTTTCTCTGTTCAGAGAAAATATAACGTTTAACGGATCTACAGAATTTACCATTAACAAAACCGGATATTATAATTTCAGTGGATTTGTCAATTGGAAATTTAATCCAAGTTCACCGGCTTATTGGTGGACAGGTATTCAAGTAAAGCAGAATAGTGCTACTTCATGGCCTACCGGAAATGATATCAGCAAACTCAACCTAACAATGGGAATGAGATGTATCTATGTTAAAGATACTCAAAATCATGCCCAACCATGTAATTTTAATGGAACTACAAAGTTATTGGCAGGCAATGTATTTAGATTTGTTGCGGTTCAATCGACTGTCGGAGCGATTCCTACAAGCGGTTCTTTGGAAGTGGATGCCACAAACGGCATTCCTTACTCCGCAGGATTTACCACATTGTTCTTTCCTGAGTAAAATTACAAACACATCATAGAAATAGGACTATATCGAATCCATCGACTTACCATTCGGTGGATTTTTTGCTTTACAACAAGTTCATATTGATATAAATAAAATCAATTTGACGATAATCAAATCAAATCATATGGATTTATTTTATTGAAAGAATTAAACTATCTTTGTAGTCAAAACTTATATAATTTTAAAAAAAATATAAAAAATGGCAGTATTAGTTGGAAAAAAAGCCCCTGTATTTTCAAATGCAGCGGTGATTAACGGAGGAGAATTTGTTGAAAACTTCTCTTTAGATCAATACAAAGGAAAGTATGTTTTATTATTCTTCTACCCAAAAGATTTTACCTTTGTTTGCCCTACGGAATTACACGCTTTTCAAGAGCGTTTAGCCGATTTTAAAGAACGAAATGTAGAAGTTGTAGCAGTTTCTACTGACACAGAACAATCTCACTGGGGATGGTTACAAGTACCTAAGGCTCAAGGAGGAATTAAAGGTGTAACCTATCCGATTGTGGCTGATACCAACAAAACCATTTCGTATAATTACGATGTATTGGCAGGAGATTGGGAATATAATGAAAATGGAAATTTAGAAGCAGAAGGAGAAATGATTGCTTACCGAGGACTATTTTTAATTGATAAGAATGGTATTGTTCGTCATCAAATCGTAAACGATTTACCTTTAGGCAGAAATGTTGATGAAGCTGTTCGAATGGTTGATGCATTACAGTTTTTTGAAAAGAATGGAGAGGTTTGTCCTGCCAACTGGCAAAAAGGAGGTGAGGGAATGAAAGCGGATCACAAAGGTGTGGCTGAATATTTATCTCAAAATTAAAAAAACAATTTATATATTAAAAAAAGGTATCTCTCAAGAGATACTTTTTTTTATAACTTTCACATAATTTTTAAAAATGATACGTTCAACTTCTTAATTTTTTCACAAATTTTATATACGGTGGTATTTCTATTTGATAATTAATAAGATTTGAAGTATTTTGCACGAAAACTTGTATCTGTATATGACCATATTTTTGGCACAAACAGCTATTCACTTGCCTGATTTAATAACTGATTTAGGATTGGTTTTAGTTACGGCAAGTATTGCGGTTGTAATTTTCAGAAAGCTAAAGCAACCTTTGGTTTTAGGATATTTAGTGGCAGGGTTTTTAGCAAGTCCGAATTTCAATCTTTTCCCTACCATCGTACGGACAAATGATGTTACCATTTGGGCAGAAATTGGGGTCATATTTTTACTTTTCAGCCTCGGATTGGAGTTTAGTTTTAAAAAGCTTGCAAAAGTAGGAGCAACAGCTTCTATAACGGCTATTACACAAATTCTTACCATGCTGATTTTAGGATTTACCGTTGGTCAGCTTATGGATTGGTCTAATATGGACAGCATCTTTTTAGGAGTTATTTTATCGATTTCTTCCACAACAATTATTTTAAAAGCCTTTGAAGAATTAGGCGTAAAATCGCAAAAGTTTGCAGGCAATGTTATCGGTTCATTGATTGTGCAGGATTTGGTGGCTATTTTAATGATGGTTCTACTTTCTACCATTGCTGTCAGTAGCCAATTTTCAGGAACGGAGCTTATTTTTGCTATTTTAAAGTTATTTTTCTTTTTAATACTTTGGTTTGTATTAGGAATATTTTTTATTCCGACTTTTTTAGAAAAAGCAAAAAATATTCTAACGGATGAAATGCTTTTAATCATTTCAATAGCCTTGTGTTTACTCATGGTTATTTTTGCAGCAAATGTTGGGTTTTCACCCGGATTGGGAGCCTTTATAATGGGTTCTATTATTGCAGAAACAAATCAATCGGAGCATATTGAAAAATTAGTAAAACCGGTGAAAGATTTATTTGGTGCAATATTTTTTGTATCGGTAGGTATGTTGATCAATCTGGATACTTTGGTTGATTATTTTGTGCCGGTACTTATTTTAACTTTGGTTACAATTTTTGGGCAATCGATTAGTTCAACAATTGGATCATTAATTTCCGGACAACCTTTAAAACAATCCGTTCAAGCAGGGATGAGTTTGTCACAAATCGGTGAATTTTCTTTTATTATAGCGACTTTGGGAGTGTCGTTAAACGTAACGCAAGATTTTTTATACCCCGTAGTAGTAGCCGTTTCTGCTATAACAACGTTTACTACGCCTTATATGATAAAGGCTTCTACACCCGTTGCCTTATTTGCTCAAAATAATTTTCCTAAAAGATGGACAAAGCAAATTGAACGCTATAGTGCCAATATGCAAGCCATAAAACCTACCAGTTTGTGGCGTTCTTATTTTACAGCATACATACGTCAAATTATTATAAACAGTGTCATATCATTTGCCATTATTCTGCTTTCCAGAATTTATTTATTGCCTGTATTGAGTCAGTTTAAGTATGGTGAATTTATAGCAGCAATGGTTACGCTCTTAACTCTATTACCATTTTTATGGGCGATTTCTCTTAAACGAATTGATAAAGAAAAACTTCAAAATTTAATAAAAGAACGAAAATACAGAGCACCTTTAATAATCATGTTTATTGTTAGGATTATGATTTCTATAATCCTCATTTGGTTTATGTTAAATAATATCATCTCACCTTTATTTGGTCTGACCTTATTAACAGCTTTGGCAATAATGTGTGTATTTTTTAGAAATCAAATTAACCAGTCATACCATTGGTTAGAAACCCATTTTTTAAGCAATTTCAACGATTCTTCATTAAAAGAAGTTAAAATTAACCAACAAAACTTAACCCCTTGGGATGGACATTTGGCTTCATTTGAAATTCCTGAAAATTCTATTTTGGTAGGAAAAACACTTGAAGAAATGAAACTGAGAGAGCAATTTGGTATAAATGTAGCCTTCATAAAAAGAGGAGATAAAACCATCCATATTCCTACTAAAGATGTTCGGTTTTATCCGAACGATGAAATTCATATAATCGGAACAGATGTTCAGGTTACTGTTTTTGAACAATATATAGAAAAAATGACCCTGTCTAATGAAAATCCTGATATTGAAATTGTACTTTGGAAACTGGAATTAAAAGACAATCGTTATATAGGAAAAATGATACGAGAGTCAAAAATCCGTGAAGAAACCGAAGGAATTGTTGTTGGAGTTGAAAAAGATGGACAGCGGATTTTAAACCCGGAATCGGATTATGTATTTTGTAAAGACGATATTCTATGGATCGTTGGAAACAAAGATAAAATCCGAAACTTTATAGACTAATTAACTCCAATACATAGGGATTCATTAACAAATACCTTTTCTTCTAAAGATTAAATGCTTTCTCCTGAGGATATACAGCCGTATCACCCAAAATTTCTTCAATTCGCAACAGTTGATTGTACTTAGCCATACGGTCTGAACGGGAAGCTGAACCGGTTTTAATTTGACCTGTATTTAAAGCTACTGCCAAATCAGCAATGGTATTATCTTCTGTTTCTCCCGAACGATGTGACATAACCGTTGTATAACCTGCTTTCTGTGCCATTTGAACAGCTGTAATAGTCTCAGATAGTGTTCCTATTTGGTTTACTTTGATTAAAATGGAATTAGCCGTTCCTGTTTCAATTCCTTTAGCTAAAATAGTCGGATTCGTTACAAACAAATCATCTCCAACCAACTGTACTTTATGCCCTATTTTATCGGTTAGTTTTTTAAATCCCTCCCAATCATTCTCATCCATTCCGTCTTCAATTGAAATAATAGGATATTTCTCTACCAGTTCTACCAAATATTCTATCTGCTCTTCGCGAGTACGAATGAGAGCTTCTTCTCCTTCAAACTTTGTATAATCGTATTTTCCATTTACATAAAACTCAGAGGCAGCACAATCCAGAGCAATCATGATTTCATAACCCGGCTTATAACCTGCATTTTCAATCGCTTTTATCACAGTATCTAAAGCATCCTCCGTTCCTTCAAAGGTTGGAGCAAAGCCTCCCTCATCACCTACGGCTGTTGATAAGCCACGATCGTGTAATACCTTCTTTAGATGATGAAAAACCTCTGTTCCCATACGGATAGCATCAGAAAATGAAGCCGCTCTAACCGGCATAACCATAAATTCTTGAAAGGCAATCGGGGCATCGGAATGAGAACCTCCATTGACGATATTCATCATCGGAACGGGCAATGTATTTGCAGAGACACCACCTACATAACGATACAATGGTAACCCCAAGGTGTTGGCTGCCGCTTTGGCTGTTGCAAGAGAAACACCCAATAAAGCATTCGCTCCTAATCTTCCTTTGTTCGCTGTCCCATCTAATTCAATCATCATTTTATCAATCAAATTTTGTTCAAAAACAGATATACCTATTAACTCGGGAGCAATGATGTCATTCACGTTTTCAACTGCTTGCAAAACCCCTTTCCCCATATAACGGTCTCCTCCGTCACGAAGTTCGACCGCTTCGTGTTCGCCTGTGGAAGCTCCTGAGGGTACTGCAGCTCTGCCCATAACCATTTCTTCTGTGATAACATCCACTTCAACGGTAGGATTTCCTCTTGAATCTAATATTTGCCTTGCATGAATTGCAGCGATAGTACTCATTTTAATCAGTTTTTAGTTGTTTATTTAAGAATGGAACGTTTTATTTTCTCCCGTAAAGATATAAAAAAAGGATTAGAATCAGTTCTTACTTCTTACTATTTTAAATGATTTACATCGATTATAAACGGAAAGAAATGGGGTTTTTAAGTATTTTTTATACGAAGTCTTTCGTTTTTAAATGATAATGCAAGTTGGCGTTAGTTGAAATACAAGGAACGATTTACTAAAAAGCTCTTTACCTATTAAGGAAAAGGTAGGGAGCTTTTATTGAAAACGTAAGGAGCTTTTTAAAAAGTAATTAAACAGGATGGTTATACACGCAATTTATTTTTAACGATATTCTCTGCGGTATAGCGTGTATATATTTTATAAGAAAAATCAAACCGTGTACTCTTATCCTATAAAAAACCGTCCCAATCATATTTTTGGAACGGTCTTGTAATTAAATTTCTTTTATTTTTATTCTATATTTTTCAGTTGTTCGTTATAAAGCCCGACTAACAAGCTGTTTCCTTTCTCGTCTATTCTAATGCCCCCGTATTTTGCCTTTTCATACTTTTCTGCTTGTCCTTCTTGAAAGAAGAAAGATTCTGCTCCGATGTTGATATTCCACTTGTCTGATGAAGTGTATTTTATAAGGTGTTCACCCTTGTTCAAAGGGGTTAAATCTTTTTGAAGTCTCACCTTGTTTGCTATGCCGTTACTGTCAAGCCGCACAACACAGTATCCTCGTTTGGGAAAGTCTTCATAGTTGAGGTCTTCTGAGATTTTGTACCGTAAAGCCATATAATCCCCCTGCATTAGAGAACGAGGATCAGCAGGGGCAAGTTCCAGTAAGGCTAATTGTCCGTATTTTAACAGTTCCTCCTTCTTCACGATTGAATGATTGAAATACACCAACAAAAGAATAAGGTTTAAAAGTATGATAATCCATTTATACTTTTTCATTTGATGTCAGTTTTTTTATACATAAACAAATACAGACCGATAAAGAGAACACCTGATGAAAACAGGAGTATAGATTTGGTCAGTAAAGTGAAACTAAGGTCGTAGTAATATTGAGAAATAAAGTAGATCAATGCCATAATACCTATTATCAAGCCTGTTTTGTAGTCTACCAAAAAACTTAACAGAACAATGAGTATCGCCCCTGAAATGGCGGGATATAGCACTGTGGGCAACAACAGAAGAACACTAAAAATGTAAATACCTGCTTTGTGTAACGTTTTGGTAATATTCATCACCTTAAAAAGATAAGGCAACAAATAAATTATTGCTAAAATCAGGACAATAGAAGGTAGCCAAACATAGTCCGGCAACACAGGTAGAATCCCTTTTTCGCCAAGGATTATCAAACCTGAAATAAAAGAGAAAACAATCCCTATCCGCATAGGGTTGTACAATTTAGACAGGGCTTTGCTTGTCGTAACTATCTTCGCTTCTTTCAAGAACAAATACATTACCATTAGAGTAAGTACAGAGACGTAAATATGGATAAGGTTATAGCTATCGATTAAGATAAATAAAATGCTTCCGTTTACAATCAAAACAGAGATAAAGGAAAGAATGTAGTTTTGAACAATGCTTAACGATAAAAGAGCAATCAGCATAAAAACAGCACTAATTGTATTGTCGGATATTTGTAATTGATTTAAACCAAGCCCTAAAAGTATGAAACCAACGATAAAAAATGAAACACTTACGGTGTCAATTATTATTTTATCATACTTTTTATTTGCCCAGATGGCTCCTGCCATACAAAGCACTCCGAAAATCAACAAACCCCAATCTGAATCGTATAAGCCTGAAATAAAAAGAAAGCCTAAAAAGGCGAGACTTGCCAATATCCCACCGAAAACAGACAGTACTTTTATGGCTAATGTCTGATGGTCATTGTCCTTTTGATAAGCTGTAACAATAGCATCTTCGTCAAACTGAAGTTCCTTACCTTCTATGGCTTGAAAGTAATCCAACAGCTCCTTTATGTTTTCTTTATTTCTCATTTGTCCATTTCTTTTGAATGTTAATCAGACTTCTAATAACCAGCGTAACACTAACGATGATAAACAGACCGACCAACAGGTACGTGATCTCTCCATCCAATATTTTTATTAATAAAGCTGAGGTAATAATGATAAGGCTAAACGAAATAACCGATAGATAAAACCCACTTTTTGCCCTTAGTCCGTACCAGATGCCTAATGCAAAAACGACAGAAGTGATTAAAATCAATATAGAAAAAACAACCTCATACTTGTCAAAAATTCCTATGACAATCCCGATAGTTGCACAACACACAGAAGTGAGAGTCACGATATTCAGAAACCAATTGGGAATAATAAGCGTTTTCTCACGTTTAGAAATTAAAAAAAAGGTAAAAAAAGCTACTGTATTAATAATGAAAAGTAAGGTAAAAATAAAAACCTCCGACCAGTCCTTGGCAACTTGCTGTGAATATAGCACAAAAGTAGTGTTGATTAAAACAAGATAAAGCAACCATAAAGGAGCGAAATCTGAAACAATAACCCATAATGTTACAAAAACAGTCCAAGCCAAGAAAAAATCATAGGCATTAGCCCCCGTCTGATAAATTTGTCCGAACACGGCAAATAAAACACCTACTAATACTGTCGAACCCGTTAAAATAATACGTCTGATATTAACATTAATCTTGGGAAGGAACACAAGGACTGTTGTTGTAATAACAAGTCCCTCCACCAAGCCAATTTTAACAAATTTATGTAGATCTGCCCAGTTGTAAGCAAAAAAGAAAACAATCCCCGATACCGTAAAACCAACCCCAAGGGCAATAAAAAACAGCTGAAGAAACTTTTGCCACGCTTTTCCATCGTTATAGACGTTTTCCTTCAATGCCCTATCAGCTCCCTGCTCTTTCAAGTTACTGTATCGGCTAATGATGTGAATGTCTTCTCTTTGGATATTTTTCATTCGAAGCAGTTCCTTAAAATTACAACCAATTTGAATATTTATTATTGATTATCCGTTCGTTATGATTTTAAGAGCAATGCCGATTTATTTTTATTCCTCGGAAGATTCTTCTGCTTTTGATTGTTTTGCTTCCTTTGTTGTTTCGGTAGCAGGAGTTTCTTCTGCTTTAGTTATTTTCTTTCCTCCTCTACGTCTTGTTTTCTTCTTGGTAGCCTTTTCTGTATTGTAAATTTCGTTGAAATCTACCAATTCAATTATTGCTGTTTCAGCGGCATCACCCAAACGAAAACCTGTTTTAATAATACGTGTGTATCCTCCCGGACGATCGGTTACTTTTTGAGAAATCGTTCCGAATAATTCTGTAACTGCTTCTTTGCTTTGCAGTTGTGCAAATACTAACCTTCGAGAGTGCGTTGTATCATTTTTTGATTTGGTAATGATGGGTTCTACATATTTCCGTAAGGCTTTTGCTTTTGCCAAAGTAGTGTTGATACGTTTATGCTCGATTAAAGAAACCGCCATATTGGCTAACATGGATTTTCTGTGAGAGGCTGTTCTACTTAAATGATTTATTTTTTTACCGTGTCTCATTATGATAGGTATTAAATAGTCTTATTAATATTTATTCGTCTAACTTATACTTACTTAAATCCATTCCGAATGTTAATTGCTTTTGAGCAACTAATTCTTCCAATTCGGTTAATGATTTTTTACCAAAATTACGGAACTTCATTAAGTCGTTCTTATTATAGGTTACTAGTTCGCCAAGTGTATCCACTTCGGCTGCTTTTAAACAGTTCAAGGCTCTTACAGATAAATCCATATCTACCAAACGTGTTTTCAACAATTGACGCATGTGTAGAATTTCTTCATCATACGTGTCGTTTATGGCTGTTTCTTCCGCTTCCAGTGTAATTCTCTCATCTGAGAATAACATAAAGTGGTGGATTAATATCTTAGCTGCTTCTGTTAAAGCGTCTTTTGGATGAATCGAACCGTCTGTTTCAATATCAAAAACTAACTTTTCATAATCTGTTTTTTGCTCCACACGATAGTTTTCAATCGCATATTTAACATTTTTGATAGGGGTGTAGATAGAGTCTATAGCAATCGTTCCAATAATAGAAGTATTTGCTTTTTTATTCTCTTCAGCAGAAACGTATCCTCTTCCTTTATCTATGGTAAAAGTAAAGTTTAGGTTTACGGATTTATCCATATTGCAGATTACGGACTCCGGATTTAAAACCTGAAAGCCGGAGATAAATTTTCCCAAATCACCTGCAGTAAGTTGTTCTTGTTTTGAGATGGAAACCGATACCGTTTCACTATCCGTACTTTCAACTTGTTGTTTAAACCGTATTTTCTTTAAATTTAAAACGATTTCCGTAACATCTTCTACAATACCTTTGATTGTAGAAAATTCATGCTCAACACCTTCAATATTGATCGATGTAATTGCAAAACCTTCTAAAGATGAAAGTAATACCCGACGAAGAGCATTTCCAACCGTTAAGCCAAAACCGGGTTCTAAAGGTCTGAACTCAAACTGACCTTTAAACTCATTCGATTCGATTAATATAACTTTATCCGGCTTGATGAAATTAAGTATTGCCATAATTTTAAAAGGGATTGATTACTTGGAATATAATTCGACGATTAATTGTTCTTTGATATTTTCAGGAATTTGAATTCTTTCAGGAACAGAATTAAAAACTCCTTCCTTTTTTTCATCATTCCATGTTAGCCATTCATAAACATCTTGGCGGTTTGCCAATGAGTCCTCAATTGCTGCGAGTGATTTTGACTTTTCTCTAACTCCCACAACATCACCGGCTTTTAATTGATAAGAAGGAATATTCGCTACCGATCCATTTACCGTAATGTGTTTATGAGAAACCAATTGTCTTGCTCCTTGACGTGTAGGGGCAATTCCTAAACGGAAAACAGTATTGTCCAAACGAGATTCACACAATTGTAATAAAACCTCACCGGTAATACCTTTAGAACGCGATGCTTTTTCAAATAAATTAGAAAACTGACGCTCTAAAATACCGTACATGTACTTTGCTTTTTGTTTTTCAGCTAACTGAATAGCATATTCCGACTGTTTTCCTCTTCTTTTATTCGGACCGTGTTGTCCGGGAGGATATTTTCTTCTTTCGAAGTTTTTATCTTCTCCGAAAATCGTCTGTCCGAATTTTCGGGAAATTTTGGTCTTAGGACCTCTGTATCTTGCCATTTTTTTAAAAATTATAAAGATTCAAACTATGAATTAAGGCTTAATCCTTCGATAGTTGTTTTGAACCTTTTGTTAAAAAATTTAATTAAACTCTTCTTCTTTTAGGAGGACGACATCCGTTATGTGGTATTGGTGTAACATCAATAATTTCTGATACTTCAATTCCGTTATTATGTAAAGTTCGGATCGCAGACTCCCGTCCTTGTCCCGGTCCTTTAACATACACTTTAACTCTTCGTAACCCTGCTTCGAATGCTACTTTTGCACAATCTTCAGCAGAAACCTGACCTGCGTAAGGTGTGTTTTTCTTAGATCCTCTAAAGCCTTGCTTGCCGGCAGATGACCATGCAATTACTTCTCCATTCTTGTTCGTTAAAGAAATGATGATGTTGTTAAAAGAAGCTTGAATATGTGCTTCTCCAACAGCTTCTACTTTAACCTTTCTTTTTTTTGCGGTTGATTTTGCCATAATGTTATTTACTATTTAGTGGCTTTTTTCTTATTAGCAACTGTTTTCTTTTTACCTTTTCTCGTACGTGAATTGTTTTTCGTTCTTTGTCCTCTTAAAGGCAATCCCAGCCTGTGGCGAATACCCCTTTGACAACCAATGTCCATCAAACGTTTAATATTTAATTGAACTTCGGAACGTTTTTCTCCTTCAACTTTCCATTCTTCAGAGATAACGGTACGGATTTTATTGATCTCGTCGTCATTCCAATCTTGTACTTTTGTGTCTTCACTAACACCTGCTTTTGCTAAAATTTGTGAAGCTGCACTTTTTCCGATACCGAAAATATAGGTTAAACCAATAACGCCTCTTTTATTTTTCGGTAAATCAACTCCTGCGATTCTTGCCATAATATTCTAACTATTATTTTACCCTTGTCTTTGTTTAAACTTAGGATTTTTTTTGTTAATCACATAAAGACGTCCTTTTCTACGAACGATTTTACATTCTGAACTTCTTTTCTTTAATGATGCTCTTACTTTCATCTTTATTCTAACTTTAAATTTAGATTTAATATCTAAATGTTATTCTTGCTTTGGTTAAATCATACGGTGACATTTCTAATTTTACTTTGTCTCCCGGTAACAATTTAATATAATGCATTCTCATTTTTCCTGAAATATGAGCTGTTACAATATGCCCATTTTCAAGTTCTACACGAAACATTGCATTTGACAACGCTTCTATAATTGTTCCATCTTGTTGTATCGCAGCCTGTTTAGCCATTCAATTAATGTTTTGCTCTTCCTGATTCCATTAAACCGTCGTAATGATGATTCAACAAATAAGCATTAATTTGCTGAATGGTATCGATGGCCACTCCTACTAAAATGATTAGTGAAGTTCCTCCGAAAAACATTGCAAAATTCTGTTGTATCCCAAAATTCATTACAATTCCGGGCAGAATAGCAATAATTGCTAAAAAAATTGCTCCGGGAAATGTGATTTTAGATAAGATATCATCCAAATAATTGGATGTTTCCAATCCTGGTTTAATTCCCGGGACGAATCCTCCACTACGTTTCAATCCATCTGCCATTTGATTAACAGGGATTGTAATTGCGGTATAAAAGAACGTAAAAATTATAATTAAAATCGCAAAGGTAATATTATATGCAATACCATCCAACTTTCCGAAGTCACTTAATATTGACATTTTTTCAGGATCATTTCCTACAAAATAAGAACCTACCTGAACAGGCAATAATACAATAGCTTGGGCAAAGATGATCGGCATAACACCTGCTGCATTTACTTTTAAAGGAACATAATCTCTAACTGCATTGGTTACAGAACGGGTGTATGAACTTCCACTGGCTTGAACTCTTTTGGCATACTGAACGGTTACGCGTCTTACAGCTTTTACCAATAATACGGATGCTAAGATTACCAATAACCAAAGAATAGCTTCTATTAATACAAATACATAACCTCCGTTTTCACCTAAATTTACTTGATAGTTAAATTCTTCAATAATAGCCTGTGGTAATGTAGCTATGATACCGACCATGATAATCAATGAAATTCCATTTCCGATTCCTTTATCGGTAATTTTTTCTCCTAACCACATGGTGAACATGGTTCCTGTTACCAAAATTAAAGTTGCAACCGGATAAAACCAACTTGAACTTGCAAAGCTATAATAAGCTTGTGGAGCTTGTTCCATAGGTATAATCATGCTTTGAAACATAATCAAATAGGATGGAGCTTGCACCAAACAAATAGCGATGGTTAGCCAACGTGTAATTTGATTTAAAGTTTTTCTACCACTCTCTCCATCATTTTGTAGCTTTTGAAGGTATGGAACAGCCATTCCCATTAACTGTAAAACAATGGATGCAGAAATATAAGGCATAATCCCTAATCCTAAAAGGGTTGCACGCGTAAATGCACCTCCTGTAAAAGCGGATATAATACTCAATAACCCGTTTTGTTGTTCTCCTGCAGCTTGTAACTGTGCCATATAGGCTTCAATTCCTAAAGGATTAATTCCCGGTAATGGAATATGAGTACCAATTCTATACACCAATAATAGTCCCAAAGTTAAAAGAATTTTGTCTCTTAACTCTGTGATTTTATATATATTTTTTATCGTTTGGATAAAATTACTTTTCATCAAACAAAAATTATAAAGTTATTACTTCTCCTCCGGCTTTTGTTACAGCTTCAGTAGCACTTTTAGTAAACTTATCCGCAGCTATTTTCACAGAAGCTTTTAACTCTCCTCTACCTAATATTTTTACCAAGTCGTTTTTATGCACTAATCCTAATTCTACCAATACTTCTTTTGATAAGGTATCGGTAATTTTTTTATGATCAACCAATGTCTGAATGGTGTCTAAGTTAATCCCTTTATACTCTTTACGATTAATATTATTAAACCCGAATTTGGGTACTCTACGTTGTAAAGGCATCTGACCTCCTTCAAAACCGATTTTTTTAGAGTAACCGGAACGAGATTTAGCACCTTTGTGCCCACGTGTTGAAGTACCTCCTTTTCCTGATCCTTCCCCACGACCTTTTCTAATCCCTCGCTTTACTGAACCTTTTGCAGGTTTCAAGTTACTTAAATTCATTGTTTATATTTTTATTTTTCTACTTCTCTACTTCTACCAAATGAGCAACTTTACGTATCATCCCCTCAATCTGGGGCGTTGCTTCATGTTCAACTACTTGATTAATCTTTTTTAATCCTAATGCTTCCAAAGTTCTTTTTTGATTTTGAGAACGATTGATAGCACTTCTTTTTAATATTACTTTGATTTTTGCCATGATATCGTTTTCTTTTTTATCCTTTAAAAACTTTTTCTACCGAAATACCTCGTTGGTGTGCAATCGTATCTGCATTCCTTAGAGATAATAAGGCTTTTACTGCTGCTTTTACAACGTTGTGCGGATTAGAAGATCCTTTGGATTTTGATAATACATCGTGTACTCCTACAGCTTCTAAAACAACACGTAACGGTCCTCCGGCAATAACTCCCGTACCATGTGAAGCAGGTCGGATAAACACATGTGCACCTCCATAACGAGCTTCTTGTTCATGAGGAATTGTACCGTCTTGTAAAGGTACTTTAACTAAATTTTTCTTAGCATCTTCAACGGCTTTGGCAATGGCTGAAGCCACATCGTTGGATTTTCCTAATCCAAAACCAACAACGCCGTTACCGTCTCCCACAACTGAAATTGCAGAAAATCCGAAATTTCTACCTCCTTTGGTAACCTTGGTTACACGCTGTATTCCTACCAAGTGATCTTTTAATTCAAGACCTCCCGGTTTAACTTTTTCTATGTTTTTTAATCCTAACATACTTTTTTTCTTAGAATTTTAGACCTCCTTCTCTAGCTCCTTCTGCTAAAGATTTAACTCTTCCGTGATAAATAAATCCGTTACGATCAAATACAACTGTTTCAATTCCGGCAACTTTTGCTTCTTCGGCAATTTTCTTACCGACAATGGCTGCCTGTTCTATTTTTGTAACTTTTCCTGAAATAACACCTTTTGCTCTGGATGAAGCTGTCGCTAATGTTTTTCCGGACTGATCATCAATAATTTGAGCATAGATTTCCTTATTACTTCTAAAAACGGAAAGTCTGGGGCGTTCTTGAGTTCCGAAAATATTTTTTCGAACTCTGTTCTTTATTTTTTGTCTTCTCTGTTCTTTATTAATAGCCATCTTTTACCAAATATTTTAAGATTAAGCGGACTTACCAGCCTTACGACGAATTTGCTCTCCGACAAATTTAATACCTTTTCCTTTATAAGGTTCAGGTTTACGGAACGAGCGTATTTTTGCAGCGACCATTCCTACTAATTGTTTATCGTGAGAAGTTAGTTTAATCATTGGATTTTTTCCTTTTTCAGAAACGGTTTCTACTTTTACTTCCGAGGCAATATTCATCACGATATTATGGGAAAACCCCAATGCTAAATCCAATTTTTGTCCTTGGTTAGTAGCTCTGTATCCAACACCGACTAATTCCAATTCTTTTGTAAATCCTTCAGAAACTCCTATAACCATATTATTCACCAATGCACGGTATAAACCATGTAGCGAGCGATGTTCCTTATTGTTGGAAGGTCTTGCAAAGCTCAATGTTCCATCTTCTAAAGATACCTTAATATCGCGATTGATTTCTTGTGTTAGTTCACCTAATTTACCCTTAACGGCTATAACATTGTCTTTAATATCTATTGTTACTCCTTCAGGGATAGAGATTGGTGCATTTCCTATTCTTGACATCTTATATCTAATTTTAGTAAATGTAACATAAAATTTCTCCACCTACATTTTCACGACGGGCTTTCTTATCAGTCATTACTCCTTTAGAAGTTGAAATAATGGCTATACCCAAACCGTTTAATACACGTGGTAAATCTTTAGCTCCTACGTATTTTCTCAACCCGGGCTTAGAAGCTCGTTCTAATTTACGAACTGCCGGTTCTTTCGTTAATTTATTGTACTTTAAGGCAATTTTTATCGTTCCTTGTACAGTCTCATCTTCAAACTTATAGTTCAAGATGTATCCTTGGTCAAACAAAATCTTTGTGATTTCTTTTTTAAGATTCGAAGCCGGAACTTCTACTACTCGATGACCTGCCATAATTGCATTTCTTACTCTCGTAAGATAATCTGCGATGGGATCTGTTACCATTTAATATTAATTTTGAGTGATGAGTTTTGGTCTTAGTTAAATATTAATATCCAATTCCAACTTTAAAACTCATAAATTTAATTTTTTACCAACTTGCCTTTTTAACACCCGGTATCAACCCTTGATTAGCCATTTCACGAAAAGTTACACGTGAAATTCCAAATTGACGCATATACCCTTTAGGTCTTCCTGTTAATTTACAACGATTGTGCAAACGAACCGGAGAAGCATCTTTAGGAAGTTTTTGTAATCCTTCATAATCGCCTGCTTCTTTTAAGGCTTTACGCTTGGCTACATATTTTGCTACTAATTTTTGTCTTTTTACCTCACGGGCTTTCATTGATTCTTTAGCCATCGTCTAATTCTTTTTAAAGGGTAAACCTAAATGTGTTAATAATGCTTTTGCTTCTTTATCTGTATCAGCAGAAGTAACGAAAGTAATATTCATCCCTTGTATTTTTTTAACTTGGTCAATATTAATCTCAGGGAAAATAATCTGTTCTGTTATTCCCATGTTATAATTACCTCTACCGTCAAACCCGTCAGCCGATACTCCGTTAAAATCTCGCACTCTCGGAAGTGCCGTAGATATGTAACGGTCTAAAAACTCGTACATGTTATTTCTACGCAAAGTAACTTTTACCCCAATAGGCATTCCTTTACGTAGTTTAAATCCGGCTTCATCTTTTTTAGAAATCGTTGAAACGGCTTTTTGTCCTGTAATTGCTGTCATTTCTTCTATGGCATAGTCGATTACTTTCTTATCAGCTACTGCAGATCCTAAACCTTGCGAAAGAACAATCTTTTTCAATTTAGGCACTTGCATAACGGATGTGTATCCAAACTCTTCTTTTAGAGCAGCAATAATTTTATCGTTGTATGACTTTTTAAGTCTTGGTTCGTAATTCATTTCTTAAACTTTTATCTAAAAAATTTCACCTGATTTCTTAGCGTAACGTACTTTTTTATCTCCTTCCATTTTATATCCAACGCGTGTTGGTTTTCCTGTTTTAGGATCCACTAATGCTAAATTTGATATATGAATGGGTGCTTCCTTTTCTATAATACCACCTTGCGGATTTTCAGCAGAAGGTTTTGTATGTTTTTTAATCATATTAACACCTTCTACAATAGCACGGTTTTTATCTACGATTACTTTCAATACTTTACCTGTGTCTCTTTTAGAAGCACCTGATAAAACAATTACTTTATCTCCTGTTTTAATTTTTAATTTTGGCATTTTCTAACATTTTATAACACCTCAGGTGCAAGTGAAACAATTTTCATATATTCTTTATCACGCAATTCTCTTGCAACCGGTCCGAAAACACGTGTTCCACGCATTTCACCGTTTGCTCCTAATAATACGCATGCATTGTCGTCGAATCGGATGTAAGAACCGTCTTTACGTCTTACCTCTTTAGTAGTTCTAACTACAACAGCTCTTGAAACAGTCCCTTTCTTTATATTTCCGGAAGGTGTTGCCTCTTTTACTGTAACAACAATTTGATCACCTATTGAAGCATAACGTCTTTTAGTTCCTCCTAAAACACGAATTACCAATACCTCTCTGGCACCTGTATTATCTGCAACTTTTAGTCTCGATTCTTGTTGTAACATATTATTTGGCTCTTTCTAAAATTTCTACTAATCTCCAACGTTTGTTTTTACTTAGAGGACGTGTTTCCATAATACGAACTTTATCCCCTTCGTTACATGCGTTCTCAGCATCGTGTACAGTATATTTTTTTGATTTTAATACAAATTTTCCATACATAGGATGCTTCATCCTTTTAGTTTCGGTAACGACAACGGTTTTCTCCATTTTATTTGACGTTACGATTCCTATTCTCTCTTTTCTTAAGTTTCTTTCCATTTCCTTAAGATTTCTTTAAATCTCTATTACGTAATTCAGTGGCAAGTCGGGCAATGACTTTTCTATCTTTTCTCAACTGAATTGGGTTTTCCAGAGGAGATACATTATGTACCAATTGGGCATTTTGGTACTTTATTTTCGCTTCTTTCAATTTAGTAGCGATATCTTCTGTTGATAATTCTCTAATTTCAGACATTTTCATAACCACTCATTTTTATTCTTTAACGAAATCATTCGCTACTATAAACTTTGTTTTAACCGGTAACTTCTGAGCAGCTAACCGTAAGGCTTCTTTTGCTACTTTATAAGGTACACCTCCTACTTCAAATAAAATACGTCCGGGTTTGGCAACGGCAACAAAATATTCCGGAGCTCCTTTACCTTTACCCATACGCACTTCTTGAGGTTTTTTGGTAATTGGTTTATCCGGAAAGATTTTAATCCATAATTGCCCTTCCCTTTTCATATATCTCGTAGCAGCAACACGAGCTGCTTCAATCTGTCTTGATGTAATCCAAGTAGCATCCAATGCTTTGATGCCAAAAGTACCATATGCTAACCGATTTCCTCGAGTCGAATTACCTTTCATCCGTCCTTTTTGGACTCTTCTAAATTTCGTTCTTTTAGGTTGTAACATGATCGTCTCCTTTTGTTAATTACTACTTTCTTTTTCTGATACCGCCTTTTTTACCGACGCCACCACTTTTCTTTTTTTGCATTCCAACTAATGGAGATAGGTCTCGTTTTCCATAAACTTCTCCTTTCATGATCCAAACCTTAATTCCAAGACGACCGTACGTTGTATGAGCTTCTGCCAATGCATAATCTATATCTGCACGGAATGTCGATAATGGAATACGTCCGTCTTTATATGATTCGGAACGTGCCATTTCTGCACCGTTTAAACGACCTGAAATCTGAACTTTAATTCCTTCACAATTCATTCTCATGGCTGATTGAATTGCCATTTTTACAGCTCTTTTGTAAGAAACACGGTTTTCAATTTGGCGTGCAACACCTCGTGCAACTAATAAAGCATCTAATTCCGGTCTTTTAATTTCAAAAATGTTGATTTGAACTTCTTTTCCGGTTATTTTTTTCAACTCTTCTTTCAGTTTATCAACTTCTTGTCCTCCTTTACCGATAATAATTCCCGGACGTGCCGTTGTGATGGTTATGGTAACTAACTTTAGTGTCCGTTCAATAACGATTTTAGATACACTTGCTTTTGCTAAACGTGCATTAACATACTGACGGATTTTATAATCCTCTGCTATTTTATCACCATAATCTTTACCTCCGAACCAGTTAGAATCCCATCCTCTGATAATTCCTAATCTATTTCCAATTGGATTTGTTTTTTGTCCCATAGCTTACTTTTCGGTTTTATTACCTAAGATTAAAGTTACATGATTTGATCTCTTTCTGATTCGGTGTGCACGACCTTGCGGTGCAGGTTGAATTCGTTTTAACATTCTGGCACTATCCACGTAAATTTCTTTTACAATAAGATGAGCACCTTCTATATCCGATCCTTCGTTTTTTACTTGCCAGTTAGCTATAGCAGACATCAATAGTTTTTCTAACTTATTTGAAGCTTCTTTTTTACTGTATTTTAAAAGATATAAAGCTTTATTCACTTCTTCTCCTCTTACCGTATCCGCCACAAGTCTCATTTTTCGAGGTGAAGTCGGGCAATTGTTCAGTCGTGCAAAAGCAACTTGTTTCTTAGCTTCGGCACGTTTTTCCGCACTAAATCTTTTTCTTTTTCCCATTGCAATTACTTTTTACCTTTATTTTTTGCACCTGCATGACCTCTAAAAGTACGCGTAGGGGCAAATTCACCTAATTTATGTCCAACCATGTTTTCAGTTATATATACCGGAATAAATTGACGTCCGTTATGTACTGCGATTGTTTGTCCTACGAAATCCGGAGAAATCATGGATGCTCTTGACCAAGTTTTAATAACCGATTTTTTTTCTGAATTGGCTAAAACTTTCTTTTCTAATTTATAATGGATATACGGTCCTTTTTTTAATGAACGTGCCATACATTATTTCTTTCTTCGTTCTACAATATACTTATTTGAAGCCTTTTTCTTGGCTCTTGTCTTGAATCCTTTTGCCGGTCTTCCTTTTCGATCTCTCGGATGTCCTCCTGAAGAACGACCTTCTCCACCACCCATAGGGTGATCTACAGGGTTCATTACAACGGCTCTGGTTCTTGGTCTTCTGCCTTTCCAACGACTTCTACCTGCTTTACCTGAAACTTGCAATTGGTGGTCCGAGTTAGACACCACACCTACAGTAGCTAAACACGCCGTTAGAATCATACGTGTTTCTCCTGAAGGTAGCTTCATAGTTGCATACTTTCCTTCTCTCGCTAACAATTGAGCATAAGCTCCGGCACTACGAGCCATAACAGCTCCCTGTCCCGGTCTTAATTCAATACAAGATACAATTGTACCTAAAGGCATCGCTTCTAAAGGCATCGTATTACCTACTTCCGGAGCTACGTTTTCACCCGATACAACTTGTTGTCCTACTTTCATTCCATTTTGAGCAACCACATATGTTTTGGCACCGTCTGCATAATATAACAATGCAATAAATGCCGATCTGTTTGGATCATACTCAATAGATTTAACCGTAGCAGACACGCCAAACTTATTACGTTTGAAGTCAATTGCTCTGTATTTTTTCTTATGACCACCACCAATGTAGCGGCTTGTCATACGCCCCTGATTGTTACGTCCACCCGTCTTTTTCTTTCCTGATACCAATGACTTTTCCGGCTTGGCTGCCGTTATTTCTTCAAAGTTGTTAACAACTTTGAATCTTTGACCTGGTGTAATTGGTTTTAATTTTCTTACTGACATTTTTTAAATTAAATATTTCCGTAAAAATCAATTTCTTGTCCTTCAGCTATTTCTACAACAGCTTTCTTTATCTTATTTGTTTTACCTGTAAGCAAACCGCTTTTCGTATGACGAGATTTAGTTTTCGGTCGATAAATCATGGTTTTTACGGATAACACGTCTACACCATACGTTTTTTCTACCTCTTTTTTAATCTCAATTTTATTTACATTCGTATTTACTAAAAATGTAAAACGATTATTTAACTCACTATCAGCTGTTGCTTTTTCTGTAATTACAGGTTTCATTAAAATATTCATAACCGATTATTTTGTTAAATTTTCCTGAATTTTCGCTACAGAGTTCTCTAATAACACAACTTCTGAAGCATTTATTAAATCATAACTATTTAATTCCGAAACAGTTACAACTTTTACCTTAGGTAAATTTCGCGATGACAAATATACGTTTTTATTTGACTCTCCCAACACTAATAACATTTTTTTGTTTTCAAGCCCCAAAGAAGCTATTACATCTTTAAAATTTTTGGTCTTTGGTGTGTCAAAATTAAAATCCTCTAAAACCTTTATTTGATTATCTTTTGCCTTTTGCGAAAAGATCGATTTTTTGGCTAATCGTTTAACGGATTTATTTAATTTAAAAGCATAATTTCTGGGTCTTGGACCAAAAACTCTCCCTCCTCCAGTAAACAATGGATTCTTTATCGAGCCTGCACGTGCTGTACCTGTTCCTTTTTGTCGTTTTATTTTTCTTGTACTACCTACTATCTCACCTCTTTCTTTTGATTTGTGAGTTCCTTGACGCTGGGCAGCTAAGTATTGTTTTACTTCCAAATAAACGGCATGTTCATTGGGTTCAATTCCAAAAACGGCTGTATCTAAAGAAATCTTACGTCCTGTTTCTTTACCTTTTATATCTAAAACTGCTACTTTCATTACTTTTGTATTAATAAGTATCCATTTTTAGGACCCGGTACAGATCCCTTCACTATTAAAAGGTTTTTTTCAGTATCTACTTTAAGTACAAGTAAGTTCTGAACTGTAACTCTTTCTCCTCCCATACGTCCTGCCATTCGCATTCCTTTAAATACTCTTGACGGGTCTGATCCGGCACCGATAGATCCGGGTGCTCTTAGTCTGTTATGTTGTCCGTGTGTAGATTGACCTACTCCTCCAAATCCATGACGTTTTACAACACCTTGAAATCCTTTACCTTTTGAAGTTCCTGCTACATCAACATATTCTCCTTCTGAAAAAATACCGGTGTCCACTACATCACCTAACTTTAACTCTCCTGTATAATCTGCTTCAAATTCAGCTACTTTATACTTAGGTGTAGTTCCGGCCTTTTTAAAGTGCCCTACGGCTGCTTTTCCGGCATTTTTTTCTTTTTTGTCATCGAAACCTAATTGGATGGCAGTATAGCCATCAACTTCTTCGGTTCTGACTTGTGTTACGGTACATGGACCTGCTTGTATAACGGTACAAGGAATGTTTTTCCCTGCATCATCAAACAAACTGGTCATACCGACTTTTTTTCCAATAATTCCTGACATTATTATTTACTTTAGTTAAGAAGCTGGATAACCGTAAAAACAATTATCCGGCTATGAACTATTTTATCTGTTTGTTACACTTTAATTTCTACTTCAACTCCGCTTGGTAATTCAAGTTTCATTAAAGCATCCACTGTTTTTGACGATGAGCTATAAATATCCAACAATCTTTTATGAGAAGATAATTGAAATTGCTCTCGAGATTTTTTATTAACATGCGGTGAACGCAATACCGTAAAAATCTTTTTATGAGTGGGTAACGGAATAGGTCCGTTAATAACTGCTCCTGTTGATTTTACGGTTTTTACGATTTTTTCAGCTGATCTATCAACTAAGTTGTGATCGTATGACTGTAATTTTATTCTGATTTTTTGACTCATTTTTCTTTTACCTTTTAAGATTATTCTCCTTTAGAAGCTTTAATAACGTCTTCCTGAATATTTGCCGGAGCTTCTGTATAATGAGAAAATGTCATGGTTGATGTTGCTCTACCGGACGACAAAGTACGTAAAGAAGTTACATAACCAAACATTTCTGAAAGAGGAACATCTGCACGAACTACTTTAGCCCCTGTTTTATCATCCATTCCATTTACAACAGCACGACGGCGGTTTAAATCGCCTACAATATCGCCCATATTTTCTTCAGGAGTAATCACTTCTAATTTCATCATTGGCTCAAGAATTACAGCTCCGGCAGCTTTAGCAGCAGCCTTATATCCTAATTTGGCAGCCAATTCGAATGATAATTGATCTGAATCCACTTGGTGGTAAGAACCATCTACTAAAGTAACTTTTAATGAATCCATTTCATAACCTGCCAAAGGTCCGTTTTTCATGGCTTCTTTGAATCCTTTTTCAACAGAAGGAATAAATTCCTTAGGAATATTTCCTCCTTTGATTTCAGAAACAAATTCTAATCCTGATTTTCCTTCTTCTGCAGGTTCCATTTTAAATACAATATCAGCAAATTTACCGCGACCTCCTGATTGTTTTTTATACACTTCGCGGTGATCAGCTAGCTTTGTAAAGGCTTCTTTGTATTCTACCTGAGGCTGACCTTGATCAACTTCTACTTTAAATTCTCTCTTTAAACGATCTACAATAATATCTAAGTGCAACTCACCCATACCTGAAATAATCGTTTGTCCTGAAGCCTCATCTGTACGAACTTGGAATGTCGGGTCTTCTTCTGCTAATTTTGCCAAAGCAATTCCCAATTTATCAACATCAGCCTTTGTTTTAGGCTCCACTGCAATACCGATTACCGGATCAGGAAAATTCATTGATTCTAATACAATAGGTGCTTTCAAATCACTTAATGTATCTCCTGTTTTGATATCTTTAAATCCTACTGCTGCTCCAATATCTCCTGCTTCAATTCTTTCAATAGGCTCTTGTTTGTTTGAATGCATTTGGAAAATACGTGAAATACGTTCCTTGTTTCCGGAACGGTTATTCAATACATAAGATCCTGCATCTAAAGCACCTGAATAAGCACGAAAAAACGCCAAACGTCCTACGAAGGGATCTGTAGCAATTTTAAAAGCCAAAGCTGAAAACGGCTCGTTTACAGATGGTTTTCTTGAGATAGGTTGTTCGGTATTCGGGTCTGTTCCGTCAATCGCTTCTTTATCTAAAGGAGACGGCAGATAACGGCAAACACAATCTAACATATGCTGAACACCTTTGTTTTTAAATGCTGAACCTGCCAACATTGGAATAATAGACATATCTAAGGTTGCAGCACGCAAAGCAACATGTACTTCATCTTCTGTAATAGAATCTGGATCTTCCATGAATTTTTCTAAAAGACCTTCGTCATACCCCGCTACTTCTTCAATTAACAATGCACGGTATTCTTCTACTTCTTCTTTCATATCTGCAGGAATGTCTACTACGTCAAATGTAGCTCCTTGTGTTTCATCATGCCATACAATAGCACGGTTTTTCACTAAGTCAACAATTCCTTTAAAATCTACTTCAGAGCCTATGGGCAAACAAACCGGAACAGCGTTGGAACCCAACATTTCCTTAACTTGTTTACATACGTTTAAGAAATCAGCTCCTTGACGATCCATTTTATTTACAAACCCCATACGAGGTACTTTATAGTTATCTGCTAAACGCCAATTCGTCTCAGATTGAGGCTCAACACCATCTACCGCTGAAAACAAAAATACCAATCCGTCCAATACACGTAATGAACGGTTTACCTCTACGGTAAAATCAACGTGACCCGGAGTGTCAATAATATTGAAATGATACTCTTGGGTATTTGTCGTTGGTTTTCCTTGTTCTGTCGGGAAATTCCATACACAGGTTGTAGCTGCAGAAGTAATAGTAATTCCTCTTTCTGCTTCTTGCTCCATCCAGTCCATTGTTGCAGCACCGTCATGCACTTCTCCAATTTTGTGAGAGCGTCCTGTGTAAAATAAAATACGTTCTGTAGTAGTGGTCTTACCCGCATCAATGTGTGCAGCAATTCCAATATTTCTTGTATATTTTAAATCTCTTGCCATGGTTATTAAAATCTAAAGTGTGAGAATGCTTTATTGGCTTCTGCCATTTTATGAGTATCAACTCTTTTCTTAACAGCTGCACCTTCTTCTTTTGCAGCAGCCAAAATTTCTCCGGCTAATTTTTGAGACATGGATTTCTCATTTCTAGCTTTTGCGTATTTAATCAACCATTTCATTGCCATTGAAACTTTACGATCTGGACGTATTTGCATCGGAATTTGGTATGTAGCACCTCCTACACGACGAGAACGAACTTCTACGTGGGGCATTACATTTTCCAATGCTTTTTTCCAAGTTTCCACAGCAGATAATTCTTCATCTTCTTTTCTTTGCTCTACAATGTCTAATGCATCATAATACAACTTAAAAGCAATACTTTTTTTACCGTGTAGCATTAACATATTAACAAAACGCGTTACCAAAGGATCATTAAATTTTGGATCAGGTAATAAATGTCTTTTTTTTGCTCTTGACTTTCTCATCTGTCTTGTACGATTTAATGATTATTTTTTAGGACGTTTTGTTCCGTATTTTGATCTTCTTTGAGTGCGACCCTCAACTCCTGCTGTATCCAGTGCTCCACGCACAATATGATAACGAACGCCAGGTAAATCTTTTACCCTTCCTCCACGTACTAATACTATCGAGTGCTCTTGCAAGTTGTGTCCTTCCCCCGGAATGTAGGCGTTCACTTCATTTCCGTTTGTTAACCGAACTCTGGCAACCTTACGCATGGCAGAGTTTGGTTTTTTAGGCGTTGTTGTATATACACGCGTACACACACCACGCCTTTGAGGACATGCCTGCAAAGCAACCGATTTGCTCTTCTTAGCATTTGTGGTTCTTCCTTTTCTTACTAATTGTTGTATAGTAGGCATATTATAAAAATATATAATTCATTGAATCAAAGCTAACTAATGTGTATGCCCATTATTTAGCGGGTGCAAACTTAATCATTTTTTCTTAATAAACAAAATATATACTATAAAAGAACAGGTCAAACACATACATTTACATCTAAAATCTTAATAAGGTAATAGTTGTCGTAAGCAGCTTTTAGCCTTTTACCTTTAATTCCTTGCCTGGTTTGCGTGTCCTGTTTTAAAATATTAAGTGCTATTTTACATAGTCATTCCTTAAAAAGTTAATTTTTGATTTTCTATTTTTTGTAATTATAATTCTTAAAATCCACTCCCATACTTTCAAGTTTTTGGATAAATTCCCAACCCTCCCGATTAGCTACTTCTATTTTGGGGTTTTCAGATTTTAACCTTTCCATCTCAGCAGTATTTCCTTGTAGTTTTGCTTTAAGGAATTTATTTACTACAACATCTTGAATATAAACAACATTTTTCTCTTTTGTGTCTTCAATTTCAAATACTGCAAGAGGTTCATTAATATTGACCTTTAAACTATCAATATAATAATTAGATATTTCAATGCGATTTTTGAACCCTGTTAATGCTTCATAAAATGGTGTTTTTTGATTTTGTTCCAACTTTTTATATGGGTCTGCACCTGATTTAATTAACAGCTTTACATTCCTAAATCTAATTTACTTGCCTCTATAAGCGGGGAAGTAGCTACATAAGAGTGTCCTTTTTCATCTGTTAAGTTTTCTTCCACTACATAATTCGGGTTTGCTCCGTATTGTAGAAGTAAATCAATATACCGTAAATCAATCGTATAAGACTCTGGTTTCCAATAAAATTTACAGGCATCTATCAATATGCTCCGTTTGGAATAAGGATTAACAAAGTTTGGTTTTGCACCAAGTTCTAACAACTTTTTGAATGCTTCAAAGTTTTCAAGTGTCAAGGATAAACTTAACATATTAGAACCAGAAGTTTCGTTGGTAATGTTCAGCAATTCCGGATTTTCTTTTACCAATTTTTCTATGGTGTGTAAATCCTCTTTTTCTATGGCTCGGGCTAACTCATACGCTTCCGTATCCTTAAAAAAATCACATTCTGGCTTCCTTGTCCACAACTGACAAAGGATAGGCATAACGATATAACTAACATTAAAGAATTTTTCATAATTACTTCTTTTTGTTGTCTTTGTTTAAAACCAGAAGCCATTTGCGGTTTTGCTTTTCGATCCGAATATAAGATAAAAATTATTGTTTACAACTTTTTTTTAATTAAAATGTAATTCCTTATCCTTCCCTTGCCCCAAAAACCTCGCTCTCAAATGGTTTTCATTATAGTATACAATCGTATGCTGTATATTCTATAAAATTGCATTAATTAAAAACTTTAAAGATTCAAAAAATGAAAAAAATTTATTCTCTAACATTATCCGTAATGTTAAGTATTGTTTTAAAAGCTCAGGTGGGGATCGGAACAACTGACCCTAAAGCCACATTAGACATTAACAGTTCTCATTCAGGAATCTTAATACCTCGTGTAACTAATTCAGATCAAGTAACCGCTACTTCAAAAAGTATGTTACTATGGGATGAAAGTGAAAATAGATTCGAATACTATAACGGAACTTCATTTGTTCCTTTAGGAAATCAAACGCTTTCATTTGATCGTGAAAAAAACGAATTATCAATTAGTAATAGTGATGATGCCATAAATGTTTCTTCTTTTAAGATTGATGCCACCAATCTTTTTCTGCCATTTAAAGTGACTAATAGTAA
>JBKEDE010000057.1:0-16776 GCA_047975265.1 Flavobacteriales bacterium
ATTTGGTTTCAATGAATAAAAACGGAATTCAGGTAATGGTTTATATGACAATGATTGCTTCAATGTTACTTTTGATTTACAAAAAAGCAAATAATATAGGATATAAAACTGCTAAAAGGCGTATCGCAATGGAACTTAGAGATATGATTACGGCTATTCTAATTGTTTTTGCCGGTGGAGATCCAGACAAAGTTTTTAAAACTTAATCATAAAAAAATGGCCGGAATTTCTTCCGACCATGACTGCGTATTATAGGCTTCTTTTATTTTTTAATTTAGAATTTATGATTCTAGCTTTCAAATGACTTTGTTATTTAGCAAAAACGGTTTTCCACATGAAGTAATATGACCGCTGTTGGATTCTCTTTTTTATCTTTGCAACACTCTTTTTTGCAATCTTCACCACATTTATCTTTATGCTCTTTTGAGCAGCATTCTTTCTCACAATTTTCTTTACATTTCCCTCCGCAATTAGTTAATAATGTGAAACTTAACATAACGGATAATACTAAAATTACTTTTTTCATATTGTTTTATTTTAATGTTATTGTTTTACTTTTAAAGCAATGGCATAGAGTTTTATTTGTTTAATCATGGTCAACGTACCGTTTGCCCGAGTTGGTGATAGAAACTCTTGCAATCCTATTTCATATAAAAATTGTTCGTTTGAAGCTATGATTTCTTCCGGTTTTTGATTGGAATATAAACGAACCAACAAAGCGGCTATCCCTTTGGGTAAAATAGCATCTGAGTCTGCTTCAAAAACTATTTTGTCTCCATTCATCTTTGCTTTTAACCAAACGTTTGATTGGCATCCTTTAATTAATTTATCCGGTGTTTTTTCTGCTTTGGATAAGGGTTTTAACGATCTTCCTAATTCAATTAGGTATTCGTATTTTTGCTGCCAATCTTCAAAAAATGAAAATTCATCAATTATTTCTTGTTGAATCTCTTGAATTGTCATATTTTCTTTTGTATTTCGCACAAAAATACATTAAAAATTTACGTCAATGGCAAATGTTTCTTATTTTTATAGAAAATTACGATCTATGATTGGCTTTTTACGTTTAAGTAGTTTTTTACTTCTGTTCGTTGCATGTAATGAAAAAAAACCTTCATACAATCAGCCTTATAATTCATCTTCAGCACATCCTTTAAAAGAAGAACAAGAGAAAGATATCAAATTTATAAAGGGTGAGGAAATTTTTGATGAACAATGTACGGCTTGTCATCGAATGGAAAAAAAATTGGTAGGTCCGCCTTTGAAAGATATTACTAAACGACGTGATAAAAAATGGATTTTTTCATTTGTATCGGACAATCAAAGTCTTGTAAGAAAAGGTGATACAATTGCTACTAAAATATGGTTGGAATATAATAAATCTCCTATGCCTACTTTTAAACATTTAACAAAAGAGGATTTGGAGCATCTTTATTATTATTTGGATCAGTATAAATAGATTTATCGGTAAAAATTATTCTTTTCCAAAAAATTCCAAACATTTGGATGTAATAGCGGTGCAACATTCTTTTTTGCTTTAATAGCGTTTCGTATAAAGGTAGCTGAAATTTGCATTACTGGAACATCTTTTATAATATGAACTTTTGGATGCTTTGTAAAAAAGCCTTCTTTTGAACCCATTCTAGGATAAACATATACTTCATGGTTTTTAAGAATTTCCTCATAATTTTTCCATTTATGAAAGGTTTCTAAATTATCCATTCCCATAATTAAGAAAAAATCATGTTTTGGATATTTTTCGTTGATATACGTCAGTGTATCAATGGTATAAGAAGGTTGAGATAACGAAAACTCAATATCAGAGGCTCTTAATTTATAATAATCTTCAATAGCAATCCGCACCATTTCCAAACGATGATAATCACCCAAAAGAGATTTTTTTTGCTTGTGCGGATTATGTGGTGAAACGACAAACCAAACCTCATCTAAACCGGTAAATTCTACCATATGATTTGCGATAACCAAATGACCGATATGAATAGGGTTAAACGATCCGAAAAATAATCCAATTTTCATCGTATGAATTTTTTATAATGGTAAAGATAGAATATAGTTTACAGAAAATAATAAATCAAGATGGATTATTCATACATACAGCTCATCTAAATAAGCATAAAATTAATTTCATTTACAAAACGTTTGTCATACACTTACGGTGTTTTATTGTTTATTTTAACGTAAAGTCTACTATTCTATGTATAATTATCAAAAACATATGTTTTAAAATATTGAATATAAAAAACCCAGCTGAGCTTTAAAAACCTCTTTGTTTCAACTACATTTTTTTTACTTTTACAGCGTAAATTTATAAGCAAAAAGCAATGATTATTGGACTGCCAAAAGAAATTAAAAATAATGAAAACCGTGTCGGATTAACTCCGGCAGGCGTTATGGAATTTATAAAAAACGGACACATCGTTTATGTTCAATCTACCGCAGGAAACGGAAGTGGCTTTTCAGATAACGATTACACTCAAGCAGGAGCCAAAATTTTGCCTGCCATAGAAGATGTTTATACGGTTGCAGAAATGATTGTGAAAGTAAAAGAGCCTATCGAACCTGAATATTCGTTAATTAAAGAAAATCAAATTATATTTACTTATTTTCATTTTGCCTCGTACCAACCTCTAACCGAAGCCATGATAAATAGTAAATCTATTTGTATTGCTTATGAAACCGTTGAAGACCCTGACCACAGTTTACCTTTGTTAACACCTATGTCAGAAGTTGCCGGACGAATGTCAATCCAGCAAGGAGCAAAATATTTGGAAAAACCATTAAAAGGGCGTGGAATTCTTTTGGGAGGAGTTCCGGGTGTACCACCTGCAAAGGTGATTATATTGGGAGGAGGAATCGTAGGTACTCAAGCTGCAAAAATGGCAGCAGGAATGGGAGCTGATGTTACCATTTTAGATATTAATATTAAACGTATGCGTTATTTAGATGATGTCATGCCGGCTAATGTAAATACTGAAATGTCCAACGAATTTAATATTCGTAAACACATTAAAACAGCGGATTTAATTGTTGGAGGTGTACTGATACCGGGAGCAAAAGCTCCAAAATTAATTACTCGCAATATGCTTAAAGATATGCGTCCGGGAACAGTTCTTGTAGATGTAGCTGTAGATCAGGGAGGATGTTTTGAAACCACAAAGCCTACTACGCATCAAGACCCAGTTTATATTATAGATGATGTAATACATTATTCTGTAGCCAATATGCCCGGAGCAGTGCCTTACACTTCCACTTTAGCTTTAACCAATGTAACGTTGCCTTACGCTCTTCAGTTAGCAAATAAAGGATGGAAAAAAGCATGTAAGGATAATCAACCTTTAAAATCAGGTTTAAATATTATTAATGGTAAAGTTGTTTACAAAGGTGTATCAGAAGCATTTGACTTGAAATACCATGATGTAGAAAAGTTTTTGAATTAATATATTTAATGGATTTTACTTAAATCCGTTGAAGAAGAATAATATAGTTTTTATTTATTTTTTAGCTCAGTACTTTGTTGTAAGGCTACTTTCACTTTAAAAATAGGTTTTTATTCATTTTTTAATAACTTTAAAACATGAAACGAATCTATTTTATACGTCACGGAAAATCTTCATGGGAAAGAAATGTAGAAGATTTTGACCGTCCGCTAATGCTCAGAGGAGAAAAAGCTGCTGAATTAATTGGAAAATATTTACAGCAAAACTATACCAATCGAACCATAACGGCCTTTTCAAGTGCTGCCAATCGGGCTAAATCAACTTTGCAAATCGTTGCAAAACATTTTTCTTTTTCTCAAACAGAGCTACGGGAAGAATTATATACTTTTAACCATATAACATTGCAATATCAAATTTATCATTTAGACAACACGTTACACGAAGTAGCTCTTTTTGGTCATAATCCTGCTTTTGAAATATTGGTAAACCAACTTACGGGAGAACAACTTCATAAATTTCCTACGTGTGCATTGGCTGTAATAGAATTTGAAGAAGAGCATTGGGAAAAGTGTAAAAAAGGAAAGTTGTTAGACTTCGTAGAACCTAAAATGTTGGAATAAAAATTTTTACAATAATTCAATTACCGGATTCCAAAATATTTTTTCAAAATCCTGAACTTGATTGTCAATCACATTAATCCCTTCTTGTTTTAACAATTCTTCCATCGGGTTTAATCCAAAATGGTGTTTTCCGGTCAAAAAACCTTTTCGATTTACAACACGATGAGCGGGAATGGAATTATCCCCATGTGAAGCATTCATTGCCCAACCTACCATTCTTGCAGAACGAGGTGCCGATAAATAGGTAGCAATGGCTCCATAAGAGGTAACACGTCCTTTAGGAATTAATCGGACAACCTGATAAACTTGTTGAAAGAAAGAATTATTTTCCATTAATAATTCAATTTAAAATTTAAATACGTAATAGCCTTTCCTTCCTTTAAATATTTTGATTCATAATACGTTTGAATTTCTTTTACATATGTTGGTATATGAAGATGAGTGTTACTAAAATGATAAACATCATGACTGGAAACAAGCACTTTATGACCTTGGGCATAAATAATACCGTGTGTATAACCGTGCAAATATTCACTATCGGTTTTTAAATGAATAGATCCTTCAGCATTCAAAATATAATGATAGCGTTTCAAAAAAACAGGATGGGTTAAACGGTGTTTGGCACGCCTGTATTTTATCTGAGGGTCAGGAAATGTAATCCAAATTTCAGAAATTTCATTTTTTGCAAAAAGCTGATCAACCAACTCAATTTTGGATCGTAAAAACCCTACATTTTGGATGCCATTTTCTAAGGCTTCTTTTGCCCCAAACCAAAAACGAGCTCCTTTAATGTCGATTCCTATAAAGTTTTTTTCAGGGAATTTTTTAGCCAACCCAATGCTGTATTCACCTTTACCACAACCTAATTCTAAAACAATTGGGTTTTTGTTTTTAAAAAAATTTTTATTCCAGTTTCCTTTTAATGAAAAAAGCCCTTGAACTATCTCTTCTCTGTCAGGATCTACTACATTTTGAAATTCCTTATTTTGTGCAAACCGAAATAATTTTTTCTTTGCCACGTCTTCCTTTTTTATTGATGCTTTAGTCGTATAAAAATTAGTCGATTTGAGTCATTTCATGGACAATAAAATCCTCAAGAAATCCCTCAACATTCTTTCTATATTGTTTAATATGAGTTGTTTCCATATGATCTAACCATAATGAACGTGTTTCCCAATTTTCAAAAAAAACAAAATGTTCCGGATTATTGTTATTGTAATGCAAATCATATTGTATGCATCCTTTTTCTGCCAAAGTAGGCAAAATTAATTTTTGTAATTCGTTTTTTACCAATTCGCCTTTACCTTTTACAGCATAAATATTGGCTACAATAGTTAATTTCTTAGTATTCATGTATTATTATTTAAAAATTTGATTCGCTTGTTGTAAGGTTTCATGTTTTCCCACATCAATTAAAATTCCTCCCGAATGCTCAAAACCCAATATCGAGTGATTTTTGGCTACTTTTAGATAAGGATCAATAATAGAATGTTTGTCTGAACGATCCATTTGTTTGAAAAAATAAGGCGAAATAATGTGGATTCCACTAAAAGCAAACTCATAAAGCGGATTATCCGGCTTAGAAAGCACCTTTTCTCCTGATATTTTATTGCACCATCCACACAATTTTTTTTGTTGATTAAAAAGTAATTTCCGCGTACTTTCTCTATCGGTAATAGCCAAAGTGGCTATGGGTTGTTCTTTTTGATGAAAATCCATCATTTTTTTTAGATTCATATCGGTTAAAATATCCACATTCATTACAATAAAATCTTCCTTTGATAAAAACGGCTCTGCTTTTTTTAATCCACCACCGGTCTCTAACACTTCATTTTGCTCATCGGAAATTTCAATATTCATCCCAAAATTTTTATGTTTTTGTAAATATTCAAGAATTTTATTTCCAAAATGATGAATGTTGATGACGAAATCTGTAACGCCATACGAATTTAAGTATTCTATATTTCGATGCAAAAGCGTTTTTCCATTAACAGAAACCAACGCTTTCGGAATATTATGAGTAATAGGCTGTAATCGCGTTCCTAAACCGGCACAAAATAACATGGCTTTCATAAAAATTAATACATTTTGTTAATCCAATTTTTAGCTTCCTGTTCTCTATGAAAAGGTTCTGTTTTAATGCCATATTTTTCTTCTAAATGTTTAGCCATAGCGTCTGCTGAATACACTGAGCGATGTTGCCCACCTGTACAGCCAAACATGATTTGAAGATTCTTAAATCCGCGTTCAATATAATCTTCTATGGTAATATCTACCACATTAAATACATTTTGAATAAATTCCGGCATACGTGTTTTATTTTCTAAAAATTTTATAACCTCCTCATCTCTACCTGTTTGCGTTTTATACTTATTTATTCTTCCCGGATTTAAAATTCCGCGACAGTCAAATACATAACCGCCACCGTTTCCTGAAGAATCTTCCGGAATTCCTTTTTTGTAGGAGAAGCTACCTACTTTTACTTTCAGTTTGGTATCTTTCGTCTTTCTTTTCAAAATAAATTGGGTTGTAATATCGTTGGTTGTAATTTTATGTAACAGACTGGTTAGTTCGGGTATTTCAACATCGAGTGTTTTATGTTTTAAAAACCATGTTATATGCTCTAATGCAGATGCAATGCTTGTTATAAAAATTTGTTTCTTTTCAAACAAACCTCTAAAACCGTACGTTCCCAAAACTTGAATCAAACGGATTAAGACATAACCATTATACTCTTTTTTAAAATTTTCTGTATGCAGAGGTGTTTTTAGTTGTTGATTTGCAAATAGAATGTATTCATCCAATAGCTTTTCACGCCATTCTACAGGAAGAGTAGCTCGTGCCTGCCATAACAACGAAGCTACATCATAATGTATAGCTCCCTGCATTCCTCCTTGAAAATCAATAAAAAAAGGTTCGTTGTTTTGAATTTGAATGTTACGGCTTTGAAAATCACGAAACATAAAATATTGATGTTCTGTTCGCGTTAGATAATCAATAAATGCATCAAAATCATCGGCTAATTTTTGCTTATCATAAGAAATATTTAAAGCGTCAATAAAACAGAACTTAAAATAATACAAATCGGCAATCATGGTTTGCCGATCAAACTTCCGAGTAGAAAAGCATTTTGAATAATCTAAATTTTGATGTCCTTTGATTTGCATGAAAGCCAACTTTTTTAAGGCTTGCTTGTATAAATCATACACTTTTTCTGAATAACGTTCCTTTTGTAACAAATTAAATAAAGAAATCTCTCCAAAATCTTCTTGAATATAAATTTTTCGATTTTCGGCGATTGCTTCAATTTTGGGACCCAATTTTTGATTTTTAAAATGTTCTGCGAAATAAAAAAAAGTTTCGTTTTCACTGACGTTATCAGAATAGGTGCCAACGTATGTTTTCTGTTGGGTATGAATCCTAAAATACGAACGATTTGAACCCGCTCCCGGCAATTGATCCACTTGCTGCACAACGATACCTTTGTCTAACAATAAAGAATGAAATGTTTCAATAATAGTTTCTATCGACATGGACTTCAAATCATTTTAATAAAAACAAAGATAGTAAATTTAGGTTGATACTAATTTTTATGATAAGTGATTGATTTTCTACTTGTTTGAAAATAGTGTATGCAAAACACTTAATACCAATTAATTAAATTGTTTTTTTCTTTTTCTTACAAAAGAATTCTTTTATTTTTGTTGAACCAAAACTATTTAAAAAATTATTCGAATGACACCACATGATTCTTACGAACAAGAATTAAAATCTCAAACAAGAATTAAAAAAACAACGGTTAAACTCTTTAAAATTGCTCATGATTTATGGTACAACAACTCCATTGAACTTGTTTTATTCAGAAATCAAATCCTTGACAAAAATGTAAACGAAATTATTGATTTACACCATTACGCTACTCATTTTGTAGGAAAAAAAATTACCGTTGATGATACATTGCAAATTGCGAAAGCTATTCAGGAAGCAGATTTGAATCCTTCACGATTGGATTTAGGAAAATTGGCTTATGAATTTAACTTAGAAAATTCAGAAAATGCTACCGATTTTATTTCCAATAAATTAAGTATTGCCAAAACAACCGATTCCATCATTCCGAGAGATACTGTTTTGTATGGTTTCGGGCGTATCGGGCGATTATTGGCTCGCGAATTAACCAACAAAGCCGGAAAAGGAAGTCAATTACGTTTAAGAGCTATTGTAACAAGAGGAACTATAACGCCTGAAATTTTAGAAAAAAGAGCGTCTTTATTAAAAACCGATTCGGTTCATGGATATTTTAAAGGTACTGTTTCTACCGATTATGAAACCAATGCTTTAATCATTAATGGAAGTACTGTTTATCTTATATCTGCTAACCAGCCTGAAGATATTGATTATACAAAATACGGAATTCAGGACGCTCTGGTTATCGACAATACAGGTGCTTTTAGAGATTATGAGTCTCTAAATCGTCATTTAAAAGCAAAAGGAACTTCAAAAGTCTTACTAACCGCTCCGGGAAAAGGGGTTCCGAATATTGTTTACGGTGTTAATCATGAAGAAAATAAGCCGGATGACATTGATATTTTTTCAGCTGCTTCTTGTACAACCAATGCCATTACTCCTGTTTTAAAAGTTATTGAAGAAGAATTTGGAATTATTCAAGGTCATTTAGAAACGATACATGCTTATACCAACGATCAAAATTTAGTTGATAATATGCATAAAAAATACCGTAGAGGTCGAGCAGCAGGATTAAACATGGTTATTACTGAAACCGGTGCCGGACAGGCTGTTGCAAAAGCCTTACCTTCGCTAAACGGAAAATTATCTTCCAATGCTATTCGAGTACCGGTTCCCAACGGCTCTCTGGCTATTTTGAATCTTCAAATTGAAAAAGAAACCACCTTGGAAAATTTGAATAATACTATAAAAAAATATGCTTTGGAAGGTAAATTAGTAGAACAAATCAAATATTCTATTGAAAATGAATTGGTTTCTTCTGATATTGTAGGTTCTTCTGCTCCATCTATTTATGACAGTAAAGCAACTATTGTTAATAAAGGCGGTAAAAATATTATTCTATATGTTTGGTATGACAACGAATACGGATATAGCCATCAGGTAATACGTTTGGCAAAACATGTAGCAAATGTTAGACGTTACACATACTATTAACCCATTCATTTTTAGTTGAATGCGGTATAACATAAGCTAAAAAGTTCTTCTTGTATTTATATTGTTTTTTAAATAAATTTACCCAATAATGAAACGATTGACAATAATACTCACAGTTTGCTTAGCAATTATCGCAGGACTTTGGCTTGGAAAAACAAAAGGACAACCAAAAATTGAAAGAATAAAGACTGTTTACAACAAAGACGAAGCAGAAAAGTTTGTAAAGCGACTTGATGAATTTGGCTATTTCAATTATGCTGACAATTCAGACCTTGATATTTTAAAAGCAACTTTTATTAAAGAGTTTGACCCAGAAGCAGAATTGATAACTATTTGGGACGACAATACTCATTTGCCGAAAGACTTCAGATATTATTTCTGTGACGGAGAAGAAGTTTATGAAAAAGACGGAATTATTGGATTATTGAAAGACTTAAAAACCGTGTTTGATAAAATGAATTTCAAGTGTGACATAACAAACCACTTTGAAGAATGGGACAAGAAAAGTAAATGGCTCAATCATAGAATCACAATCAACGGAACAGAGTATATTGTTTTCAAAAACTTTAAGGGCTATGGTTGGGTCGAAGCACCATTTAGAATTGCTCAAATACTAAACATAGAACTACAAAAACAAAACATAGCTGAACAAGTTTACTTAGTTAATGGTGGTAATGACGGTAGACTTGCATTACTAACAAAAGAACAATATGATTTCATTTATTCAACATACAAGGACAAGAATTGGAAGCCACTTGAAATTAACGAATGGGCTAACATTTCAAAACTTGATATTAAAAAATATGACTATTGGAACGAATAAAAAGTCCAGACAACTTATAGAAAATCATGCAATTATGATGTATAATCCTAAAGAAAACGAATAAAAATTAAAAAGCCCGAAATTAATTAAAATTTGTCGGACTTAATTTAAAATGGTGTAAACTTGTATGTAGTTACCTTATTTAAATGTTGGTTTTCGTTTATTTAAAAAGGCATCAACTCCTTCTTTAAAATCAGGGTGTTTAAAACCTTTACCAAAATGATGTATTTCTTTTTTGTATCCTTTGGGAGTTCCTGCCGAGTTAATCGCCTGGATAGCGTTTTTAATAGCATTTCCTGAGTTTTTATTAAATCGGTTCGCTATTTCTTCTGCTTTAGACAATAATTCTTTTTGAGAAGTTTTCTGATTAATTAATCCTATACTCAAAGCTCTATCTGCATCAATCATTTCCGCCGAAAAGATAAGTTCTGCTGCAAATCCTTTTCCTACTAATTGAGGCAAACGTTGAGTCCCTCCATATCCCGGAATTAAGCCCAATGTAGTTTCAGGGAAACCGAGTTTGGCATTATCAGAAGCAATACGAATATGGCAAGCCAAAGCCAGCTCTAATCCTCCTCCTAAGGCAAATCCGTTTATAGCTGCAATAATCGGTTTCGGAAATTTCTCAATGGTATTAAATACTTTTTTCTGGTTTTTTCCGGCTAATTTTGCACCTTGTTTTGCATTAAAATCAGCAAATTCTTTAATATCGGCTCCTGCCACAAAAGATTTGTCACCACTTCCGGTTAAAATAATAGAGCGGATTGTCGTGTCTTTTTTTAATTCTTTTAATGTTTTTGACAAGTCGGAAAAAACTTGTGCATTTAAAGCGTTTAAAGCCTTAGGACGGTTAATGGCTACAATCGCATTTTGGTCTTTTTTTTCTACTAATATAGTTTCTAAATTCATTGTATTATGATGTTTTAATTTTTGATAAAGTATTTTGTGTAAATTCTGACAGAACCAAGCGTCCTGATGTTTCAGCACGGTCTTCAAATACCGCTTCCATATTGTCAGCATCCTTCCAAAAAGCTTTTTTGATTTCTGCTGAGGCTTCTAAGTTATAACGCGTCATTTCTTTGGCAAATTCAAGGCTTTCTTTTTGAATGTCTTTTGAAATCTTATGAAACAATCCTTTTTTCTTTCCCCATTTTGCCAAACGCCATTGGGTAGGGTTTAGTGTAAGTTCTGTTAAAGCATTTAGCCCGATTCGACGGCGAACACTGGGCTCAATTACAAAAGGTCCAATCCCGATGGATAACTCGGATAATTTAACCGAAGAATTTTTGGAGGCAAATGCATAATCGCAAGCTGCAATAATCCCAACGCCTCCACCAACCGATTTTCCTTCGATACAACCTACAATAATTTTGGGGCATTTTCGCATGGTGTTAATTACATTGGCAAATCCCATGAAAAAAGATTTTCCTTTTTCGGGAGTATCAATGGTTAGTAACTCGTCAAATGAAGCTCCAGCACAAAAAACGCGTTCACCTTTACTTTTTAATAAAACAACTTTAATATGATTGTTTTTACCAAGGGTTTCAAAGGCTTCTGTAAGTTTCTTTAATTGAGAAGACGGCATGGAGTTACTCTTCGGATGAAAAAATTCAATGATACCCACTTCATTATCTAATTCAATATTTACATAAGGTTGTTCATTCATGAGGTGTTATATTTTTGTCTAAATTTAATAAATAATATGGAACTTCTTATAATCATCCAAACAAAAAATGCAATCCAAATACTGTAAAGTTTTAATTTTAACAAATCTATAAAATATAGTGTGGGTAAAAAGCCTAAAAAAGTGGCAATTAAAAGAACATTTCGTAATTCTTTTGCCTCACCCAGTCCTTTAAAAATCCCATCGAATAAAAAGGCTATTGCACAAATAGGTTGCATGAGAATAATCACCCAAAAATGGTTTTTAAATAAGGTTAGAATAACGTTGTTTTGGGTGAATAATAATCCTAATGAATTGTACGATAAAAACATACAAAGCATGATGATAAGACTGCAAATCAGCATAATTTTAATTAAATCACGGCTTAAAACCCAAAGTTTTTCGATGTTGTTTTCACCTTTTAATTTACCTGAAAGTGCATTTCCTGCAACAGAATAACCATCTAATAGAAAGGCAGACAATAACCAAATTTGAATTAAAATAGCTTGGGTTGAAATATAATTTTCACCATAATTAACTGCAAATTTATTGGCAAACCAAATGGCAATATTGAGCGAAAGTGTTCGAATAATCAGGTTAATACTCATAACGATTAATCCTTTAAAATCAGGATGAATTTTAGGATACCATTTTAAACTGAACGGTGTTTTGTTAAACAATGTGTACAAAGAACCTAAAAACATGATGATTTGTGCTATAATGCTGGCATAAGCAATGCCTTGAACGCCCCACTTAAAAACATATACGAAAAGCAAGTCCAGTACAATATTAACAACTCCACCCGTAAGCCCGATATACATAGCCCATTTGGTGTTTTGATAACCTCTAAAAATACCGAAGATTGTAAATGTCAGTAGCGTGAAAGGAAATCCCCAGACTCGAATTTGAAAATAATCGGATGTAAGTTGTAGGATGGTGCCTTTTGCACTTTGTATTGAAAAGATAAATTCAGTAAAAATAAAAGCTGTTAAAGCAATGCTTATTCCCAAAACCAAATTCATATAAAAGGTTTGAGATACTAACGGACGGATGTAATCTATTTGATTTTTTCCATAGTTAATGGCAACATAAGAAGAAATTGCCGAACGGGTTTGTGCAAAAATCCAAACAAAAGCAGATAGCAAAGCACCGGCAAGACCAATAGCTCCCAAATAAGGTAAATGATTGCTTTCTATTAAATTGATTTTTCCGGCAATAATTGTATCTGTTATTGAAATAATCGGTTCAATAATACCGGCAAAAATTGCAGGGATAGCCAGTTTGTTTATTTCGGAAAAAGATACTTTCATAAAATAAAGCAAATTTCGTAAATGTTTTATAAATTAATCTCTTTTGAACTTTCTATTTAGTATATTTGTTAAAAAAATTTAGATTTAATGAATCTTACGCGGGCTTTTATTATTTTTATCGGAGTTACACTGGTACTGATGCTGATGCATTTTATCGTTGTGTACGCTATATCTGATAATGATATTCCGGTTTTATACAATATCTACGGCTTTGCTTATTTAGTAGGGATTCCTGTTTTTGGCATCTATCTTTTTATAGAAACGAAGTACAGCAAATATTTAAGTTATGCCTATTTTTTTTTAAATGTATTAAAAACAGCATTAATTATTGTTTGGATTTTATACTTAATCAGATTATTAGAATTGGATGTTACAAATACTTTCATCAATCTTATAACTGTCTTTTTTGTATTTATGATCGGTGAATTAGTTCCTCTCTTTAAATTAATCAACAGTAAAAAAATACAATTTATTCCAACTAAAAATCGTTAGTATTTTTTTGCTTAAAAATTACGGTATATGAATAATCCTTTCTATATTAATTCAGCAAATGTTCAGCATTTTATTTCAGAAGCCTTAAAAGAAGATATTGGGGATGGAGACCATTCTACACTGTCATCTGTTCCTGAAAATACTGAGAAAAAAGCACGTCTTTTGGTAAAGGAAAATTGCATTTTGGCAGGCATTGAAATGGCTAAAATGATTTTCCATTATTACGATAAAAATTTAGAAATAGATGTATTTATGAATGATGGCGATCATGCAAAAACAGGCGATGTTGCTTTTCATGTAAAAGGAAATGCTCAATCTATTTTAACAACAGAACGATTAGTACTTAATACGATGCAGCGTATGAGCGGAATAGCAACGCATACGTATGAATTAAACCAATTGATTAAAGGAACTCATGCCCAGTTGTTAGATACACGAAAAACAACACCTAACTTCAGACTGTGTGAAAAATGGGCAGTTGTAATAGGTGGCGGATTGAATCATCGTTATGGATTGTACGATATGATTATGCTGAAAGACAATCATATTGATTATTGCGGTAGCATAATCCAAGCCGTTCGTAAAGTAAAAAAATATCTGAAGGAGCAAAAAAAAGAGTTGAAAATTGAAGTTGAAACACGTAATTTAAAAGAAGTACAAGAAGCTTTGGAAGCAGGCGTTGATCGAATTATGTTAGACAATATGTCTCCTGAATTAATGAAGCAGGCAGTAAGTATAATTAACGGAAAATGCGAAACAGAAGCTTCCGGAGGAATAACAAAAAACACGATTAAATCCGTAGCCTTATCCGGAGTAGATTATATTTCCGTAGGAGCATTAACCCATTCTTCTCAAAATAAAGATTTGAGTTTAAAAGCATTATGAAATAATTTTAAATACTCTTTGAAGTTTATATCGTTATATCTATAAAATATTATTCACGCTAATAGAGATTGTTTTTCTCTCCAAAAATTTCACACCATCCAAACAGAGCATTTGCTCCGTCTAAACGGAAAAACACCTCTTTCTAAACGCCCTGTACATGCGGGTTACGGAAAGGTTATTTTTACGTTTTTCATATGTACAATACGTCTCTATTTTTTTCTTTACGGGTTCGTACCGTTTTGTTGAAGTAGAATATGGGTATAGGCATCTTCCGAACTTGTATATTGGAGTTGTGATCCATCCCGGATCCATTTTCGGTCTGAAATCTTTTGACATTGTAAAAAACAACAGTCGGTTTACCCATGGCACTGGTTAGTACCACAGTTTTAGAAGATTCGTTTACCTCGTAATTTCCGCTATCGATCAAGTTGTTCACCGTTTCTCCCGTGCACAGTTTTGTTCCTGCATGGATTTTATAGATACGAGCAAAATTTACTTGGTTATGTGTCGTAAACTCATAACTATTGTCTTTTTCACAATCTTGCATCACTGATTGCCCATTATCCAAAATATCCACATACGTCCAATCTTCACCATAAAGTAGTCCTATAACAGATTGTTCCACAAAAGCATTAGGATCATAAGCATCTTCACCACAGGAAATACTCAGCCCTAATAGGCTTAGAAGAGAAAGCCCTGTTAATAATTTTCTTGCTGTTTTCATATTATTTCTTCTAATAAGCATCCCTTAAAACCACTAAAAAGCCATCTTCATCACGGTATTTTAAAACCCAATCTCTAAATCCACCGACACCATTTGCTTCTTGAAACGCTCGGGTATCAAGAAAATAGGTTTTATTGAAAGGACCTGCCGTAAGTTCTACGGTACTTTTATAAACACTGTAAGTGCCTTCTTCAAGAATATTTTGAAGAATATTTTGGTCGGTCATGTTATCCCAAACTTCATACCGCAATCCGTTGGTCTTAAATCCTAAAATATTATCCTGAACTGTGGGATCGTATTGACTTAATACATCGTTGGACTTTATCCCGTCGTTGTTATAATCTACGGGCGTATCCGAAGTAATGCTTTCATATTTCCAAATCCCCGATAAAAATCCTTCATCCAAGGTAACTTCCACCAGGTCGCCTTCTTTTGGTATGTTATCGTCATCTTCAGAACAGGAAATTCCCATTCCTAATAGACTTAGAAAGGAAACTCCGATTAATAATCTTTTTAGCGTTTTCATATAATTTCTTTTTTAATGGTTTCTTTTGTTTTATTGTGCATCCGTAGGGCTGTAGGTAAAGTTTCCCTGATACACCAATCTTTTAATATATTTCGTATCAATAATATAAAAATCAAAGGGTTGCCCATCGTAATTTGGTATTTTGCTGGGTTCGGTATGTATCGTATAAAACCCTAAATAACCGTCGTATTCCGGACCAAAATGGAGTTTATTTCCTGATAAAGACCCATAATCATATCCTTCTGAAAAATCAACCATATCGGCAATCTTTCCTGTATGAGAATAGTAACTGTTATTTCTTCCGTCACGAATCACCATTTCATACCTATCAGGCTCAGCGGTATCATCGTAAATGCCTTTCCATTTTACGGCAAAGAAAGTTAGGTAATCACACCCGTTAAAACAACTGCTTCCTCCATCTTGCCATCTTGCCGTTTGAAAAGAGCCTTCTTCTATGGCAGGCGGTTGGTACACCGTAAAGACAACCTGTTGGGAGGCTTTTTGCCCAAAGCTGTCGGAGGCGATCAATGAAATGGTGTGCGTACCCCCGTTTTGGTTTACGGGTTCGTATTGGATAACAAAAATGGTGTTGGGTTCTACTTTAATGGTCTTTCCGGAGCGGTACTCCGTACCGTTGTAATGAAAATCACCGTCTCCATCCGTTGTTGGTGTTACGTAATACTCCACGCCTGTGGTATCCCCCGATATGGGTATTTCGCAGTTTATCACGCCTTTTCTTCCTCCTTACCAATGTTAAGTTTCTCCTTATTTCTTGGAATGTAAGCGTCAAAGTTTAGCTCCAACGGGTCTACCGTAAACTTAATAACTTTAGAGATGTCATACTGCTCATCGCCGTTGCTGGCAGTAAACTCAATGTTGTAGGTTCCTGCTTCCAGTGGTTTGTACGAAACTTCGTCCCAGCCTTTGGGCATATTGTGCATACTTACTTTTTTGTCTTCGTAATACATTTCACCTTCCATTTTAGTCCGGTAGGTAATGTCAAAGGTTTGCCCATCCACTTGGTGGTCGTTGCCTATAAAGAGTTGGATAGGGGCTTTTGCATTAAATTGTATAGTATCGGGATAGGTTACCTCAAA
>JBKEDE010000024.1:0-2316 GCA_047975265.1 Flavobacteriales bacterium
AATTTTATTTAAAAATGCTTATGTTCCTAATGAGACCCCAACTCAACAAGACAAATATTTCAAAGATTTATTGTTTTTTCAGGTTAATTTAGAGGACACCATAAATGTAAAACTTACAAAAATTGAATAAAAACGCCAGCTAACATTGGCTTGGCGAATTGAAAATCGACGAAGTCAAATGCGGGGTTAAGTGCTAAACTGAACTTTTGTACTTTTGATTTAGGAACATACATACAGACTATGATTGTTCCAGTTCGTTATGCAGATTTTGATAGCGACCAATCAAATAATTCAGGACAAGGATAGGGAATTATTGAAAAATACATTGGAAAATTTATCCCTCAAGTTGATATGATTATAACGATTAGTCAAGCTCTAGAAGGGCAATATAATATAGATGTATTTGGTACATTAAGAAGAGGAGGAAGTGATGATAATATGAATTTTTTACGAGTAAAAGGAAGTAGAGCTTTAGAAAGTGATTTAGAGTGGATTAAAACAACTTTAAATACAAAATTTACCAATGCTAAAAGTGTTATATTTGAGTGGATCTATAATGGCTATGTAGATGGAAAAGAAACACCTCCAAAAAAAGGTCAAAAAATCTCATATGCTCCAGGTGGCTCATATTTATCAAATGAGATATTTTATCGAGTAGCTAAATTGAGGAAAGATAACAAACCCTCTTTATCCACAGGACATTTTCATATTTCAAAAATTCAAAATAATAATGAAGACTTGAAACAACAAGATATTGAAGAAGTTTTAAATATTGTCAGCAAAGGAATTTCAGAAGGAGTAAAAGGTCTATAATTATGAGAAAAATAAATCACTTTTTAATTTTGTTATTTACAATTTTATCGTGTAAAGGACAGAATATCACAACAAGCAACGATTCTAAATCAGACATTATCATTTTTAATTTTAAAACAATAAATATGAATATAACTAGTGATAAAAAAGATAACATATTTATTCAAAAAATAATTAAAGATAAAAACAACATACTGTTCCAGTATGCAAATGATTACATCCCCTCTCCAAAATACTTTGAATTTTACTCCAAAAAAGATACAATGAAAGTAAAATGCTTTTGTAATTGGTATAATAATTTAATTATAAAAGATGTTCCTTTTAAAAAAGGATCATATGAGTTGAATGTGATTAAAAGTATCCAAACAAAAAAAGCTGAAAAGAATAAAATTTACCCTAAATACAAAGAGAAACTATACTATGAAATCTCATTAAATGAAGAAAATGTGATATTTGAAAAAAAGTAAAAACGTCAGCTAACATCGGCTTGGCGAAATGCGGGGTTAAGTGCAAACTTCAACTTTTGTACTTTTTTTGCCGCCAATGCTGTTCGCATTGACTTTTTTTCTAACTTAGCCATTGCGAAACAGCATTGGCTCACCGCTGTACAAAACTGAACTTTCGTCCATTTTTGTCCCGCACTATCGCCAAGCCGTTTCCCGTTGTAGGGCATTTAAAAAAAATGAAACTGACGATAAAACTCATATTTGGATTACTTCTCATTATTTCTTGCTCGACAAAGAATAAGGAAAATAAAAAGGAACTATTGCTCCAAGCCGATAGAGAAGCCCCATTAGGATGGATTTATTTGAGAATCTATCAAGACAGCACGTTTGAGTTTGAATCTCGTGGTTTGCGGACTTCGACAATCTATAAAGGCAAAGCAGTAATTGACAAGTACCAAATTCAATTTAACTACACTGACTCAATTCCTAAAGCAGGAAGTCTAGCGATCTACGACAAAAACATAGTTTACTACACCAATGGTTCATATCCTGAACGAGTTGGAGTAACACTAACAAAACTCGACTCAAGTGTGTACGATAAATTTTCAATTCCCGAAATCAGACAAGTATTTCAACAAGCAATTGACCTATCAGAACTACAGGAATATTTTCATGTTGACACTGATTCAAGTAGAAAGCCATTGAAAATCCTAGAATTTGGGCAGATAAATAGAACGACTCTAATGGATGTCCAGAAATTTGGTGAATCAGTTTCTGTTATTACTAAACTCGAAGCCGACAGTTTAGTAGTAAAGGATTACTTAGGTGTAGGCGATTGGACTAAGGTAAATGATAAACTGCGATTGCAATTGTATTATCCCGTAGAAGGAATTACTATAAATTATATGTTTAAAAAGGACTCAAATAAATGGGTGCTGATTGACAATAAAATAATGGAAGAATAAAAAAAACGCCCTACAACAACGCATATAGCTTATGGCGGGTGAACAGCTGCCAGCAAGGTTTTCGCTCCGTAAGCAGCTTTCGTTTCGGTGGA
>JBKEDE010000041.1:0-4184 GCA_047975265.1 Flavobacteriales bacterium
ATTGTAGGTTCCAGTCATTAAACTATATGGCTCCCAATTTTCTTTGAAAATATAATTATCTCCATAAATAATATCAAGCCTACAAAAAAAATCTTCCTTTTCTTTTTTATTTTCCAAAATAAATTTTGAATAGATGTCTGATGCTTCATCAAGAGAAAATTTTAGTTCTTTTTCTTTTTTGTTGAATTCTTCAGTTCTATATATATATATATCTTGTTTTTTTTCACATGAAAAAATACTGTTTAGGATTCCCATAATAAAAATTATTTTTTTAATTAATTTAAACATAATATATTGATTTAATTACCCAATCTAACATTTAAATCAGCCTCAAAAATATTAATTTCATTTTGGGGTAGTTCTCTTAATTCAGAAGTAATTATTAAAGTTGTTTCTTTTTTTGAACCATACGTGTGCACCCCCTCTGTTGTTAATAATTCTAAAAAACCTTCTGGTGTTTGTGTAGTCGATATTATATCAAAAGTAGAAAAAACTCCAGTTGATTCCTCAATGGAAATTTTCACTGTTGTCGTACATTGTTCCCCAAAAAGAATCCAAACACTATAATTCCCTAAATCTTGATATTTGTCCTTCCACCACTTTTCTATTTTACCTTTTTCACTTCCTTTGATATGAATATCTATAAGACAAACTCGTCCAACTATACTTAATGCGTAACGATTTGTCACAGGAAAACTACTCAGTTGTCCAGTTCTTTTGTAATAATTTATATAATCATTAATTTCTTGCTGATTTGGAAATTCTCTATTTAAAATATCCATCATATCTTGCCGTGTTAAATTTCCAGTAGCCCCCATTTTATCCCACCATGGTCTCCCATCAGTATATACGTCACTTCCTTCACCAGGTTGAGGTCCATAATCATAATATTCTTCTCCTATCATAATTGCGGTATGCCCTCCTAAACCTTTCCTGTTTAACTTATCAGTGTATCCACTATGAGGGAGTTCAATCAACACAGTAATGGTTTCTTCTTTTTCTTTTAAAATTAAATAATTTGATTCTTCTAAAGGTAAATCTATTTGTTCATCTTTATAAATACATTCCACAAAAAGCTCAATTTCTTCTCCTTCCAAACTTTCGTCAAAAAGCTCCAATGTTCCGTCTCCCGTTTCCCATTCTATAAACCCTCTATTTCCATTTATTGTTATTTCAGTTGCGGGTTGTGAAGTTCCAGCTTTTACCAGCCCTAATTTATCACTAACAATTTTTAATCCGTCCCAGTCGTAAACATAAAAGGTAATATTATCTCCATTAGGTACGTTTTGTGTCTGGACATGGAACCTAATAGTATCTCCAATTTTTGCCTCTTTAATTTCTTTATCGTTTTTGTCTGTCCACCAACCCTTTATAAAATATATTCCTGCAACAGGTTCTTTTGGATTTCCATGATTGGTCATTTTTGCGGTAAAGCGATTCTCCTTACCGGCATTCATGGTAAGGTTTTCGTAAAATCCCTCAAAGTTGCCTTCAACAATTGTTGTCGAAGCGCCTAAAGCAACTCTTGTTATGGTTCCTCCTGCCATAATTAATGAGATTTTGATTTTTCTCCACTATTATTATTAAATTCATTTTTGGAATGCCAGTCATTATTTTCGGAAACGGAAACTTCTTTGTTTTTAGCATTCTCTTTCATTTCTTTAGCGCGGGATTTTCTTTCACCTTGCGCTACTTCCATAATGTTTGCTGCCATTAAGGTATAATCAAGTACAGCATTTTGTAGCATCATTCCTCCTGCTGTAATGGTGTGATTTGCTCCAATTGCTTCAGATTTATTTTGTCCTGCAGTTTCAGAAATATTTATTCCCACACTCGTGGTCATATTCTCCGTCACATTAATGTTCATATTCTTGCAATTGAGCGTCATGGTTTCAGGAGCGGTGATATTAATATTGCTTCCAGTGGTGTCTAAATGAATTTCATTTCCACTTTTGTCTGTAATAATAATGCTTTCATCTTCTGTAAAAACGACTTTGTGTCCGCTCCGTGTATGAATGGCTTTTATGCTGTTATCCGACGTTCCGTAGCTATATATTTCACTACCATTATAATGTGTTCCCACCACATAAGATTTCTCGGCATTATCTCCTTCAAAAGCAACCATTACTTGGTCGCCTACTTCGGAAAAAAAATTAACAAAATATTTAAATCTCTTCAAATGATTAATTTTTTAAGAATTTAATGTAAAAAAGTATTATTATCGTTGGAATTGATATTAGATTTAAAATAAATATTGCATAGACATAAAATAGTCCAGCATAGGAGTTGTTGAAAATTATTCTCACTAAAAATAGATATATAATGTTAACAGCTATAAGTGTTAATCCCGAATATAAAAGAAATTTGAAATTTTTGATTTCTGTTTTTCGAAATAAAACTATATTTACTATTAATACTATGATGTATAATCCGATACCTATAAAATAAATTGAATTTTTCTCCATAAAACTATTGATTTATTAATGAGTTTACATCATTCAACATATGTTGACATGCAGATTTTCCAGAAGTCAATTTTATTGTAAACATTTTTTTCGCATCATAATGATTAATATTTGCTTCATTATTAATATTTGAGCCTGACTTTACATTCCACCTTTCTCCAAATTCAGCGACATCATCAGATTGATCAGGCTTAGTTGGAACAGCTTTTAAATTAATCCAGAAATCAGATTTTGGCTTTGGTTTTGTCATATATATATTGGATCCAACATAAACCAATAACCCTTCTCCTACAGGGTCTAACGTAACGAGCATTTTTACTTTATAGCCTCTGTCCGTTAAAATTTGTGATACGTGAGCTCCATTCCACCCTCCTAAACTATGACCAACAATAAAAATTGGAGTAGTTTTATCAAAAATATTACTTGTTATTTTTTCATTAATACTGTCAAAAGCATCGCTATAGTCTAGATAATAACTTGAATAATATTTTGTTGCGTTTGAATTTTTAAATAATAAGTTCTCAAACATTACTTGTGCATCTTGAATATTTTTAAAAGGACCTTGTAAATAGTATGATTCTTTATCTGCTGCTCCTCCAATGAAAAATGCTATTGCTTTATCTATGTTCTCAACTTTCAAATATTTTCCTTTTTCAATGCTATTTCCCCAACCACTAATTTTACAGTAAAGTTCTAATTCTTTTCCCTCTCCTGTATTTTTTAATAATTTTTTCCACGCTTTTTTATTAAGATAAAACTCAAAATAACCTTTATTATCTTTTATTGTAACACTTTTGAGATTACCTAACTTTATGTCATTTATTCTATTCCATTCATAAACTCTTACTAGAAGATTGGTATTGTTAGGAACATTTTTTGTTTCAATATGAAACCTAACGGTTTCTCCTAATAAAGCTTTGGATATTTTATTATTATTTAGGTCTGTCCAATAACCATTGGTAATAAGGTTATCAATTATTATGTCTAAATTTCCTTGCCCGTAGAAATTGCCATTCTGTTTACCTTCATGGTTCACATATAAGCCATTATCTACAATTTTCGATTCAGAAACATAATTAATGTCTCCGTAAACTGTTTCTAATGTTTTACCTTTTACTAATCTATATCTTGACATAGATGATAATTATTAATGGTTTTTACTTTTTTCTTGACTATTGTGTCTTATTTCTGTTTCTGCAAAGCGAAAAATAGTTCCTTGACTATTAGTTTCTAAACCACCATCACTATTATAAATTGTTTTGCCTTTTTTTGTTACACTCTCAAAATCTCCCTCAATCATTTCCGTAAGTTTTCCTGTGATAAACATACTTGCATCACCCACAACAGAGGTCATTTTCATCGCACCAACACTTTGGGTTGCGTTTAAACCGATGCTTTGACTTCGGTTCATTCCAATCGTGTCGCTTTGGTTCATCCCAACACTCGTGGTCATATTCTCCGTCACATTAATGTTCATGTTTTTACAATTTAAAGTCATGGTTTCCGGAGCGGTAATGTTGATGTTGCTTCCGGTGGTGTCTAAATGAATTTCGTTTCCTGATTTGTCGGTAATGATAATACTTTCATCTTCTGTAAAAACAACCTTATGTCCGCTTCTGGTCATAATGGATTTTACACGATTGTCTGCAAATCCTCCCAAAGCCGTCCCCCCATGAAACATACCGCCCATCACAAAAGGACGGTCAGGATGGTTGTGAA
>JBKEDE010000054.1:0-18369 GCA_047975265.1 Flavobacteriales bacterium
AAAACGTAGAGCCAATGACGAGAATTGAACTCGTGACCTCTTCCTTACCAAGGAAGAGCTCTACCACTGAGCTACATCGGCTTATACAACACCTATGCCGGCCTTTTGTTATAAAAATTGAGCGGGAAACGGGACTCGAACCCGCAACATTCAGCTTGGAAGGCTGATGCTCAACCAATTGAGCTATTCCCGCCTTTTATTCAATTTAAAAACATTTAAACTGAATGTGGGAGGAGCAGGATTCGAACCTGCGAAGGTAAAAACCAACAGATTTACAGTCTGTCCTCGTTGGCCGCTTGAGTATCCTCCCTTAAAAAGCTTTGCAAAATTATAAAAAACCTACAATTTAACAAAAGTTTTTCCAATTTTAAACAAGAGCCGATGGAGGGACTCGAACCCACGACCTGCTGATTACAAATCAGCTGCTCTAGCCAGCTGAGCTACATCGGCTTATTTTTTCTAAAAACAAAAAGAACAACCGCACTATACAATTAATGCGGTTGCAAAGGTAATACCTTTTATTATTTCTACAAATGTTTTTTTAGTTTTTTTATTGACCTATTTTTACACCGTAAAAATCATTCAAAATAGAGTGGATTATTCCTTTTCAAATACGCTTTATAAGTACAATTATTGTGTAGAATAATATCCTTGTATTATATTTTTTAACAATTTTACAAAAAATCTATTTTTCCTGAATGTAGATTATAATAAGCAGGAATAATTTTTACTTTTCCTTGCTCTACAGCTTTTTTAATGATTATTGACCTGTTTTTTAATTCTTCAACATTCATCTCTGCATTCTTTTTTACAATATCATTTAGTTCAGCACCTTTATTAGAAGCTGCTATTGCTGGTGTAATATGAGATAACAAATGATTTAAATTGTATCCGTTATCACCTCCTTGTATGGCTGCTGTTACAGCTCCACAATTTTGATGCCCCAACACTACAATAACCTCGGAAGCTAAATGAGCCACTGCATATTCAATACTTGCTATCGAAGAGCTGTTTGCTACATTTCCTGCTACTCTGACTACAAACAACTCTCCTAAACCTGAATCAAAAGCTAATTCAGGAACTACACGACTATCAGCACAACTTAAAATAATTGCCTTTGGGGCTTGCCCTATTGTTAATTTTTCACGACGTGTACTATCTTGTAATTTTCCGTCCAGCTTGTCTGCTACAAATCTTTGATTACCTTCTTTTAGACGTTGTATTACTTCTTCAATTGCCATATTATATTTTTTACTAAAATACAATTTTTATGTTTTAATCCTAAAACATATATTATAATTCTTTTCTTTTTTAATATATTTGAGTATGAAAATAGTTAATACACCACACGCACCAACAGCCATAGGTCCTTATAGCCAAGCTATTAAATCTAATGGTTTTATTTTTTGTTCAGGGCAAATCCCTCTAATTCCCCAAACCATGAAATTAGTAGGACACAATATTGTGGAACAAACTCAACAAGTTTTACAAAACTTAGATGCCGTTTTACAAGAAGCCGGGTCTTCTAAAAGCAAAGTCGTTAAAACCACTATTTTTTTAGCTGATTTTGATGATTTTTCTGCCGTAAACAAATTGTATGAAAACTACTTTGAAAATCATAAACCTGCTCGTTCGACAGTTGAAGTCAGCCGTTTGCCCAAAAATGTATTAATCGAAATAGAGTGTATTGCATTAGAATAATCTGTACTTTCTTTCTTCATAGATATTAAAGAATAACCGTATTATTTTCCATTTTTAAACAATAAAGCAAACATTACCGGAACAAAGATTAATGTAATCAATGTGCCGAACAATAGCCCAACCATAATAGAGGCTGCTAAAGGTTCCCACATTAATCCTCCGCCTGTATAAAGAGGAATCATTCCTAACACTGTCGTAAAGGTGGTCAATAAAATAGGTCTGAAACGTTGCAAACAAGCTTCTTTTATTGCTTCAATTAAAGGTCGTCCGTTTTTTAATTCTATATCAATTCGATCAAGCAGTACAATGGCATTATTAATCACAATACCGGCAAGAGATATAACCCCTAAAAAAGCAAAGAAACCAAAATAAGAACGTAAAAGAAGAAGTCCTAAAATCACCCCGATAATTCCTAAAGGAATCGTCATTAAAACGATAAATGTTTTACGTACTGAATTAAACTGAATAATTAACAACATAATGATAATAAAAAAAGACAAAGGCAACCATTCGCCCACCGCTCCCATAGCTTTGGAAGATCTTTTGGTATCTCCTCCCAATTCATAAGAGTAACCTTCTGGCCACTGAGATTCCATTTGTTCTTCTAACCATGGCTTAACAACAGCCATTATTTTGCTGGCATTTCCTCCTTCTTTTATTTGAGACGAAATATTAATGCTTCGCTGTAAATCTTTACGTAATATCTTTGCAAATTGCCATTGAATACTGATTTTGGCTACTTGTGATAAAGGAACATTTTTTCCGGAATTTTGGGAGTAAATATTAATTCCCTGAAGATCTTCAACCTTTAAATTATCATAGTTTTGATCACGCATCAAAATAACGATATTTTTATCTCCCTCTCTAAAATCTCCTGTTCCATAACCTGTTAAAGAGGTTTGTAGTGAAATAGCTATGTCTTGATTTGTAATACCGGAATTTTGTGCTGTAATAGGGTCAATATCTATAACTATTTTTTTGATTTTCGGTCCCCAATCGTCTTTAACATTTTTAGTCCCGTCTTGTTCATCCAGTTTGTTTTTTACTTGCTCGGCTATTTTAGCTAAAATTTCAGGATTTTTTCCGGAGACTTTAATCTCGATAGGGATTCCTCCTCCTCCACTTCCAAGACGTTTTACTTTTATATCCGCACTAGGAAAATTTTCAAAAGCAAAACGATCTATTTTATTGATAACGTATCCGTTATCATCACCCGAAGAGGTATTAACCAACATGTGGGCGTAATTGGAGTTTGCTTCATCAGGACGGTATCCCAAATCGTACGATTCAGGACCTTCTCCGACAAAAGCAGACCAATCAATTACTCCACGGGTTATGGAATCATTTAACTTTAAATTCTTTGTTAAATAATCTTCAATTGTTTCAACCACTTCTTGTGTCCGCTCGATTTTTGTTCCTTGAGGAAGGTTAATATCAACGGTAATTAAGTTACGCTCCGAATCGGGAAAGAAAACAAAAGAGATATAATTAAATAAGAACAAAGATCCTACAAAAGCTCCTATAATAACAATTATAGTTGTTTTTTTGAATTTTAAACTAAAGTTGATTAATTTCTTGTATTTTTCTTTTAAATAACTAATAATCCGATCAACCAAGCTGGGATTCTTTTCTTGTCCATCATTGCTTTTTAAGAAAAAGAAGCACAATAAAGTAATCATCGTGAGTGATAATAACCAAGAGGCTATTAATGCAATAGAAATTACAACAAACAAAGGTCCTACAATATCTCCCATAACCGATTCAGCCAAATAGAATGATAGAAAGGCAACCGAAGTCGTTAAAGTAGAAATCAATAAAGGAACAAACAATTCGTTACAAGCCTCAACAGCAGCATCGTATTTTGATTTTCCTTCCTCGATTTTTACCAAAATCGTTTCAGAAACTACTACGCCATTATCAACCATCATACCTAAAGCCATAATTAAAGCAGCCAGAGAAACTTGGTTGATACCGGTCATAAGCGTTCCCATTACCAAAAAAGTTGCCAAAATTACCATTGGAACTAAGCTTGCAATAATGAATCCGGTTCTAAATCCTAAGAAAATAAGCATGACTACCAGTACTAAAGCAATCGTTTGGATTAAATTGTTTACAAAATTATCTACCTCTTTATTAACATAATAATCAAGAGAGGAAAGTCGTTTCAACTCAAGACCTAAGGGAAGTCTGGCATTAATTTCAACTATTTTTTGATCTACGGCTTCTCCAAGATTTACGATATTGGCATTATCCTTTAACGATACTGATAGGGCAAGAGCCCTTTTACCATCTACTTTAATAATTTGTGTAGCCGGTGTTTGATAACCTCGCGTAACGGTTGCTATATCTTCTAAATACAATATTTGACCATTTTCAGATTTGACAATTGTACGCTTTAAATCCTCCAATCTGTCAAAATTACCTGTGGGTTCAACAATAATTCGTTCTTTATCGACATTTATCTCACCGCCCGAATATAATATATTAGTACTTCCTATAATATTTTTTAATTGAGAGGCTGTCAGACCGTATTTTGCCAATTGGGCATTATCGTATTCAACAAATATTTCTTCGGTTTGGTCTCCTCCAATTTCAACTTTTGCGGCATCTTCAAGTGCAATAAACTCATCTCTGAGATCATCTGCTAAATCTTTCATATAAGCGTAAGAATAATCCATTTCGCCTACGCTGTTATTATCTGAAGTTAATCCCAACATAATTCCATAGACCACTCCTACATCATCGTCTTTTAACTGATATTGAACTCCGGAAGGGAACTTAATTTCATCAAGTTTACGGCGAATCCGATCCCAAATAGATTGTAATTTATCAGGAGGTACTTCATCTTTTAAAGTTATGGTAACTACTGAAAGTCCTGTTCTGGATTGTGAGTTTAATTCATCCAATTCAGCAATTTCTTGTACTTTTTCTTCAATTTTTTCCGTAACCAAACTTTCTACCCTTTGAGGTCCTGCTCCTGAAAATTGAGCAACAACCGTTGCTACACGCACAGTATAGGGAGGCATACTATCTTGAGGCAAGCCTTTATACATCGTCATTCCCATAATGCCAATCACAACAAATAATGCAATGGCAACCCGACTTTTATTTATAGCAAACTCTGTTAAATTCATCCTTTTAGAAGCTTAAAATTATTCAGATTCTTGAAATAGTTTAACAACAATTCCATCTCGTAAAACATTGAGTCCTGCAGCAGCAACAATTTGACCTGCTTGTAACCCTTCTTTTACTTCAAAACCTTTATCGGTCAACGAACCTACCTTTATCGGTATGCGTTTGACAATAACTTTATTTTTTTCATCCGTTTTGTTGAGCAAATACACATAATTTCCTTGATCATCTTCTCCTACGGCACCTGGTGGGACAACGATTGCTGATTTTGCACTTAAATTATCCGTAAACTCAAAAGTTACATCAGCAGGCATTCCCGGACGTATCCGATCGTCGGATTCTACTAAACGAATCGTAACCGTATAAGTAGAACCTGAAGAGCTGTACCCTACTTCAAAGACTTTTCCTGCAAAAACCTTATCGGGAATAACTGAAAAACGGACAGCAACTTCCTGATCTTTTTTTATTTGAGCAATTCCTATTTCAGGGATGCCCACTTCAATTTCAGGATTTTTTTCAGAGGATAAAACCATAACCGTATTTCCTTGTGAAACCGCTTCGTTCTGCTCTGCATTCACTGCTGAAATAATGCCATCAAAAGGAGCTTTTAAACGTGTATAAGAAACTTGGTTTCCGGCAGATTGGGTAGCACTCCCAGATGCAGAGGCTTGTGCTCTTGCTGCGACAACTTGAGCTTTTGCTGCATTGTATGAAGATAAGGTCGCTTCATAATTAGCCTTTGATTGCTCAAATTCATTTAAAGAAACACTATTGGTTTCATATAACTTTTCATATCGAGCATAATTTGATTTTGCCACAATGTAATTAGCTTCTGAACTTTTAAGGTTTGCTTCAGCATTTTTAATTTGTGCAAGAGAGCTTTTTTCTGAAGCAGAAGATTGTGTATAATTCACTTTAAAGTCCGTCGGATCTAACGTAATCAAAATCTGTCCTTTTTTTACACGGTCACCAACTTTAGCCAACCGTTTATTTATAGTTCCCGAGACACGAAAACTCAAAGCAGCTTCTTCTTGAGCTTTTGCCAAGCCTGAATACGTATAATAGCCTACTAAATTAGATGTTTTGATTTCAACGTATTTAACTGGTTGAACTGGTTCAACTGTTTCTTTTTTTTCTTTACTGCACGAAAACAACAATAAAGTTACGATTATTAAAAATACATTTGCTATTTTTATATTTTTCATTCTAAAACTTTTTATCTTTCTAATAAATATTCATTAAATAACCGTATAAATTCTTCTTTTTCTTTTTCTGACACCAACATATAAACGATTCCTGTATAACGTTCAGCAGTCAAAGCGTCCAAAATAAGCTGGTATCTCGCATTCACGGCATTCAAATTAGCGGTTAAAGAGCTGTTTTGAGCATCTAACAACGTGGTGATGTTTGCTGCTCCTTCTCTATATAAATCCTGTGTTATCTGCAAATATTTTTTAGAGGCTTCTGCCGCTTTTTCCGATAACAATACATCTCCATACGAATTACCCACATTTTCAATAGTAGATCGTATATTGGTTTCAAATAGTTGTTCTGTATTCGATTTTGTTAAATACAATTGATCAATGGTTGCTTCGTCTTGCTGAATGGCTACTTTTCTTGCCCAGCCCTGAAATATAGGCAAACTAAGAGTTCCTACTATATTCCACGTGGCTCTATAAGGATCATAACCTTGTGCTTTTAATTGTTCGGTTGGAATGTGGTCTAAAAATCGTCCAAAAGTCTGATTTACATTTCCCTGAACATTGGCTTGAGGCAGATATAAACTTCGTTTGTTCGATCTAAGAGAACGTTCTTGTGCCTGAATGTTCAAATTTATTTTTTCAATGGACGGAATATGTTTAAGAGCATAATCTGTTAAAAAATCACTAAATTTGGTAGCTTCAAACTGATTGTTGATATGTTTATTGATTCTGGGGTCTGCAATAAACAACAAACTACTTGACAAGGTGATGTCTTCTGTAATAAAATCTTCATCTTTTGGTCGATTGAGTAATTGATTTAGATTAAACTTTGCTTGCTTTAAACTGGTTATGGCATCGTTTAAAGTCATATTGTTTTGAGCCAAAGAAGTTTCAAAACGATAAACGTCTGCAGCACTGGAATGACCAATTTTTTCCTTTGTTTTGGATAAATTTAGATTTCGTTTGGTAACCGCTACATTTTCTTTTTGAACTTCAAGATTCGATTGAGCTTGCAAATAAGAAAGATATGCTGTACTTACGTTAAGAAATATATCCAGTTTAGAAGTTTCAAAAGAAACTTCCTTCACATTTTGCAATAATTTCTGAATTGCAATATTGGCGTAAGCAGGTTCTGAGTAAACTATTTGAGAGAGCTGAGCATTACCAATCCAAGACAGTTCGTCTTTTAAATTTATTCCTAATTGTAAATTGGCTGAAGTATCATCTATTAAAGTAGCTGAAGTATTGACTGAAAGTTGAGGATATAAATTTGATTCTGCCGATCGAACGGCGGCTTTTTGCACATTAATATCTGCTTTGGATATTTTCAGATCCAAATTATTTTCAAAAGCTTCCAATACAACTCCCTCTAATGAAATCTTCCTTCCTTGCACAGGTGTTCCAACATTGAGAAGTGTTGCCTGAGACAAAACTTCAAAATTAGGATAAACACCAATTTTTTTTGCCGTTTCTATATTGATTACAAAATCATCTTCAACACCTACAATACACACCGGAAAATCTTTAGGATCCTCTCCTTCCACTATCTTCATTATATTTAAGGCAATGCGTCTTGTATAGATAGAAATATAGCTGGATGAAGTCAATCCGGCCAAAGCTCCTTTTTCAACATCACGTCTGCCTATCAAAGCAAAGGTTGGTATTTTCAACCGATTTAATTCTTGAATTAAATAACTTTCTGCTCCCTGCGTTTTATAATAAGGCAATAAATAGACTGCATCAATCTTTGAAGAAAGATTTTGAAGATTTTGTTTTATGTCAGAAGTTAAAGGAATAATTTCAATTTCAAGATTTGTTTTAATTTCTTTTAAATGATTTTCAACGGCTTTTTCCGTCATGGCATCTACAAAAATTCCCAATCGTTTAAAATCAACTATTTTTTTAAATGTACGAAGGTCTTTTTCTACGGAAACAGGACTTTCTATAAAGGTAAAATTATGAATTTCTGAAGATTCTTTTTCTGCACGTTGTAGTGTAATTCCTGCTACACTGGGTTTTGAATAATGGCCTAAAGAATGTAAAGCCGTTGAAGATAAAAACCCGACAGAAACCACAACATCGGCATTGCCTTTATAAGATTCATAAATTAAATCGGTTGCTTTTTGAATTGAATTATCCGAGAGTTTAACATTAAAGTTAAGCGTGTATGTATTTCCCAATAAATCACGCGTCTCTTTCTCTAATTGTTTAAAAAAATACTCAAAACCGCTATCATCGACAATTAAATCAATATTAATTTTTTTTTGTCCGAATAAAGATATGCTTATCAAACATAAAATATAAATTAAATTTTTCATTGTACATTTTAATTAAAATCAAAACTAATAAAAAAAAACTAATGAAAAAACTTGTGAGTACCAACGCTTTACTAAAATTTCAAAAAAACCTTAAAACTGACCCATTTGTAAATAAATGATTTTTATTGATCTAACCTAATTTGATGCAAACCTTTCGTATGCTAACAATGTATTTTTCATTAACATTGTAACTGTCATGGGTCCTACGCCACCCGGAACGGGAGTGATCCACGATGTTTTTTCTGCAACTTCTTCAAAATCAACGTCACCAATCAATCGAAAACCACTTTTTTTCGATGAATCTTCAACGCGGGTAATACCAACATCTATAACAATTACACCTTCTTTTACCATATTTCCTTTCAAAAAATTAGGAACGCCCAAAGCTACAATAATAATATCGGCTTTTTTGGTAAATTCAGACAGATTTTCAGTTGCACTATGCGTTAAGGTAACGGTGCTGTTTCCCGGATTATGACGCTTTGCCATTAAGATACTTATGGGAGAACCCACAATTTTACTCCGCCCGATCACAACCGTATGTTTTCCTTTTGTATCGATATTGTTTCGTTCCAGCAACATCATAATTCCATAGGGTGTGGCAGGCAAAAATGTAGGTAAATCCAAAGCCATCCGTCCAAAATTTTCCGGATGAAACCCATCTACATCTTTTCTGGAATCAATAGCTGCAATTACTTTATCTTGATCAATCTGTTTTGGAAGTGGTAATTGAACAATAAATCCATCAATTTCAGGATTTTGGTTCAATTCTTCAATTTTTTCCAATAGTTTTTGCTCAGAAGTATCTTTAGGCAACTGAATCAAAGTAGAAGTAAAACCGATTTGCTCACATGATTTAACTTTATGATTTACATAGGTTTGACTAGCTCCATCATTTCCTACTAAAACAGCTGCCAAATGCGGTGGACGTTTTCCTTTTTCAATAATTTTATCAACCGAGTGCTTGATTTCTTCTTTTATCTCTTTTGAAAGTTTTTTACCGTCAAGAAGTTGCATAATATTTAAAATAAATTTTAATTAAGTGGTGAACAAATATAAGTAAAAATCTTTTTTGTTTATTATTCAGTCTTCACAAAATACTGTGTGATTCTAATCATATTCTTATATAAAATCAGTTCTCATTTTATTTATTTTATATTTTTATGGAAAATTTTGAATTATCATAATATTATAACGCTAACTTAAAAAGTGTTAAAATTTAGTTAAACACATGCTAATCACTTTTTAACGTATAATAAACCCATAATAAGCATCGTTATTATTGTAAGAATCAAAAACCACTATTGTATAATAAATTTTTAAATTATAATTATGAAAACACATTTTTTGAATGCCAAGTTGGCAATTTTATCGTTAGGCTTTGTAAGTGTAATGGCTTGTAGTAGCGATGATAGTAGTAACGGTACAACTTATCAATCTACGGATGCAGGAGAAGTTGATAACCTAAGTGTAGGAACCAATGTTTCCGTTAAAGGAACTATTGTAAATCATGTTCCGGGAACCGTAGGACAGTTCTATTTAGTAGATTCTAAATCGGATACAGTAGTTTGTGATATAACCAATTACGCAAATAAAGTTTCCTATAACAATGAAACCATTACTGTAAACGGAGTTGTAACTGCAATAAACACAAGAGCTTCTAACTCAATACATTATGTTAAAGCAAACGATGTTCAAGGTCTTTCTTCTGAGAATGCTTTAAATGATGCTGTAACCATTGCAGAGATAAAACAAAATGCAAACACTTGGGATAGACAAGACAGACGAGTTAGATTATCAGCAGAAGTTACAGGCAATCCGGTAAGATACGGTGATGATTATCTTGTAGAAGTGAGCGATGGCAGTGGTCAAACCATTAACCTTGAATTTGATGACGAATGGATCAATTCCATCAAATCCGGAGAAATAATCACTTTTGCCGCTGAAGTTGATGTTACCAACAATGTTGCCTATTTAGAACTTGAATATCTAATTGGAGAGAATGGTTATAATCCGGACAATAGTTCAGATGTATCAACCGTGGCAGGTGTTCTATCAAAAGCACAAGCATTAGATGATGCAGAAGTTACAGTTAAACTAACAGGTAGATTTACTAACAGCTACACAAAAGGTAATGACGATGATATATACATGACATTTGAAGACAGCACAGGAAGTATAGAATGTGAAATAGATGATGATTATGCGGCTCCTCAACTTAATACTGAATATACCATTTGGGCAGAAGTGGATTATGAAAGAAGCGGAACTCAGTTAAATTTAGAATATTATAAACAATAAAAGTTTATAAACATAACTTAAAAGTAAAAAGAGGTGGTTTCATAAGAAATCACCTCTTTTGTTTTTACCTGAAAAAATCTCTATGTTAAATACGATAAAAACATTTCTCTGGAAATATTTTTGGCTCCTAAACTTTCAAGATAAGGGGTAAATACTTGACAATCTATCACTTGGTAATTTATTAATTTTTCTTGTACCAATGTAATAAATCCGAATTTTGAAGCATTACTTACTTTTGAAAACATGCTTTCTCCGCAAAAAATATTCCCTAAATCAACTCCATACAAACCTCCTACCAATTGATTATTTTTCCACACCTCTACACTTTTTGCCCATCCTTCTTTATGAAACTGCATATACGCTTTTACCATATCATCTGTAATCCATGTTCCTTCTTGGTTAGCTCTCGGAGCTTTCCGGCAAGCTTTTATCACTTCCTCAAAATTTTGATTATATGTTATGGTAAATATCTTATCTCGTAAAATTTTACGCATACTTTTCGATACTTTCAATTCTTTGGGATACAGTACAAAACGTGGATTGGGAGACCACCATAAAATAGGTTCATTTTCATTATACCAAGGGAATATACCTTTTTGGTAAGCGAGTTTTAATCGTTCAACTGAAAGATCTCCTCCTACAGCGACAATACCATGCTCTCCTGCCACCTCTATGGGTGGAAATTCTAATTTATCAGATAATACTTTCAGCTTCATACATCAACAAAAATAAAAAATCCTAATGTTTTCATTAGGACCTTTATTTATGATTTTCATTAGATTTTTATCTGTTTATAGAAAATTTGTAGGTAATTCCTCCCAAAACTTGAAATCCCTGAACGTTATAATTTTTGAATTTTTCATATTCACCAAAGATGTTATTGAGCTTTAAAAATGTTCCCCACCGATTGTTGATATTGTAATTACCTCTTAAATTCATATCCAAATAACCGTCTAAAACTCTCTTTCCATTTGCAAGTGCCGTTCCTGTTGAATAATCATACGCTAAATCCTTTCGTTCACCTACATAAAAAATATCGGTTCCTACAACCAATTTATTATCTAATAACGTATATTCTGCTGTAAATGTCGAAGTAAGATCCGGATAATTCCATGCTTCATCGACCCCTTCAACGTTATAATTGTAAAAAGCAATAGCAAGTGTGGTAGTCAATCGGTCAAATCCTACATAATTTAATTCTCCTTTCATTGCCAAGTTTTTGGTATCACCATAAAGTGTTCCAAAACTGTTTTCTAACCGATACGTAGGTATTATGGTTTGAGTTTCAATCGGTACATTAGCCATCATCATAAAATCCTCTATACTGGCATATGAAATTTCTCCTTTGTATTGAAAAACATCTTTAAAAACACCTTTAACTCCTCCATAAATATTATACCGCGTATTGGTTGATCTCAGGCTGATTCCCGGAGTAATCCATGGATTGGTTTGTACCAAATCGTAGTAAGTATTGTTTTTCATCCCGCCGTTAATTCCTGCATAAATATTAAATTCATCTACAGGACGAATCATCGCTTCTATTTCAGGATATAGGTAAAAATCGTTTTGATTATTTTCATAATCGCTGTTATAGGTTAAATCAAATCCTAATTTTATATAATTTACATCGTTGGTAATCGTCATGACAGGCTCTAATGTTGCCTTAAAAAAACCTGCTTTTGTATTACTACCAAAAGTAGATTCATTAAAATCTGTATTGATGTATTCTAAATTCAAATTGGCATTCCCTCTAAAATAAATAGAATTTAAAGGCATGGAATGTCTCTTACCATCGTGTGCCAAATCAGTGTCTAAGCGAGCATAAATTTCTTTGGCATTAAAATCTCCTTTAAAATACCGTATCAATAAATCAGAATTATCAAAAATACGATTTTCATATCCATCTAAACCAAAATTTAAATACGCTGTATGATAATTATTTTGTGTCTCAATCGTATTATAAATTTGGTCTGCTGAAGAAACTCCCAACACATTGGTTATATCACCAATACCATAATAATTGTAAGAAGACACATCATACCCTAACGTTAATTTTGTTGCCAAATCGTCATAATTGGCTTTATAAAACAATTCCAAACTATTTTGTGCCTGATCATCATCAACACGAGCATGATCAATATCTAAATCTGTTTTAAAATGATGAGCAAAAACTCCAAAATGTTTGTTTCGATCGTATTCATAATCTATATAAGCATCTAACAATGTAGTCATCGGCAAACCTATTCCACCTTTTAAATAACTGTTATACAACGTGTAATCATCCTTTACCGGTAGTTTGACCGGATTTATGGACGAGAGTTTATAATCTGATTTTATCGGAATATTAATCGGTGAGTAATTTACTTCCAATTTATTTTTTTCAACTTCATTATCAAATTCCGGATTTTCATCCAATTTTTCCACATCCTGAACTGCCGGATTATATGATTTCTCTACATCAATGGATTCTTGCTCTATTTGAGAAAAAGCTAGAGAAGAACCTGCCAAAATAACCCATATAATTCGTTGTATTTTTTTCATCATTTACATTTTTTTCAAAGATATTACTTCTTAATTAATTTTTGTTTTGTTTTCGCCTGATTTACAATTTCAGTCATCTCCGGATAGATTTCCATTATAGTTTCCAATGTGTAATTAGCTTGGTAAGGATCTTTAAGTGCTTGATAATTATCTGCCATAATCAATAATGCTTTTGCTGTCCAATCAGGTTGTGAGCCATATCTTGAAGCTAAATCAAAAATGATATTATTGGATTTTGTATACTCTTTCTTATTCGATAAATTTTGTGCTTTGTAATACAAAACCTCCGCTTGTATGTTTTCTTTTTTCGAATTTTTTAACTCTTCATAATATTTTAACGCCTGCGTTAAATCAGTTTTTGTTAAATTACGTGCTATAATCAGCTTTGCATCTTCTTTAGCTGATGCCGAAGCATCTTTGTCTTTTATCACTTTTTGTGCATAAGAAAAAGCTTCTTCATCTTTTCCTTCCAAATGATAAATCCGCATAATTCCTACAAAAGCAAAGTTTTGATAACTTTCTTTCTCTGATAATTTGCTTAGATTCAATAAAGCATCCAGTGCTTTTTCTTTATTTTCTAACTTCATATATATTTGAGAAAGATGAAGATACGATTGCTCACTATATTTTTTATCCTTTTTTATTTTTTCAAAGGCTTCAATTGCCTTTTCTGTTTGATTCGTTTGATAAGCACTTTCTGCCTTTAGATAATAAACACTTGAAAGATTAACCGATGAAGGATACTTTTTAATAAATTCTTCCGATAAATTATATGCTCTATCGTATTGTTTTTCATAAAACTGTTTTTCTACCACCTCATAAGCCAAACGCATTAATTCATCTTGATCCACCTCTACTCCAACACTTTTAACCCAGTTTTCATATTCACTGATTCGGGCTTCTTCGGTATAAATCTTTTTTGCTCCCAGAACAGCTTCTTGTGCCACTGAAGTATTAGGAAAAGCCTGAGCAATATTTTTATACGCTTCTAATGCTTGATTAGGTTGATCATCATTATAATAAATCTGAGCTTTTTTCAATTCAGCAAAAGATACCAATTCACTTGCCGGAAAATCATTCTGCATCTTAGTAAACAACTGAATGGCTTTGTCTTTTTCTCCTTTTTTAAAATAGGTTCCTGCCAACTGGTACATTCCATCATCATAATACGCTGACTGTGGATATTTTTTTAAAAAATATTCCAACTGGGTTTGCTTTTTCTCTTCTCGGTCAACCAATCCATACACAATTCCTTTTTGAAACGCTGCATAATCCTGATGTTCAGAGCCTGAATCCACTACTTTTTGGTACTCCTCCAACGAAGGCCAAAATTGGGCTGAAGCATAATAACTGTCTGCCAAACGCAATTGAGCATCTTCTTTATATTTTGACTCAGTTGAATAACTAACGTATTGCTTAAACGATTTTACAGCATTTCTATAATCACCCAATTTAAAATAAATATATCCTTTGTTATAATCCACTCGGTTTTCTTTGGATGATTGAGTCTCCATTTTCTCAAAAACATCTAATGTTTTCAAGGCTTCCCGATATTTTCCTTGTTTATATTCGGCTTGTCCTTTCCAATAAATAGATTGGGCAACATAAGGCGATTTTATCACTAATTGGGCAACTTCTGAAAAAATAGTTTCTGCTTTTGCATAATTTTCATCCTTAAACAATTGAGCTCCGTACTGATAACCTACTTGTGCTTCCAAAGGTTTCAATTCTTGATTTTTAAGCGTTATTTTTGTTTTCAACACTTCATACGCCTGAGAATAATCGTCCAAATTTTGATACGAATTGACCAACATTTTATATATTTCTCCTGTATAATTGGAATTTGGATAAGCCATTAAATACTCATTCAAAGCTTCCGGAACAGTTTTATGCGGATTCCCTATTTCATAACTTAATTTTGCATAATTATAAAAAGCATCTTCTTTTATTTTTGAATCAAAATCCAAATCAGCAGCCGATTTAAAGGCATTCAAAGCCTCATTTTTCTGTTCTTCCCGTATGTATGAATGTCCTAACTGATAATATGCCTTTTGTGCCATTTCATCTTTTCCGGCAACAATTTTATTATAATTTTCAACAGCTTTACTGTAATTTCCTGTTTTATCATACGAAAATCCTAATTGGTAATAATCGGTCGGTGTCAAATCTACACCCGAATTTACATATTTCTCTAAATACGGTATGGCTTCTTTGTAATCTTGTTGGTTAAAATAGCTTTCTCCTATAATTTTTTTTGCTTCTTTTTCCTGATTTACTGTTTTATCGCTAGAAGCCAACATTTCTTTTCCTTCCTGAATCGCCTGTTCATAATCTGAACTTTTATACGCTGTTTGCAATAAATAAGGACGTACTTTTTCTTTATATTTTTCTGAGTTTTTTAACTCATTAAATATTTTTTTCGCCTCTAAAGGCTCTTCCTTTTGATACAAAATATGTCCTGAAAAATAGCGAGCATCTTCTGCTAATTTTGACTGAGAAGACACTTGATTAAAGGCATGCAAGGCTTTATCATATTCCCGTTGAGAAAAAGCCACATACCCCACCCGAAAAGCAAATTCATCTTTTTCTCCTTTCATCAGCTTCGGATCAACCTTATCGTAATAAAAAGATGCTTTTTTATAATCGCCTTTTCCATAAAAATAATCGCCCAAATCTTGATAGGCTTCCTGAACATAATCTTTTTCTGAATGAGAAAAAGCAAAAGTTTCAAAACGGGCTAATGCTCCTTTTTGTCGAAGTTTAACTGCACACAGTGAAACATAAAACTGACTTATTTCGCGCACATCTTGCAATTTACTGTGGTCTGTTGCAATTTCTTGAAACCGATCTTGTGCAAATTGATACGATTGATTGTGATAAATTTCAGAAGCCTCTCTAAAATCTTGGTCACTTGCCGTATAAACGGCTGTTTTTTGTGCCAAACCATACGCTCCTACCAACAAAAAACCGTGAATTATAATTTTTCTAACCATTTAATCTATTTTATAAACCCAAAAATACAGGCTTTCAGTGAATCTACCTTACTAAATAAACGTTAAAAAACCGTATTTGATTGTACAGAAAGAAAACAACTAACAAAAAATGCCCCCTGATTTTGGACAAGAGGCAACCCAAATGTTTTCACAACGGAATAATCCTTATTGTGAATTGCTTTCAAAAGTTTAGTACAAAGATACAATATTTTTTATATATTTATCTAATTAAACCAAATGAAAAATGAATCGCAAAAGAATATTAAGCTTAGACCTCGGAACAAATAGTATTGGGTGGTCTTTAATTCAACAAAATTTTGAGAAAAAAGAAGGGCAAATTGATGGCTTGGGTGTTCGCATTATTCCGATGAGTCAAGACGTATTGGGAAAATTTGACAGTGGACAATCCATTTCTCAAACAGCAGAAAGGACAGGTTATCGTGGTGTAAGACGATTGTATCAACGAGATAATTTACGTCGTGAACGATTGCACAGAGTGTTGAATATTCTTGGTTTTCTTCCAAAACATTATGCCGATAGTATTGATTTTGAAAGTAGATTGGGTCAGTTCAAACCTGATACGGAAGAAAAAATTAATTACCGAAAAAACGGAAAATACGAATTTATTTTTATGGATTCATTTCACGAAATGGTCGCGGAGTTTAAGCAGTCCCAACCACAGTTATTCTATAAGAAAGAATACAGTGAAGAAACTAAAATCCCTTACGATTGGACTTTGTATTATTTGCGAAACAAAGCCTTGCACAAAACGCTGACCAAAGAAGAATTGGCTTGGGTTATTCTCAATTTTAATCAGAAACGTGGATATTACCAATTGCGTGGCGAAGAAACCGAAACCGATAACACAAAATTGGAAGAATTTCATCAACTAAAAGTAAAAGAAGTCCAAGCAACCGAAGATAAAAATGCAAGAGGAACTTGGTACAATGTGGTGTTAGAAAACGATTGGATTTACAGACGGCAAAGCACAGAGCCATTAGATTCTTGGGTTGGAAAATTAAAAGAGTTTATCGTAACTACTCAATTAGAGAATGATGGAGGTTTGAAATTAGACAAGGATGGAAATGTAAAACGTAGTTTTAGAGCCGTTGATTCCGAAAAAGATTGGATTGCCATTAAAGCCAAAACCGAACAGGATATTGAGCAATCGGGGAAAACAGTTGGCGAGTTTATTTATGAAACGCTTATGGTGAATCCCACCCAAAAAATTCGGGGTAAATTGGTAAAAACTATTGAACGAAAATTTTACAAAGAAGAATTCAAAAAAATCCTTTCCAAGCAAATAGAATTACAACCGGAATTGTTTACTGCTGAATTGTATCAATCTTGTATAGAAGAATTATACCCAAGAAACGAAGCTCATCAAAACAGCATAAAAGACAAGGGTTTTGAATACTTATTTACCGATGATATTATCTTTTATCAGCGACCGCTGAAAAGCCAAAAATCCAATATTTCGGGCTGTCAGTTTGAATACAGAATTTACAAAAAAGAAAACAAAGAAACCGGAAAAGAAGAAGAAATAAAAGAGCCTATAAAAGCCATTTCAAAATCGCATCCTTTGTTTCAGGAGTTTAGGATTTGGCAGTGGTTGCAAAACCTTAAAATTTACAACAAAGAAAAAATAGAGAATGGAAAGTTGGAAGATGTAACCGCTCAATTATTACAGAATGAAAATGATTGGGTGGAATTATTTGATTTTCTCAACACCAAACAAACTATTGAGTCAAAACAGTTGATTGATTTTTTTGTAAAAAAGAAATTGATTGATAAAAAAGATAAAGACAATTACCGTTGGAACTATGTGTATGATGATGACAAAAAAGAATCGAAAAAATATCCTTTGGCTGAAACCCGCGTTCAATTTTTGAACCGATTAGAAAAGGTTGAGAATGTAGAAAATCCCGAATTATTTCTTTCAGAAAAAACACAAGTTGGGAAAAATTTCATCAGCCGTGAAGAGCAATTGTGGCATATTATCTATTCTGTTTCTGATGTAGAAGAATATAAAAAAGCCCTCAAAAAATTTGCCCATAAACATCAAATAGACGCACCTTCTTTTGTAGAAAATTTTGTCAAATTTCCGCCTTTCAGTAGCAATTACGGAAGTTATTCAAAAAAGGCAATTGAAAAATTATTGCCTTTAATGCGAATGGGAAA
>JBKEDE010000046.1:0-10048 GCA_047975265.1 Flavobacteriales bacterium
ATTTGTTCACACATTCTAACATAAAATTAGCTGTTCCGATGCGTCAAAACCAAGTACAATTTGAGCATTTTTCTAAAATAAAATCCAAAATCAGAAAAAGAATAGAAACTAATTTTTCGCAATTACACGGACAATTTTCTTGGATGATAAACCACGCAAAATCGTTCAAAGGATTAGCCATAAGATTACTGTCTAAAATTACTGCTTTTACAATGATTCAGTATCTCAATGTTTTTGTATTCAATAGACCAATGAATAAAATTAAAGTGAACTTATCCTAAATGCACAACAGGTATAACTTCTATACTTTTAATATCATCTGATTTTAAACTTTTTAAATATGAAATTAAATCATCACCCGATAAATTTAATAATCTGTTATTTACCATAATTGACATTCCACTTTTTCCTATCATACTGATTTTGTCATTATGAACACGTATATTAGGTGTTAATTTTAAAGCATCCATACCATCTCCTCCAACAACTCCAACTGAATTTTCTACATTAAAAACCAATCTATCTACTTTTCTTTTAATGAGTGGTTTTTTGGCTTGTACTACAACAGTCCCCAATGTTCCTCCTTCTTTGGTTTTTGTTTTTATAACTCCTAAATCCAAATCTTTCGCTACCGATATATTTTGAGTAGCAATTTTATCTGAAAAATATTCTATTGATAATATATAATCTTCCTTTTTTATATTTGATATTGTGAATTCTCCTTTTTCATTGGTAAGTTTCGATTTTAAGGCAATACTGTCAGTTGTTTGTAAAACTACTTCCACATTTTCCATAGCAGAATCATTATAATCAACTACTTTTCCACTTATCTTATATTGCGAAAAAATTATTATTGGTAGAATAATAAATATTATTGAAATTAACTTTCTCATAACTTAAAAATCGCAATACTAAGGTTGAAAAAAAAATTAAACAATGCAGTACTTTTGGTTATAATATATGCTTTTATATTCTATCTGCTGATAAACAATGAGTTAAAATACAATAGTAAGAGTGAAAAGAAAAAATATTTTTTATTATTTTAGAAAATCGGGTATTTCTAACCCTTTTTCTTTAAAATATTCTTTAATTTTTTTTATTATTGTTTTGGATTTTTGAGCATCACAACTATAAGACATTTCACAGAAATAATCAGGAGAAACCCCATAAAATTCAGAAAGTTTTTCAATCTTTTCTATGGATAAACATACTCTTCCATTTTCTAATTTAGAATATGATTCTTGTGAAATTCCAAGTTCATCTGCAATTTCTTTTTGCATTTTGTCATGTTTTAGTCGTATTTCTCTAAGTCTGTTATTAGCCATTAGTTTGTTGTTTTTGGGTTTTGCATTTATGGGATGGGATTGTACGTTGGGAAATGCAAAATGTGCTAATGAGCGTTGGTAAAAAAGGAAAAGCTAAAAGAATAAATGCATGCGATCTTTTTCATAAACTATTGTTTTTTTAAATGAGCTTCCAACACGGCACTTAATAAATACACCATGGGAGTTATAGTCTACATTTGTTAGAGAAATTCCCTTAATTAGGGAATATGCTTTCTCGATTCTGACTGGAAAATTAATGATTTTTTATAAAAAACAAAAAATATTTTAAACCTTATTTCTAAAACAAACAAAATCCCGAGCAAAATACTCAGGATTCTTTATTTCTAATTTTGTCCGCCGCCAAGTGCCCTGTAAAGACTAATGACCGCATTGAGTTGATTGTATTTGGTTGTGATTAAATTGATTTCTGTACTTAGTGCATTATCTTTGGCTGTTAAAACCTCCAAATAATTGACCATTCCATATTGTAATAATTCATCGGAATATTCAGCCGCTTTATTTAAAGCATCAACCTGTTTGGCTCTTATACCTAATTTTTCCGTTTCATTTTCATACGTGGCCAACGCATCTGAAACCTCTTGTCCTGCAGTTAATAAGGATTTCTCATATTGCAAATACGCAATCTGCTGATTGGCTTGAGCTACTTCGTATGCCGTTTTAATTTGGCGGTTGTTAAAAATAGGCTGTGTTAAACCTGTAACGATATTGGCAAAAAGCGATTTTGTATTAAACCAGTCTTTTAATTCTAAACTTTGAAGTCCGCCCGAAGCTGTAATTGTAAGCGAAGGATAAAAATTGCTTCGTGCTACATTGACTTGTTCAAAGGTTCTTCTGAAATTAAGCTCTGCCGAAACAACATCCGGACGATTGGCTAACATAATAGCCGGTAGCCCTGCTTTTATTTCAGCAGAAATATTCTGGTTGTTAAAATTTCCTTTTTCAACCACTTCCGGTTTTCTGTTGAGTAAAACATTGAACGAATTTTCCATTACTTTCAGATTGTATTCTAAATCTTTTAAAATAATTTCGGTATCGTATCTTTGTGCTTCCGTCTGCTTTACGGCAACTTCATTTACATTTCCTGCTTCTTTTAATGCTTTAATAACCTCTATACTTTCTATTCGGTTTTTTAAAGTTGATCGAACTACTTTTATCTGTTCATCCGTTGCTAACATTTGATAATACAATGAAGCCGTTTGGGCTACCAATTCTGTTTGAACTGCATTTTTAGCGGCATGGGTCTGCAAAAAGGATGCTAAGGCCATTCGTTCCGTACTTCTGATTTTTCCCCAAATATCCGCTTCCCAACTCAAATTTCCTGAAAATTCATATTGGTCTAACGCTCCGTTAAAAAAACTACCAAACTGACTGTTTTTAGAAAGTTCTTGATGTGTCCAATTAGCCTTCAAAGAAAGTGAGGGTAAATAACCTGCTTTTCCTTGTTTCAGGTTGGCTTCGGCTGAGGCTATATTTTGAAGAGCTATTTGCATATCTAAATTGTTTTGCAAACCTTCATGAATATAACTTTGTAACTTTTCATCGGTAAATAATTCTTTCCATGAAAGCATTCCGATTGAAGTGCTATCCAAGACTTCTTCTGTCCTGTATAACCCTTCTGTATCCATTTCAGGTTTTTCATAGTCTTTAGCAACAAAACACGATTGCAATGTAATTGCTGCACATATAATTATTATTGCGTTGTTATACTTTTTCATCATTACAAATCGTATTTTGTTGTTTCTTCTAAAATTTCTTGGGGTTTACCGCCTATTTTTTCTTGTAAATTTTGGAAAACAATAAACAATATCGGTATAATCAATACACCTAATAGCGTACCTATCAGCATTCCTCCGATAGCTCCCGTACCAATAGCTTGGTTACCCACAGCTCCTGCTCCTTGTGCCAGCATAAGCGGTAACAATCCTAAAATAAAGGCAAATGATGTCATTAAAATAGGTCTGAAACGAGCTCCTGCTCCTTGAACGGCGGCTTGAGTAATACTCAGACCTGCTTTACGGGCATCCAATGCGAACTCAACGATAAGAATAGCATTTTTAGCCAAAAGACCGATAAGCATAATTAAGGTAATCTGTAAATAAATATTATCGGTTACTCCAAAAAGATTAACAAAAATATACGATCCAGCCAAACCAACCGGTAATGATAAGAGTACGGCAAATGGCAGAACATAACTTTCGTATTGTGCTGAAAGTAAGAAATAGACAAATATTAAACACAACATAAAGATATAAACTGTTTGTCCACCTGTACTCTTTTCTTCACGAGTCATTCCTGAATACTCAAATCCATAACCGACCGGTAAGGTCCCTTTCGCTACTTCTTCTACGGCATTAATAGCATCACCGGAACTATAACCCGGATTGGGAGCTCCTTGTATTTTTACAGAGGTAAACAGGTTAAAACGATCAATACTTTGTGGACCAAACACTTTTTTAAGTGTAATAAATTGTGAAATAGGCACCATAATTCCGGAACTATTTCTTACCAAGATACTGTTTAACGACTCTGGATTGTCTCTAAATTCAGCTTCTGACTGATACATAACCCGATACAATTTACCAAATCGATTAAAATTAGAAGCATAAACTCCTCCGTAATACCCTTGCATAGTTCCTAACACATCCGTAACAGACAAACCTGATTTTTTAATTAACGGCACATTCAGTTCTATTTCATATTGCGGAAAATTGGGCGAAAATGATGTGGTTGCATATTGAATTTCCGGGCGGGCATTTAAAGCTCCCAATAACTTATTTTTAATAGCATCCAACTCTTGAATGGTTCCTCCTTTTTGATCTTGAAGCTGAAACTCAAACCCACTGCTAAAACCAAAACCGGATAGGGTAGGACGGGCAAAATAAATTACTCTGGCATTCTTGATTAAAGCTGCTCTTTTAAACAGTTCTTGAACTACGGCATTGATATGTTGGGTAGCTTCGGTTCGTTCTGCCCATGGTTTTAAACGGACAATAATCATCCCGTAATTATTACCTGTACCACTAATCAAACTTCTACCGGAAATACGTAAAATATTGTCTATTTCAGGAATACTTTTAGCCCCTTCTTCTATTTGAGTTAAAACCTCTTCAGTTCGTTCTAAAGAAGTTCCTGGTGGTAATGAAATATCAGACATAATACTTCCCATATCTTCATTGGGTACAAATTCTTTTTGTGTTGTATTCATCAACCAAACAAAAACGCCGGCAAAAATTCCTATTAGAAGAAAAGCAATCCATTTTTGTTTACTTAAAAATTGAACGGATTTTTTATATTTTGCCGTTGAGGCATCAAAAGCGATATTAAATACAGTAAAAAATCTTTCTATAAAATTCTTTTTCTTGTCACCGCTATGTTCTCTTAAAAAAATAGCACAAAGAGCCGGTGATAAGGTTAAAGCATTAATGGCTGATAATACGATAGAAATTGCTAAAGTTAAACCAAACTGCTTGTAAAATACCCCTGCCGAACCACTAATAAATGATACAGGAACAAATACCGCAGACATAACCAACGTGATGGAAATAATAGCACCGCTAATTTCGCCCATTGCACTATGAGCTGCCTTACGAGGATTGTGTTCTCCTTGTTCCATTTTGGCATGGACGGCTTCTACAACCACAATGGCATCATCTACTACAATACCAACGGCAAGAATTAAAGCAAATAAAGTAAGCAAATTGATCGTAAATCCTAATAAGTTCAGGAAGAAAAATGTACCTACAATAGCAACCGGAACGGATATTGCCGGAATTAACGTTGAACGCCAATCTTGAAGGAAAATAAATACCACAATAAATACCAAAACAAACGCTTCAAATAATGTATGAATTACTTTTGAAATAGACTCATCTAAAAATTCGTTGGCATCTACTAAAGTTGTATATTTTACTCCTTTCGGAAAGGTTACGGAAGCTTCTTTTAATACATCTTTAACTCCGTCAATAACCTCTTGGGCATTCGAACCTGAAGTTTGTGCAATGGCAATACCTATGGATGGATTTCCATTTGTATAAGAATTACTGGAATAATAAATTGAACCCAATTCTAAGCGTGCAAGGTCTTTTAAACGAAGTACTTCTCCATTTTCAGTGGCTTTAATCACAATATCTCCAAATTCTTCTGTGCTTTTAAAACGACCTTTATATTTCAATGTGTATTGAAACGATTGATTTCCATTTTCTCCTAACTGCCCCGGTGCTGCTTCAATATTTTGATCGGACAAAACACTCATAATATCCGAAGGCATTAATCCGTAAGAACCCATTACATCAGGTTTTAGCCAAATACGCATCGAATAATCTTTTGCACCAAAAATGATAGCGTCACCAACACCTGCCACCCGTTTAATCCTTGGAATAATATTAATATTGGCATAGTTTGATAAAAATGTAGCATCATAATCCGAATTTTCGCTAAACAAAGAGAAAATCATAATTTGGTCACTTTGACGTTTTTGTGTCGTTACACCCGAACGTGTAACTTCTTGCGGTAAAAGCGAAGTAGCTCTTGAAACTCTATTTTGCACGTTCACCGCTGCCAAATCGGGATCTGTTCCTAATTTAAAATATACGCTTATACTGGCGGAACCATCATTACTCGCTGTAGAAGTCATATACATCATATCTTCTACACCGTTTATTTGTTCTTCAAGTGGAACAATAACCGAGTTCATGACAACTTCGGCATTGGCTCCCTGATAACTTGCAGAAACCATTACAGTTGGGGGTGCAATTTCAGGATATTGTGAAACAGGAAGCGAAATTAATCCTAAAATACCCAATATTACAATGATAATGGATATCACGGTAGATAATACGGGTCTGTCTATAAATCTTGAAAACATCGTTTAATTTGTTTTTAGAATTATTTTTTTTGTTCTTGGGTTTGTACCGGACTTGGATTCATAAATTCTTCCATAGTGGTTGGCACGGGTTTTATATCTGTACCTTCGGCTAAAATACCCACGCCTTCAACCACTATTTTTTCACCTTCTTCTAATCCTTTGTCCACCACATAATATTTTCCTCCGGGAACTTCTCTTACTTCAATTGAAGCCATTTTTACTTTATTGTCTTTATCTAAAACTAAAGCTAAATATTTATCTTGAAGTTCCATAGTTGCCTTTTGCGGAATGACAATTACATCTTTTAAATCATTTGGTAGTTGAATAACGCCTGTACTTCCTGAACGTAATATTTTATTAGGATTTTCAAACTTAGCTCTTACATTGTAAGACCCTGTTTCAGCATTTGCTTGTCCACCAAAGGTTTCAATTTTTCCTTTTTCGTCATACGCTTTTCCATTGCTCATAACCAAAGTAACCGGAGGCATCTGTGCTATTTTATCTTGAAGGGTTTTTCCTTCGGTATTAAACATGATATCCAATTGCTGTTTTTCTGTTATGGAGAAATTGGCATAAACAGTTTCAATATCTGAAATTTGCGTTAAAGGCAAAGCGGTTTGGCTACTCACATAACTTCCGATACGATAGTTTAATGTTCCTACAACACCGTTTACAGGACTTTTTATGGTCGCATAATTTATCTTAGCCATGATGGTTTCATAATTACTTTTTACCGTTGCTAAATTTGCTTTGGCTGTTTCCAATTGTACCTGACTGATAATGTTACGCTTAACAAGCGGAGCCAGTCGGTTTACTTCTACCTGAGCTGCATTTACTTGGGCTTTGGCAGCCGCTGCTTCTTGGGTAGCTGACTGTGTTTCGAGCTTATAAAGTAGTTGTCCCTTTTTTACAACCTGTCCTTCATCGATAAATATTTTTTCAATATAACCATCCACTTTCGGACGAATTTCAACATCGACTTTTCCTTCTAAGGTCGTAGGATATTCAGCTGTTAAGGTCGTATTTGATTTCTTTATTTCAATAACCTTGTAAGGCATTACAGGTTTCTGTTGTTGTGTTTGTGCCTCCTTTTTGCACGATACAAAAAAGGCACTAATCAACATAAGAGATAAAACGATCGTTTTTTTCATAAGTGATTAATTAATTTGTTCTAATTCTTCTATTTTATTTATGGATTCTTTTAATAAGTTTTCAAAATTTTTTAAATAATCTTTGTAAATCTCCAAACTTTTTTCCTCCTTTTCAGATAAAGGATGTTCATTGTACTGAAGCTCGTGTTTTCTAAGCAATTTGAACATTCGTTGCTCTGAGCTTAAGATTTTTAAATGATTTTTAATTCTGTCTGTCAAATTTTTAGGTTTGAAATATTTTTTTCTTTCGCCTTTCACCGTATAAAAACGTATTTTTTCCATTTTCAGTAAAAGGTTTAGATTTGTGGAAACTGAGCTTTTGCTTGCCTCAGTCATTGTTACAATTTCATCAAAAGACAAACCACGCTCTTTACAACTCAATATAAGCGTGCTGAAAATACGTGCTGCCAACGGTGGCAAATGATGAAACATTTGGAAGTGTACACCTAGCATTTCGATTAATTTTTCCTTTTCTTTTACAGCATTACTCATCAATTGATTTTTATTTTTTGAAAGGCAAATATAAATCAAAGTTCGGTTACAACCAAACTAACCGAACTAAAAAAATGTTAAAATTTCAGTTAAAGTATTTTTTTGCTCTCGGATGGTGTTTATTAATTGTTTTTTTCAAATGTTTTTCATCCACATGGGTATAAATTTCTGTTGTTGTTATACTTTCGTGTCCCAACATTTGTTGAATTGCCCGCAAATCAGCACCATTTTGTAGTAAATGTGTAGCAAATGAATGTCGGAATGTATGTGGACTTATCTTTTTTTCTAATTGGATTTTTTCTGTTAAGCGTTTTATAATCGTAAAAATCATTACCCGTGTCAATCGGTTGCCTCTTCTGTTTAAAAAAAGTATATCTTCCTCGCCTGTTTTAGGTGTTTGGTGTATGCGTACTTCATTTTTATAAATATGAATTACTTTTATGGTATAAGCATTAATGGGTACCAGTCGTTGTTTATCCCCTTTTCCTAAAATTCGAATAAATCCTTCCTCAAAAAATAAGTCAGATAATTTTAAATTAACCAATTCTGAAACGCGTAATCCACAACCGTAAAGGGTTTCTAACATGGCTCGGTTACGTTCTCCCTCAGCACTTCCTAAATCAACAGCTTCAATTAATTGATCAATATCTTTTGTGGACAATGTATCAGGCAGTTTTCGTCCGATTTTAGGCGTTTCCAATAATTGTGTAGGATCTGTTTCCAACTCATTTTCCAATAAAAGATACTTATAAAAACTTTTTAAACTTGAAATCATGCGTGCTTGAGAACGAGCTCCTAACCCTAATTTAGCCAATTCGTAAACATAATACTGAATTTGTTCAGAAGTAATTTGTTCTGGAGGTGTATTTTCATAAAAATGAGCCAGTTTTTCCAAATCGCGACCGTAACTTTCTAAAGTGTTTTCAGAAAGTCCTTTCTCCAATTTCAGATAATTTTTATAATCATGCAATTTTATTTTCCAACTCATCTTCCAAAAATACAACATCTAAATTTTAAATTCTGAATTTTAAATTCTAAATTGGTCTTATGAAAATTATTATTATTAATGGTCCAAATTTAAATCTTTTAGGAAAAAGAGAACCTGAAATGTATGGAAATCAGTCGTTTGAAAATTATTTGGAAGAATTAAAATCAAAATTTCCTTACCTTGATTTAATTTATTTCCAGAGCAATCATGAAGGAGATTTGATTGATAAAATTCAGGAAACAGGGTTTCATTACGATGCGATTATTTTAAATGCGGGAGCTTATACTCATACTTCCATTGCCTTGCACGATTGCATCAAAGCCATTACAACGCCTGTCATTGAAGTCCATATTTCTAATATTGAGGAACGAGAATATTTCCGAAAACATTCGTATATTACGCCTGTTGCTCAACATCTTATTATGGGACACGGTTTAAACGGTTATGAAATGGCCATCCGATTTATTATTGAGAAAAAATGATTATCTTTACAAAGACCTAAATTCACAAAAAATATAAAATCTGGAATGCCCCTGCGTTTAGTAAGGGACATTGTAAACTATATGAAAAAACCACTTATAATATTGATTTTAGTTTTGATTAGCCAATTGAGCTTTTCTCAAGCTTGTTGCGTTTTTAGTTATAAAATAAGTGGAAAAGTTACTTCTGATAAAATAAAACTTGATCGAATATATTTGCCTTCAACTACATTTCTGGTTGGATATGATAAAATTGACTTACAAACTGGATTTTACTATGTAAATCTCGAATCAGGCGTATTCTCAAATGAATTTAGTTCTCATTTGAGTTCTGATTTCTGTATGGAGTCAGAATTAATCATTGAAAGAGTTTTTAAAAAAGTGATACATTATCCGATTCGCATTACGGAAAAAAAGAAAGACCACGCAGGAGAATTCAAAACTTATGAGTTAAAAATACCAACTGAACAAATCGAATTCTTGATAAACGAAAACAAAGAAATTGAAATTATTTTACCTGAAATTAAACTTTAAAATACAATCGTATAATATGGTCTTTATAAATATCTATCAAGAAGATGAATTTGTAACTGTCTACTTTTAGAATAAAAACCTAATTTTACTTCATTTTATCTATAAAAACTTGACATAGAGCATTTAATTTTGTTATATAAGAATTGTATATAATATTTTTTGTACATTATTTATAAATTTTATACTTTATAGTA
>JBKEDE010000012.1:0-10589 GCA_047975265.1 Flavobacteriales bacterium
ACAACGGTCAAGTATAAGCGTAGTGCGGGATTTCGGAGCCGAAAACTTTCGGTTTAGAACGGACGGTAGCCAAAGCTACGCTTTGCGTTTTATCTTTCTTTTTCCCGAAAATGTCAAAGCGTAGCTTTGGCGGAATGGAAGCCCGAAACTTTGATTTGGCACTTTCGCCCGCATTACGCTTATACAATGTTGTGTGTAGTACTTTTTTGTTCATTTTCAAATTCTAAATCAATGTTTAATCTATCCCATACTTTTTCAACCCAATCTTTGTCCGTTCCACGACTTGAATAATGTTTTAGGTAATAGACTTTATTTTCTGGAAAATATCTTTCGTAATATTCATCGTATAAATTTCTCGCTGTATCTCCGAAAATTATAAATTTCGTTTTGTCATTCACTCCAACAAACTTAACTTCTTCAACAAAACTCTTTACCTGTTCCGATATGTCCAAATAACCTTGCTTTACTGCTTTTTCAATCTCGGCTGAAGATTTTTCACTTTTTTTAATCAAGTCAGTCATATAAGCACCGAGAACATTTGTGTTGTTAAAAGCAGTTTTTATTTTTCTGTCGTGTTTGCCTCCTCTAAAATTCCCCCAAATTCCAACTGGTTGCGAAATATTAAGACCTATAATTATCCAATTCGTGTGTAGTTTGTCTATATTATTTTCAATTATTTCTGTGTCAGATTCATTGTTTTCATTCCAAATAGCCCAAGTTGAAAACCTTCCATAATTTTTTTTAATTTCTTCTAACTTGCTTTTAGTTATCATAATCTTCTAAAATATTTTTGTCAAGTGTAGATTCATCAATTTTTAATAACTTAAACCATCTTTCCTTGTTCCAAGAAATGTCGTCTTTATATGCTTTTAAAAATTCTACTATTACAGGTTGAAAATCCAAATTACAATAGACAGGATAGAAACTCATCACATTATTATATTCCTTTATCATTGTAAGCATTGCTTCGGGAAAAGACATTGAAATATGGTTTGATTTTTTGTCAGTACCGTTTAAACCCAAATCTTCATAACTCATTTCTTGGGTGTGATGATAATACCAATCATTCCCTTTTTCATCATAAAACTTGAAGATAGTTACCGAACCGCCTTCAACTCCTAATTCTATTATTTTCTCTTGATTTTTCATTTTTGGTCGTATTACACACAACGGCTCTGGCTATGAAATCGTTGCGGAAAAATCCAAAGGATTCTTTCCGCGTAGCCCAAAGATAGCAAAAAGTAGCGGAATTTCATAACTGAAATTCCGTAGCAATGTTTTATAGCCATTGTTGTGTTCAGTTATTTTCTCTGTAATTTAAAGTCATTAATAATCGTTTTTACTTTCTCATCAGTATCTTCTGGAATATTTTCAAAATTAAATTCGCTTGAAATTATGTGTTTTTCTATCACGTTACCATTTTCAATCCTCATAATGATAAATTCTTCTACTTTAAAATTCTTTAGCTCTGGTATTAATTCATCAGCAACTTCTTCTCCGAAAGATGCCAAATAAATTCCATTTGTCCAATCAGCCAAAATTTTGGAATTATCTGATTTACTTGGAAAAACATCAGATATTTTTAATTGTAACCTTTCAGGTCCATCAAAGTTAAGTCCTTGGTTTAAGTGAATATCAGTTAGATATATCTTATCGTCAATTACTTTCCAAGTGCCATTCGGTGCCCCATTTAGCTCAAAGTTTTCCCAGTTATAAGGCCAATCGAAGTGACTATTCTCATATTTTTCAAGTAAAACGCTATAATCATTTTTACCTTTTAAATATCCAACTTTATTGTCTATTTCTATATTTTCATTGTCGTGTAATCTAAAATAATAACTTATGTAAGATTGATTTAAATATAGAATAGAATACTTACTCATTAGGTTTGTATCTGTAGTATCATTTTGAGTTAAATTCTCAATTCTTTTGAAATCTTTTTCTGTTATTTTCTCACTTTTTTGAACTACACCGTTTTTTACATATATGTATATTGAGTATTCCGTTTTCCAATAATTTTTCTTTTTTCTTTTTTGGCAAACTAAGACACCGCTGAACCAATCTGCAAAAACTTTACTTTCATCTGAAAGAGAATTGTCTATTGATCTTACATTAAACTTAGCAGGTTTATAATCATCGCCTTCAATTACTATGTTAGTAATAAAGAATTTATCATCTATAATTTTCCAAGTTGCTATGTGACCTCTATAATTTGCTGTGTGCAACATTCTAAAGGGATAATTTAAATTATTCTGTTGATAATAAGTTTCTAAAGGTGATGGATGTCCCCAACCAATATTAACTGTCAATTTTTCATTATCATAAAATAATATATCTGGCTGTTGTTCAGTTGCCTTTGCAATATTTAAATTAGTTAAGCTAATCAGAAATATTATTAGATTTTTTTTCATCGATGTTTTTTTTAATTGCACACAACGTGTTTGTATAAGAATAGTGCGGTTTTCTGTCCGAGGATTTTCCGTAGGAAAATCAGAGTGACCAAATGCGCACTAACTTTTGATTAAGCACTAAACTAAGCATTATTTTTATACGGTGTTGGCAACTGTAATTTTTTATTAATTATTAATTCCGTTTGGTTCTCCAATTCCGCTACTTTTAAAGTCAGTTTTGTTTTCTCATATTCATTATCAATAGCAATAAATTCCAAGTTTTTATTTTCTTGATATTTCCTTTCATTAATTACGTTTTGGTCAAATATTATTCTGAAAGGTTCTTGTAACGAACTGTAAGATAGTCCATAATCTTTTGGTGTTGGTTCTTCGTATGGAAAGAAAAAGATTGAGTCAGAAGTAATCGCCAAATGAGTTTTATTAAAGTCAAATCCGATTCGTTCAGTTCCGTAATTTTTAAATAATTTCCAAAAAGTTGGATTTTCTCCGTTAATATCACAGTCCAATTCAAAGTAGAAACTGGCGATGTTTTTTTCAATCAGATTGTATTTTTTTCTCCATTCTCTTTGAAATTTATAATTGAATAATCCTGAAAGAGGTAATTCCAGAAAAGACATTATTTTTCCAAAAAATCCATTTGAGTTTTTTCGGTTTTTAAATTCCAATTTTAGGAATTCCAAAAAACTAATATTTTGGAAATGGTAGTTTTTCATTATTGTTGCCAACGGTTTAGTATAACTGTCAGTTACGGCTAAGATAGCGAAAATATTCGGTTAAGAACCGACCTTAGCAATTACCGAGTGGATTCGGACGAAGTCGAATCCGCCGTAATTGCGGTTATACATTGTTGGCAATAGGCTTATTTTGTTTCGTTTAATTTTTCAGGGTCTTGTCTTGTGTCAAAAACGTTTGCAATTTCAATACGTCCAAACTCATAATTAATCCAATAAATGATTTTGTAATTCTTAAAAATCAAATATCGAAATTCTTGTTCTTTATGTTTGAGGGTGAGTTCAACCGCTCCTTTTTTTGGTTGCTTTTCTAAACCGATTGTTCTATCAACAATTCCATTAATTAACTTTTGAGCAATTTTTTCGCTTGCTTTTATCGAATAGTAGCTGTAAATGTCCTCAAGTTTGTTTTCTGCAAGTTCTAACCAATAAACCTCTAATTCCATTTTTGGATTTTAGCCTTTAAGTCGCTTGCTTTTATCATTCTTCCGTTTTTAGAGTCTTCCATCGCCTGGTCAATTTCAGCGTTATATTGCTCCATTGACATTGGCTTGAAGTTTTTTTCGATTAGTTCGGCTTTTCTTTTACGCATTAGATTTTCAAGTCCACTAACGATTTCCTCGCTTTGTAGTCTTAAAAATTCTTGAACGAATGATATTTTTCTTGCTTCTAAATCCATTGTTAATTATCTTTTTTCAAAGATACAAAATTATCAATTCAAGTTTTCATTTTTCTTAAAAGTGTTCGGTTTTTTCAGCTTGTTGCCAACGGTGAAGTATAACCGTCAGTTACGGGCTAATATACGAAAATATTCGGTTTGGAACTGACCATAGCAATTACGAAGTGGATTCGGACGAAGTCGAATCCGCCGTAATTGCGGTTATACATTGTTAGCTGTAGTAATTTTTTCTGTTTTCAATAGTATTCCAGTCATAATTATAATCAAACCACGCATCACTAAATATGTCTTTGTACTTAATTTCTCCGTTTGATTTTATACAAAAGATGTATTGGTCATTTTCATTGACTTTAAAAACCAAGATGTAAAAGTTATAAGGTTCCGAAATCAAATCTCCTGCTTTTCTTCCGTCATTATAAACTTTTTCAAGCCCTCCATTACTTAACTTTTTATCAAAAACTAATTCGATAGACTTCAGTTCTTTTGCTTTATCGCTAATTTCATTAATTGCTAAAGCAGTTGCTGCATTTTTATCTAAAAAGACATTTATTTTATTTTTCTTTTTTAAAACATTTTTAATTCTATTTCCAATTTTAATCCAAGCGTCTATATTTTCTTCGATTTTTTTTCCACTCAAAAATATCGTTCCTGCTATTCCTCCAATAGTCAGTAGAGTAAACCACCAGTCAGCTCCACTTCCTATATCAGCTTCTTGTGTTTCTATTTCACAATCCTTGAATTCCTCTATTAGGTCAAGATTATCATCTATGTCAGATTGGATTAGTATTTTCATATCCTATTTAAAGTGTTATACCTCTTTTTTTTGAGTATAGTTTTAGAGCTTCACAGGTTTCATAATCTTCTTTTTCAATTGCTATTTTGTTTATTCTTTTTAAAATATCAATTGAAGGTTCGTTTTTCATATTGGTCAAAAATTCAACGCGTCTTTCTTTATCATTTATATTTCTCAAAAGTGCTGATATTCCTTCAGCTAATTTATCTTGAGTTAGGTTGAAAAGTTTGTCCATTTCTTCTTGTAGGCTCATTTCTTGTTGGTTTAGTCTTATTACAGCTAACGGTCTCGGCTATGAGTAGTGCGGGTTTCCAAAGCCGAAAACTTTCAGTTTGGAACGAACGGTAGCCAAAGCTACGCTTTGCGTTTTACCTTTGTTTTTTCCGAAAACGTCAAAGCGTAGCTTTGGCGGAATGGAAGCCCGAAACTTCGATTTGGCGTTTAAACCCGCATTACTTATAGCCATTGTTGTAGCCAGTTTTTATTTTAATTTCATCCATTATATCTATGGGTATAACTATTGCTATTTCCCATGTTTCATCATCATGACCTATTAATAATGATATACTTTTATTTTCATTAATGCACCAAAAAACATTTGAATCTAAACAACTGCCTGCTCTTATTGACTTTCGTTCATCCCATTTGGCTTTTTGAATGTTTTCAATTAAATCAATAGATTCAGCCTTTGTCATTCGTAAATTCAATTCCAATTGCTCATTTGAAATCTTTAGCTGTATTTCTGAATTAAATTTATGTATCGAACAGCTATATTCTGGCATTGCGGTGTATTGATTTTTATTCGTTTATTCTGTTTTTCAAATCTATTCGTTCGTGCAAAATTCTCGTGATTTCAATCGGTTCGTTAATAGATTTTCGATAAAATATGATGTGTCGATTTGCTTTAACTCCGAACAGTTCTTTTTTTATTCCATTGTAATTTTTTCCCGTATTTGGGTCGTCTGCAATATCTTGACAATTTTTGAGTAACATTTCATAATATTTGTCTGCTTGTTTTTCAGACCATTTTTCAATTGTGTATTCCCAAATTCCTGTCAAATCTTCAACGGCTTTGTTTGTTAGTTTATATTCAGCCATTTTTTTTGCGTCTTGCTTTTAATTCTTGAAGGTGTTTGTCTGGGTCAAAATCGTGGGCGATTCCACTATCTATTCCTTCTTGAATTGCATTTCGCAACGCAATGACTTTGCTTTCTTCGTCTTCCAAAAGTCGAAGTCCGGCACGAATAACTTCGCTCACATTTTTATATCGTCCAGCCGAAACTTGTGTTTGAACAAATTGGTCAAAATAATTTCCGAGTGATATTGAGGTATTTTTCATTTTCTTAAATTTATTCAAACTTACCAAAATTTGGTATAAAATCCAAATTCAGTTTGATTTTCTCGGTTTCGGTTAAATTGGCTACCGGTCCCGGCTATGAACAGTTGGGGATTTTATGCCCAAACTTTTCGGTTAAGCACCGACCTATGTTAAATGTTTATACTTTCGTTTAATCACTTTCGCCCCAATTGTTTATAGCCATTGTTGGCATTTCGTTATTATTTTAGTTTAATATCTATTCCAAACATTAGGTAGCCTAGCATAAAATAACCATTTCCAAATTGTACATTTATTGGTCTAAATTCATATGCTAATCTTCTATTTTTAGGATTAATTCTAATTCCTAGAGAGACATTTCCACCAATGTAAAGTGAATTAAAATATTCCGAATTATTGTTGTTTGCTTCTGGCCACCCTCCTGTACCTAACAGTCCTCTTGAATAATTTAAAAAACCTCCTCCTGTTGTAACTATTGAAATGGATTTATACTTAATCAAATCATAATGAAGATTCATACCAAGTGAAGTTATTCTATAAAATTGGTCTCTTGTATCAGTTATTCCTATTGGCAAAAAACCTCCAAATATCAAATTTGGGTTTAATCTGAGTTTACTTTTTTTTCCAAAACTCTTCTGCCAGCCAATTGAATATATCAAGCCCATTCCTGTTTCTCTTTTTCCTTCATTGAAACCAATTCCAATTCCTGTCCTTATAGAAGTTCGTTTAAATTCAGTTTCTTGAGCATTAGATTGGGTGCTCATAATTAGAAAAACGACAGGATTTATATAATGAAGTTTTAATTTATTATTGATTTGAATATTATCCATCTTCTCGTTCTGTTTTTTTAATGAATGCCAACGGTCTTGGCTATGGTTTCGTTGCAGAAAAATCCGCAGGATTCTTTCCGCCGTAAACCGAAGATAGCAAATTTGCGAGGACTTTCCGAGAGGAAAGTCAGAAGCAATGAACTATAGCCGGTGTTGTATACAGTGCTTTATTTTTTTTCAATAACAGAGTCAATCCATTCGTTTGCGGTTGAAACTCTCGCTAAAGCCATTACCGAACCATATTTTATTTGTCGATTTAATGCTCCAGAAACTATTCCAGCTAGGTAAGTTTCACCATTTTCTTCTATGAATATTCCTCCTCCACTGTCTCCTTTTGAGCCTCCAATTTCTAATTCTAATGGTATTGGTGAGCCAAAGTGATTGGATTCAGGGTTATCAGGATTGTCAAAGTCACAAACCATAACGTCTGTGCTGACATTTCTTTCCTCAAATTTTCCTCCTATAGCATCTATAATATTTTGCCCTCCAAGTTTTTCTTGTTTTCTTGGGTTGTCCATTCCATCTATTCCATTTCCAATGTAACCATATCCAACTTTCGTTATGGTTTGTCCAAGTTCCTCATTTCCATAATAGCGTTTAGCTGGAATAATGTCCAAAACGGGTTTGTCCAGTTCTATTAATGCCATATCCCATCCATTCCATTGTGCTTCTTCAGAACCAGGTTTTAATTTGGGGTGTTTAATTATTCGCTTGGTTTTATAAAAATTATCTCCAAACTTCCAGAAAGATGTGTCTTGTACAAAATGAGATGCAGTCAAAACCCATTTATGTGAAATTAAAATTCCTACTGCATAATCATTGCTTTCTATGGATTCAGAATAGCGACCAACGCAGTCAAATTCTGGTTTATTTCCTAATTCTATATATTTTTTGATGTCTTTGTCGTGTCTTATTATTCCAAATAGTTTTAAACTGTCTTTTGGTAAAGTAAATGCAGTTAGGGAAAGAATTGTTATTAAAATCAAAATTTTTTTCATAATAATTTTTGAATGGGATTACTGAAGTTATGACGATTGACTTTCTTGTTTGTTACATTTTCAGCATTGTATACAACGGTCTCGGCTATGAGTAGTTGCGTGGGTTAGCGATTAACTTTGCAAGTACACACCAAACTGAAAATCCACGAGGATTTTCAGAAGTAGGCGAGAACGAGCAATTACTTATAGCCATTGTTGTGGCGTCGTTTTTTATCATTTTCACGCAGATATTGGATTTACTCTTATTTGTCCGCCAACTGCTTTTAATACTTTCATTATTGTCGAAAATTGTGGTTTAGCTCCGTCCGACAATGCTTTGTACAAACTCGGTCTGCTCATTCCTGTCTCTTCCGCTATTTTGGTCATTCCAATCGCTTTTGCAATATGTCCGAGCGCAACAATTACATCGTCATTATCGCCTTCTTCCAAAACGGAATTCAAGTATTCGGCAATCATTTCGTTGCTGTCCAAATAATCCGCTATGTCAAATTTTGTTGTTTCCATTGTTTACTTTTTTAACTTGTTCCAAATTTCCTTCGCTTTTTCAATGTCCTTTTGTTGAGTTGATTTATCTCCGCCAATCAGTAGGATTATTATTTTCCCATCCGTTTCCTTGAAATAAATTCTGTAACCTTTGGCATAATTTATTTTCAGTTCGTTGATTCCGTTTCCAACAGGTTTACAGTCACCAAAATGTTCTTCGCTTTCAAGTTTTTGAATTCTGAACAAAATTTTTGCTTTTGCTCTTAAATCCTTTAATTTTCTTAACCACTTGTCAAATTCTGTCGTTTTCTCAATAAAGTACATTTAATCTTTTTGTATTCATTTGGATACAAAATTAAACAATTTTTCTGGATTTCAAAAATCGTTCGGTAATTTTTGGACGTTCGGTGTAAATGCGCCACAACGGTCTCGGCTATGAGTAGTGCGGGATTTCAAAGCCCAAAACTTTCGGTTTGGTACGGACAGTAGCCAAAGCTACGCTTTGCGTTTTACATTTGTTTTTCCCGAAAACGTCAAAGCGTAGCTTTGGCGGGATAGAAAACCGAAACTTCGATTGAGAGTTTAACCCCGCATTACTTATAGCCATTGTTGGCAACTGGCTTTTGTTTTTAAATATAAACTTCATTTTCTCTAATCATTTGAATAGTATTCCAATCAACTTTTTTAAAGTGAACTTTTTCCGCACTTCTTTTAAATTCCGTTCCACTTTGATATTCTCCGCAGAAGTAAATTCTATCGTTATAGTTTTCGTGAAGAAAATTTACAAAATCTAAATCCGAATTTGTCTTTAGTTGATATGTTTTATCATCTATTACTGTTTTTAAGTTTGAAGCGTTAAAAAAATGCTTGCCTAAAACAATTGCCTTTATAGCATTTTTTGGATAAAACAATTTTCTTTCATTTTGACTGGGAATATCTGGAAAAGGTCCTCTGATTGAATTTGGAACACCATAGTCTAAACTAAAAGTCATAAGTCTCCACTCATTTTCATAACTCCAATCTTTTCTTTTAACAGCCGTTGAATATAGATATGGCACATCAGGTGAGTTAAATCTGTTTCCAAAAAAATCCACACTTTCTAATTTGTCAACGTACTGAATTGGAAAAAAAGCGTAGTTGTTCAATTTAGGATTTAGACTCTTTAAGTTGTCCTTTATTTCTTTCCAGTCGAGTTCAATCATAAAACCGTTTTCAGTCGAATAATGCGCCCACATTAATGTTTGTAATGATTTTGTGGTTAAGGATATAATTCCAGCGTCTTTTGATGCCATTTCAAAAAACCTTTGCTTTATTGGAACAAATCCATAGGCTTTTTCTTTTTCGTAATCAATATCAATCACTTTGTCAAAACCATATTGAGTATAAAATTTTTCAAAAATCCCTTTAGATAAATTTGAAAAGTTCCATAGATGACTTGAACTATCAATCGAATCGTTTAAATGGTATGGATGGCTACAAAATAAATAATTGTTTATTATAGCATCTATGCTATAATTAGTCTTACCGTAATATTTAAAAATAGATTCAGGTATTTTTATATCATCAGGAAATTCTACGTCATAATTTCCGTTTGTTAGCTTATATGTTCTATCTCCGTATTTGTAGTCACTCATTTTTTCAGCTTGTTGCCAACGGTTTAGGCTAAAAATCAGTTGCGTTGATTTGGTTACTAAGTTAGCAAAAAAAGATTAAACATTGGATTTGCGAGGCATTTTTCCGCAGGAAAAATCCGAAGCAATTGTTTTTAGCCATTGTTGCTTACAGTTATTATAGAATTCCGCCGTTGATTTGCGTTTCTGTTTCCGGTTTTTTTCTCAACGTAATTTTGTCAAATTCAACCGCAAATCTCATAATTCGATGTAAAATATTCGTTTCAAAATTCTTTTTCGGTTGGGTAGAAATTCAGCGTGAAGTTTTGTCAAATTTAACCGAAAAGCTCATAATTCGGTGTAAATATTCGTTTCAAAAATCTTTTTCGGTCGATTAGGAATTCAGCGTAATTTTCGTAAAATTTAACCGCAAAGTTCATTGTTCGGTGTAAATATTTGGTTCAAAAATCTTTTTCGGTCGGATAAAAATTCAGCGTGTTGCTTTTAAAAATTCTTTCGAAAAACCTGAGCCAATTCTCAAAGTTTTGGTTGGTAATTTTACTGTTGTTTTATAATTGTAAGCAACTTGGTATCTAATAACAAATATAAACATGTAAAGGATGTATTTGCCGGGTACCAACACTATTTTGTGGTTTTTAGCTGATTCTCAATAAGCCTTGACTGCCACATCCACAGGAATGCTAATTTGTCATATGTC
>JBKEDE010000022.1:0-6106 GCA_047975265.1 Flavobacteriales bacterium
AGAAGAATTCCTGCCTTAACATCACTTTTGAGTCAGAATTTACAATCCCCGTTACTCATAAAGAAAAAATGCTTGATTGTAGTTTTAGATGCTATTTTTTTATCGAAAATATCATTATTTTGGAAATAAAATCTGTCGCTCAAATTTTAGATATTCATAAGGCTCAGATTTTAAACTATATGAACCTGTTGAAAATCCCAAAAGGCATTCTCGTTAATTTTAATGTTAAAAATCTTTATCATCACGGACAAGAAACATTTATAAACAAATATTTTGATCAACTTTATTAAAAACTAATTTTGTTAACTTTTGTGCAACCAAAAAAACAATGAATATCTTTTGTTTCTTTTGCGGTTAAGATAAAATGAACTACAAAAAAAAAATACTCATCATCACTTATTATTGGCCGCCTTCGGGTGGGCCGGGAGTTCAGCGTTGGTTAAATTTTGTGAAATATTTACCGGAATTCGGTTGGAAACCAACGGTTTTTATTCCCGAAAATCCGAATTATCCGATTGTTGATGAAAGTTTGGAAAAAGAAGTTCCTGAAAATCTGGACATTATTAAAACCAAAATTTGGGAGCCTTATCAAATCGCCGAAAAACTAAATCCTATAAATAAAAAATACAAAGGCGGACAATTCGATGTGGGCGAAAATCAGTCGTGGAAATCCAAATTGTCGATTTGGGTTCGCGGGAATTTTTTCATTCCCGATGCGAGAGTTTTTTGGGTAAAACCTTCTATTCAATTTTTAAAAAAATATGTAGCGGAAAATCATTTCGATGCTTTTGTAACAACGGGACCGCCACATTCTTTGCATCTCATCGGTTTAGGATTAAAAAAAGAATTTCCCAACCTAAAATGGATTGCCGATTATCGTGATCCGTGGACGGAAATTTCATATTACCAACATCTGAAACTCACCAAAAATTCTGATCAAAAACATCGTGCTTTGGAACATGGGGTTTTCCGAAATGCGGATATTACGCTCGCAACAAGTTACACCGATGCGAAAAATTTTGCAAAAAAAGGAGCGAATGCAGTTTGTATTACGAATGGATTGGAAGCTCCTAAATCCCCAAAGGGGACTTTAACATACATTCAAAAAAAATTCAGGTTGAGTTATGTTGGAGTATTAGAACAGTTGAGAAATCCTGAAGTTTTATGGGAGGTTTTGGATGATTTGGTTCAAGAAAACGAGGAATTTAAAAATGATTTTGAATTAAAATTTGTTGGTAGAATTGATGAAAAAATTTTAACCAAAATTGAAAATTCCGAGCTAAAGAATTCGGTGGAAAATTTGGGTTACCTTTCTCACAATGAGGCATTTTTGGAAATGCAAAATTCTGATTTATTGTTGATTACCAACTTTTCGCAAGAATCTTCCAAAGGAATTATCCCTGGAAAAATTTTTGAATATCTTTCGACGGGAAATCCGATTATTTCCTTCGGTCCGAAAAATGCCGATGTCGAAAAAATTCTCGAAAAAACCAACACCGGAAAGCATTTTAGTTATGAGGAAAAGGTAGAGGTAAAGAAATTTATTTTGGATTTTTATCAACTTTGGAAAGAAGAAAAACTCCATCATAATCTTAAAAATATTGAGGAATTTTCGAGAAGAAATTTAACCAAAAAATTAGTGGAAATTTTAAACCGGATTTAAAATTATTTCTTCGTCTGAATGACTATATTATTAATCGTTTAGTAAATTAGTACTCATTAAATCTTTCAAGCGGCGTATTTTACATGTTTTACGTGGAAGTATTTTTTCACAGCCATTCTGTTTTTCTTCTTTTCTGTCATGAAATTTTTGATGTTTGATTTTAGTTGTTCCTTATTAATAGGACGTTTCTTGCCCACAACATTGGTTTTTACATCCTGATTCAAATACTCCTGGGCATTGAGTTCCGGGCTGTAAGGCGGAATGAAGAAAACCTCAATCCTTTCCTTGTTTTCCAAAAGCCACGCTTGCAACATCTTGGTCTTGTGAGCCGGATGATTGTCCGTAATGAAGAAGATTTTCTCTCTGCTGTAACGAATCATGTGTTTTAAGAATTGCAAAAACACTCCACTATTAAACCTTCCTTCTAATATCATAAACTGCAAATGCCCACGGTTGCTGATAGCTGATATCATATTGACGGAAAACCGTTGTCCTGTCTTGATAACAATCGGCGTTTGTCCTTTCGGGGCATAGCTTCTTCCCGTTTGGTGGTCGCTTCTGCAACCCGTCTCGTCTCCGAAGTAAATCACTCCCTTTTCTTTTTTGGCTTGTTCCTTTATCTTTGGATACTCTTCCTCCAGCCACTTTTGCTCTTTCTCAGGCTTTTGTTCAAAGGCTTTTCTGATAGGTTTTTGTGGCGTAAAGCCCCAGGATTTCAAATATCTCCCCACTTGCCAACGGCTTAATGCAATCCCGAATCTCCTCTGTATAAGTGCTGTTACCGCTTCCCTTGTCCACAATCCATACGCTAATTTTAGTTGCTCCGGAAGTTTGTCTTTGATGAGTTCACGGATTTCCCAAGCTTGTTTTGCTGTTATTTTTTTTCCTTCCTTTACCCCTCTTTTTTTACTTTTCAAGGATTTCTTTCCTCCTTTCTTGTAGGCTTTCCAAACGTTGCTTACCGTTTTCAAACTTATTCCAAAAACTTCCGATGCCTCTTTCTGTGTACCTTTTTTAGTCTTCAAATACGCCGCTATCTGATAACGATTTTCTTCTTGTGCTTGCTGATTCTTCCTCTTTTTCATACATCAAAGATACAAAAAAAGTATTAATTTATGCTCTTGTTAATATAATATAGCAAAAATAAAATCTGATACGATATCATTTCCGCCAGAAAATAAAACAGATGAAATATTCGTAGGTAAATTTTTTTTTCTGGAGACCAACTTAACAATTATTCTTTCATAAACGCCAAAAACTTCAATAAAGGAGATAGTTTATCCTATTCAATTTATAAACAGAATAATCAAAATGAATATGTTTTAAGCATAGAAAAATTGATTTCAAATGAAGACCAAGAAAAATATAAAATAATTGATATTTTCAGATTTACGAACTATTCAGCAAATACAAAAATTAAACTAAATCAGGAAGTAAGCACTTACAATGTATTGCTTATTAATAATGGTAAAACACAAAAAAAATGGACTTTTAAGCAAAATAGTACACAACAACAAATTAATACAATTTGGAACGGAAAATACGAGGGAACATTTCTACGACTAAAAGAAGAATCGGCAGACCCAAGAGCTTGGGGACAAATAAAATTGGAAATAAATAATAAAAAAGCACAATTAAAAATAGATTCCTATGTTGAAATTGTCGAGAAAAATTTAACAATTGTAGGTGCTTCTTCTAATAAACTAAAATTGAAAGAAGCATCGGACAATAAATTCCTTACTTTAACTAAGAAATTTGGTAAAATCTCTCTTGAAGGGAATCTCATGGAATCTATTGTCGGGAGTAAGGATATATACGAAATTAAAAAAATCTTAGAATAATATATATGATTCGACTCATTAACATTTTAATATTAATAGTAGTATTCTTTTCATGTAAAAAAAATACAGAAAAGAATAATCCCATATTAAAGAAAGATACATTATCTAAAATAGATACTATATCCAATAACTTAGATTATAGTACTAAACAGAATGAAAACTCATTAAACATTAATGGACATTGGGTTTGTTACAAATATTTGTCTGATGAAAGAATTGAAAAAAAATATACCAAAGATTATGCACAAGAAATATCAAAGTATTCAAAATTTGAAATTAAAAACAATAAACTTATAATTGGTAATTGTATCAAGGATACTTACAAATATAAATATGCAACCAAATTAAAGAAATATGAAGATGAAAGTACTTTTATAACATACTTCAAGCCAAAAAAAGATAGCGTTGAGTTTATCGGAACAATTAATACTGGTAGTAATGTTGATTGTGATATTTTTAATAACTACACATTTTATGTATCAGATAACGAAAATACCATTCAATACGACAGAGGCTATTTTTTTTATTATAAAAAATCAAACCATTCAAAAAATTCTGTTAATGGGTTTACAATAGCTGGTATTCCTGGGAACAATAGAAACGCTTGGTCAGTTAGTGGAACCTTCAATAGCTTAAAATCTCTAGAAGAGAGTTATCGTAATTTCAGAAAAGAATTTCCTTATGGCTCAAAAAATACAGTTGAAATATTTCCTAAAAATGAGGAATTTTTTGATAGTAAAAATGGAATCATATATTACAGAAGTAATGGTGAATACAAAATCATAAAGGATAATCCAATGGGTAAAATTGTTATTACGATAACTCAAAATAATAATAGTGCATTTACTTATAATTATGAAATGCAATATCCAGAGTATTAATGTTTCGATAAATATATACATTAAATTATTTGTCTTAGTTCTAATTCTTTTTTTGGGATTGCTAAATAAAAATAGATTTTATATTTTTAGATGGCAATAAGTTAAATTTCAAATACATATGAAACATATTCGTTTATACATCGCTTTAATAGTTCTGTTAATTGGTTGTAAACAAAAGGGACAATCTATTAGTAAAAATGAAAACCCTATTACAGAAACTAAGTTTGATACTACTATTGACAAAAGAGAAGCTATAGAGTTTTTGACAGATTTCTATACCAAATATTATGGTGAATATAGAGATAGAAAAGGCATGGAAGACTATGTGTCAGTACGCATTCTAAATAGAATTGATAGCTTATCTAAAGAAGATAACTTAGTATTAGATTACGACCCTTTTATTCAGGGGCAAGATTGGGACACAAAAATTCTGATTAAATCTTTAAAAATAAAACCCTTGAAAAGCCAAAATGAATATAGAGTTAGTTTTTTGAGATTTGGAAGAAAAGATGAAAGAAAACAAAATGTAGATTTTTCACTGGTAAACAATGAAAAACGAAACATATTGATTAATAATATTCTAAGCGATGATTATCTAAACTTCAATATCAAAAAAAATAACGAAAATTTTAAAAATGAAGAAAAAAAATCGTTCCAAAACGATAAACAAAGATTTAATGTAAACGCAACTTGGTCTATAGCATGTCCTGCGAACTTAACTTTATTTGATATAAATGATAATGAAGGCTATTTATCTTTGTATTCATTTAACAAAATTTATATCAATACTATTTTAAAAGAAACCGATACTCCTAACAAATATGATGTTTTTTTTAAAAACACCGAGTTTAAGCAAAAATTTTATGATATATATGAATACATTGAAAATGATGAAGACATCTCTAAAACAAAGCCAATTGGAGAAATAAACATAGAAAGTAATAATAAAATGATTTTTAGATGGATTGGCTTATATAACATCAAAAAACAGAAATTAGAATTTGTTGGAGATGATTTTTTATTAATAAAAGAAGGCGGAGGAAAAAACCCAGTTTTATTAGAGAAATGCGATTAAGTAAAATATTCTTTATAATAATTTTTATTCTTTTCACCTCCTGTAAAGGAGATGCTCAAAGCGAGGGTATAAAGGAAATTGTTACAACAAAGCTATCAAAAGAAGCTATAGATTTTTTTGATAAAAAATATGATAGTACCTTGTATTCATTAATTATAAATGAGTCTAATATTTCGGATCACCCTGTAAAAATCTATTTGGACTGTAAAAACGAAGGATATTTTGCCATTCATTATATACCTAAAACGGCTGAGTTAAGAAATTTTTGGAAAGATATATTTTTCAAGGAATATGATTTCAACAATATAGATTTGAAAAAAGATGATAAAAAAATTCATGAAATATTAAAGAATAAAACTGGTGATTATAACATTTTTTCATATTACATAAAAAAAGGTATTGTTAATTTAGTATAGTTTTTATATATTTGGACAATTATTAACCTATTATTAATCAATATGAAAAATTGTCCAAAATGCAAAAGCCAGAATTTTCGTAAAGATGGTATGGTCAACCAAAGGCAAAGATATTTTTGCAAGGATTGCAGCCACCACTTTACAGTTGAGCAGGTTGGAAAACCGAACAAACTTAAAAGGGATGCACTTATTCTGTATCTTGAGGGACTGGGATTTCGTTCTATAGGAAG
>JBKEDE010000068.1:0-1833 GCA_047975265.1 Flavobacteriales bacterium
CTGATGATGATGATGAAGTTGCTAACGTCACTGCACCAGAAAATTGACGACACACAAAAAATCTGCAGCAGTAACAACAAGAATAACAACTACTACTACTGCTACTACTCCTACTACTACTACTACTACTACTACTACAACAATTAAGCCAACACCCCAGGAACACCGCTGAGGTCCCCGGGTGTGTGTGTGTGTGTGTGTGTGTGTGTGTGTGTGTGTGTGTGTGTGTGTGTGTGGCGGGGAGAGACGCAACATCTCCCCAAGGTGTTGTCCCCGGCCAGGTAAATACACAGGTGGAGATGCTTAAGTCCTGACTCATTCTCCTCCTCATCCTCATCCTCCTGCATTTTATTATCGTCTACTCGTCGTCCTTCTTCTCCTGTTAATTCTTCTTTTACTACGCGTTAAATTTCTTTTCCACTTTCTTCTCACAAACATTCTCCCAATCTCCTCCCTTTTAGCCTCAATCGTACTACAACCACGCACATTCATAGACCCAACCTTCAGGGTACGGGGATAACTCGATCCCCCATCCCTTTCTCTGGCCTGTCTCTTTTTAGGAACTAAAAAACAGAGGAGGGGGTCCCTAGTCCCCTCACCCCGCCCCTTTTAGTCGCCTTTTACGACACGCAGGGAATACGGTGGCGGAATTCTTCCTAACACAATCTGGCCGCAGAGTAGTAGCACCACCCCATATTGCGGCCAGATTATGTCCCCCACCCTCCCGCCACAGGGGGGATCGAGTTCATTCCTCCGACTTTCAGCACAACGAAGACAGAGAACAATTACTGGATTAGCAGCCGCATAGGACGTAAAGACTGCAGTACGTACAGATGATCTCTTTAAAATCCTGTAGCTTGCGTAAAGACACGTAAAAAGCGCCGCAGCTGACCGTAAAATAAGTTGAAATACTGTTTGGAGTCGTTTGGGTGCTCAGAAAGTGGCAAGGAAACACGGATGCATCTTCTTCCCTCTTCTCAAAAGCAGAAATTTCCTCACCGGCCAGAGAACTATTATCTTCCTTGAGGCAGACAAAAGAAAGCCAACAATGGGATGAATTACTTTCTTCAGCACGCAGCCAAGATCCCGGAGACTTGGAGACAATGAATAGGAAACAATAAGGAAGAGATATGTTGTGTGAGAAGTGGCCAGGAGTGTTGGAGGTGACAGTGGCCACGGTGCCTGCCATTACTCACACACACACACACACACACACACACACACACACACACACACACACACCATCAGGCATTTCTCTCTCAGACATTCACACACTTAATTTATAGCGTGATATGTAACGCAGAGGACACGACAATAATCTTACTGAGACCAGAGTATGACTTATGAGAGAGAGTGAGAGGATCTACCACAAAGCATTTTTTTAGTGCCTGAAATATACTAACACAATCTGTCTTCGCTAATGCCAAACCATCTTAATTACATGGGAAAATTTTCCAGGCAGAATGACTGAAAACATCATGGACTTAATATTTCCATGGCTTATTTTTTTTTCCTTTAATATTCCTTCAAACGCCAGACAGATTCTCCAACAGCAGAAATCCTCTTCCAGTGAAAGAGTTGACTGATAAGATAATTGACACTTGTGCTAATGCTGATCCCCACCCACATGATTCTAATTAATTTACACACACACACACACACACACACACACACACACACACACACACACACACACACACACACACATATATATATACACACACACGCAAACGTACAGCGCTGTAAATATCACATGAGTATACCCCTGATGTTGTACTGTACTTCCAAAGCAAGCGTGTTCGTCGACAGAGTGTCCTGCTTCTCACCAGGAAA
>JBKEDE010000020.1:0-45898 GCA_047975265.1 Flavobacteriales bacterium
TTCCTATAGAACGAAATCCCAGTCCCTCAAGATACAGAATAAGTGCATCCCTTTTAAGTTTGTTCGGTTTTCCAACCTGCTCAACTGTAAAGTGGTGGCTGCAATCCTTGCAAAAATATCTTTGCCTTTGGTTGACCATACCATCTTTACGAAAATTCTGGCTTTTGCATTTTGGACAATTTTTCATATTGATTAATAATAGGTTAATAATTGTCCAAATATATAAAAACTATACTAAATTAACAATACCAATTATACAACTAAACCAAACGTCAATCCACATACTGGAAAACGTGGTTATATAGAACCTGATAATAAACCGAATTATAACTACACTCTACCTTCATCAACATATTCTAACAAAAGTTATACAAGCTACAGGAATTCTAGTGTTAGTTTTTTTACAAATTACGGACAAGCGGGAAACACAAAAATTTTAACGGAAATGAGCTTTCAACGCTGGGAAGATACCGAAAATGGAACAACAGCTTATGCCGAAAATGGTTTAGCACAAACCAACGAAGCATCACCTCAATTCGTGAAAGAATATTACGATTATTATAAAACACCGAGAGGTTTTCACGAGCGTTCCATCAACTCAAATGCGGGTTGGAGTTTAACGAATAGCTTTTCCATAATGAATATGCCTATTTTGGCTTACATCAACGAAATTTCGCCTCGCCCAATGTTATTAATTGCAGGAGAAAATGCACATTCCAAATATTTTAGCGAAGACACTTACAAAAAGGCTTCCGAACCCAAAGAATTAATGATAATTCCCGATGCTGTTCACGTAGATTTATACGATAAAATTGATGTGATTCCGTTTGATAAATTAGAAAGGTTTTTTAGAGCAAATTTGAAATAAAAAGCATAGGAAAAGCAGGAATTATAATCCTGCTTTTTTTTATCGTTACATCCGTAAAAATTGGTAATTCAAACCGTCTGAAAAAAAATCAACGTTTTTCTAACTGATTTTCCAAAGCATTGACGGCTAAAATTTATTCAATTCTATAGTATTAAGCCATATCAAATTTACAATAAGTTTAAAATTTCTTCAATCAAAATTTCCTTACATTTGTCTTTTATGATAAAGGAAACAGTTTTGTTTAAAGAAACAGGAGTTTTTTCAAAACTTTTGTTGGATTATGTTTCAAAAGAAACATTAGCCCCTTTTTACAATCATTTTCCTACACGTGAGAATTTTATAAAGCAAGCTGAACTTAAAAAACAGTTTTACAAAAACCGACCCATTTTATATAAAGCTTTGCTGAAGCAATACGAAGGATTTCAAATCCATCAAAAAGTATCAGAAAATCTTCATGCCATTAAAGAGGAAAACACGTTTACCATCACTACTGGTCATCAGTTAAATTTATTTACGGGTCCGTTGTATTTTATTTATAAAATACTTTGTATCATTAATTTATCAGAAGAAATGAATCGGATATCTTCAGATAAAAAATTTATTCCAGTTTTTTGGATGGCAACAGAAGATCATGATTTTGAAGAAATTAACCATTTTCATTACAAAGAAAATATCATTCGATGGAATTCTGACCAAAAAGGAGCTGTAGGACATTTTAATTTAAAGGGAATTGAAACTGTTTATACAATTTTTAAAAATCTTCTTCCCAACAGTAAAAAGAAGGAGTGGATTACCGGTTTATTTGAAAAAGCATATTTGGAAGCTGGATGTTTAGCATTTGCTACAAAAGTTTTGGTTAACGAATTATTTGAAGAATACGGTTTAATTATTATAGATGGCGATGATGCCTCTTTAAAAAAACTATTGATACCTTATGCCGAAGAGGAACTATTAAAGCAAACCGCTTTTCAAAATGTATCAGACTCAGCCAAAAAAATAAAAAAATTAGGCTATAAAGTTCAGGTAAATCCGCGTGAAATCAATCTATTTTACTTATTGGAAAAAAGTAGGGAACGCATTATTTTTCAAGATAATTTTTTTAAAATTAACGATACTTCATTAAAGTTTTCAAAAGAAGAAATGATAGAAGAATTAAGGCAAAATCCGTCCAAGTTTAGCCCAAATGTTTTACTTAGACCTCTTTACCAAGAAGTGGTTTTGCCCAATATAGCTTATATTGGTGGCGGTGGAGAAATAGCGTACTGGTTGGAGTTAAAAAAGTATTTTGATTCTCAAAAAGTGCCTTTTCCAATATTGAAATTACGAAACTCGGTTTTGATTTTAGAAAAATCCATCCGAGAAAAAATAATTAAAAAAAAATTAACATTACAAGATATTTTTTTAGAATCGGAAGCCTTGTTTGAAAAATTAGTTCGGAATGAAACAGAAATCAATCTGAATTTTCAACAATATCAAGAGGCTTTTAAGGCGGAATTTTCCAAGTTAGAGATGTTGGCAGGAAAGACAGATAAGAGTTTTTTAAATGCTGTCAAAGCTCACCGGGCTAAAATAGATAAGTCGATTAAAGAGTTGGAAAAAAGAATGCTTAAAGCAGAGAAAAAAAAATTTGAAGAACAGAAACAAGGCATTCAAAATCTATATTTTAAAATCCATCCCAATGGCAAAATACAAGAGCGTATCATGAATCTTTCCGAAATAATTATTCAAACAGAAATTACTTTTATAAAGCAAATAAAACCTTATTTAAATCCGTTTGAAGACGAGTTTATTGTTCTAACTTTTTAAATCTGCTTAATGTTGTTATATTTGTATCGAATTACATTAAATTTGGTCATGAAAAAATCGTTACTGATTTTTGGTTTATTGCTATTTGCTCATTTAATCTATGCACAAAAAATAGTGTATAAAGTAAAATCGGGAGATACTTTGTACAATATATCAAAAACGCACAATGTTTCAATCGGAGATTTGTATGAGATGAATCCGGGCTTGGAGCAAAACGGATTAAAAGAAGGAACGGAAATCCATATTTCATTAAATAGAGAAAATGTTACTAATGGAAAGTTAATATATTCAAAAACGCCTGAAATTTCAAATGTTGCTTCTAATCAATACCGTGTTCAAAAAGGAGATACCTTGTATTCCATTAGTAAAAAGTTCAATCTTTCGGTAGAGGAATTAATAAAACGCAATGAAGGATTGACTGCCGAGAATTTAAAAGTTGATCAAATTTTAAATATAACCGAAAGTCATTATATTAAAAATCAATCATTAACATTAAATTCAGAAAATGCTTATACCGTAGTAAAAGGTGATACATTTTACAGCCTTGCCAAAAGATTTCATACAGATGAAGCCACTTTAAAAACATACAATCCCGTATTGGTTAATGGATTGAAAATCGGGCAGGAAATTTACTTCCCAACGGTAGAAGACGGGTTTATTATTCATAAAGTAAAAAAAGGAGAAACTATTTTTAGTATTGTCCGTAAATACAATGTTTCGTTGGATATTTTATTAAAGCATAATCCGGATTTAAAAAATGGATTAAACGCCGGAATGGAACTAAAAATACCGGTTGAATCAATTGTAGAAGAAATAAAAATAGTAGATGACGGTTATCTGAACGTTGTTTATATTTTACCATTCAATTCAAAAGATTACGAATTATCCGAAAAGCGTAGTTTTATGACTACCGAATTTTATATGGGATCTTTGTTTGCGTTGGATTCATTGGCAAGTAAAGGAAAAAAAATACAGGTTAAAACTTTTGATAATAAGGCGACTTTGAGTGAGACAAAAGCCATTGCTCAAAAAATTGATTTTAATAAGACCGATTTGATTATTGGACCTTTACGTTCAGATAATGTTCATTGGATTGCAGATTATGTAAAAGACAAAAAGATTAAAGTGATTTCACCTTTCTCAAACGGTGTTGATGTTGCCCATCGCGAAAATTTAATCAAGGCGAATCTAACCCAAGAATCTTTAATAGAAGGATTGAGTAATAAAATACTTCAGGGCAATCAAACAGATAGTATTTTTGTTATAGGGAATGATAATCCTGATTTTCGTATAGACTTGAAAAAACAATTTCAAAATTCTTATGTTGAACAAATCACTTCAATAAAAGAGTATGATTTTACAAAAATGTCAAAAAAATCATCAATTGTTTTAAACACAATGACTGCCTCAGTTGCCAAAGCTGCTTTGGAAAAAATGCATGAAGCAAAAATTCAAGACCGAAAAATTAAAACATTTGCCGTAGGATACAATGCTTCTTATGTAAAAGGAAGAGGATTCAATGAAGCTTTCTTAGGAGATGAGTTGCTAACGGATTTAGGTTTAACAGTTATCATACCTAATTATTTTAACGATAATAAAGAAAATGTTTACAAAACGAAGAACGATTATAGAAAGATAAACGAAGCCTTTCCTGATAAATATTCCTCTGCCGGATTTGATTGGACATATTACATGATTTTAAATAATGAATTTAAAAATCCTAATAAAATTCAAGAAGGATTATTTAATAAAATTCAATTGAATAAAACGGAGAATGGAGGATACGTAAATAAAGGACTATTTCTGATTCAATACTAGCATAAAAGCGGGAGTGATTTTAGTCTATGGAACAAATTTTAATTATAGGAACAGGAGGTGTTGGAGGATATTTTGGAGGGAAAATGGCACAAGTTGGTCTTGATGTAACGTTCGTTGCCCGAGGAACTCATTTTAAAGCCTTAAAAGAAAAAGGATTGTATGTAAAGAGTATTGATAAATCTTTTCATCTACCTAAAATACAAGTAATTCAAACTCTTTCTGAAACCGATAAATTTGACATAATTTTTGTATGCACAAAATCACCTCAGGTAGAAGAAGTTGCCCGACAATTGCCTTCTGTTGTACATGAAAAAACCATTGTAATCCCTCTTTTAAACGGAATAGCTGCTGAAAATCAACTATCGGAATATATTCCCAAAGAGAATATAGTTCACGGATTGGTAAAGATTTTTAGTAAGATAGAAGACAACGGAATTATTCATCATTTTGGCTACGAACCTACGATTATATTTGGAAATTATTTCCATCAAAACACTTCGTTTTTAGACCGATTGGAATCGGTAATAAAAATGACCAAAGTTACGTATAAACGTTCTACAGATATTCTTTCGGACAAGTGGCAAAAATTTATTTTTATTTGCTCAGGAGGCTTGACAACCATAGCCCGAGCTACGTACGGAGAAATAAGAGAAAATGTGGAAACGCGACAATTATTAATTAATTTGTTACAAGAAATTATAGATTTAGGAATTTTAAAACAAATTAATTTACCTGAAAATTTAATGGATAAAACCATGAAAATGATTGACGGATTTCCTTATGAAGCAACTTCCTCTATGCAGCGTGATTTTTATGAAAAAAAACCTTCCGAAATAGATTTCTTAACCGGTGAAGTTGTAAAAATTGCCAAAGAATCTAATTTCTCAACACCCATTAACTACTTTATTTACAGTTGTTTAAAAATTCAAGAAGATAAAAACGAATAAGAAATATGATTAAATGGCGTTTTCACCAAAGTTCTTGTTGTAGTGATAGTTTTTATTTTGTTATATTTTCTGTTATGATTTTCTTTCTATAACGATTATACAAGAGGAATATTATCTAATTTCCTTTATTTTGACGATTTTTAAACTTGATTTTTCTGTAAGTTTCTTCCTCATTTGGTCATCTTGCTAAAGTTCTATGAAAAAAACGAAAGCTATTCTTTATATTAGAGTAGCTTTTTTCTTATTTTTGGACTTATGAAAAAGTTTTTAGCAAAAATAATTTTTAGTGTTACAGGTTGGAAAATGATTGTCTCGGTTGATAAGGATGAGATGAAAAAGTGTGTTATGATTGCAGCTCCACACACAACCAACTGGGATTTATTTTATTCGTTAGCCTCATTTTGGAAAGAGGAAATACCGGTTCGATTTTTTATTAAACATACACATACACGAGCCTGGTATGGATTTTTAATTAAATCTTTGGGAGGAATTGGTGTAAATAGAAAAAAGAATAACAACTTAATTGAATATGCGGTAAAATTACTTCAAGAAAGAGAAGAATTAACCATATTAGTACCGGCAGAAGGAACTCGAAAGTGGGTAGAGGAATGGAAAAAAGGATTTTATCATATAGCTAAAAAGGCGGATGTTCCTGTTGTTTTAGGCTATTTGGATTATGCAAAAAAGGAAGCAGGAATAGGGGAGGTGGTTTATTTGACAGACAGCTTTGAGTCGGATATGAAAGTGATAGAAGACTTTTATAAAGATAAAAAAGGGCGTTATCCGGAGTTGTATAATCCTGTAATTTTTAAAAGAGCAAAAGATGAATGAAATAGAAAAAGAACGTTTGAAACAAATCAATCATTTTAGTAAAAAAACATTAATGGAAACGCTTCAAATTGAGTTTACAGAAGTTGGAAAAGAATATTTGGTAGCGACTATGCCGGTTACTCCTCGTGTTCATCAACCTATGGGGTATCTTCACGGAGGAGCCAGTATTGCTTTGGCAGAATCGTTAGGAAGTTGTTTGTCACATATTTCAATAGCTGCTGAAGACGTTGAAAATTATAATGTATTTGGGTTGGAAGTATCAGCTAATCACATAAAATCAAAACGGGAAGGCTATGTAAAAGGAATTGCTAAAATGCGTCATAAAGGAAGAACAACTCATTTGATTAATATCGAAATATTTGATGAGAAAGGGAATTTGATTAGTATGGTAAAAATGACTAATATTGTGGTTTCTAAAAAGAAATAGAATTGCTTGTAGAAGAAATTCAAGAAAATATAAACAGAAAAATCCCTTTTGTTGTATACCAAAAACCTAATCAACAAGAGGTTTTTTATGTAAAAGAGGAGAAAGGATCGAAAACTTTTTTGTTTTCTTCTTTTGATCAAAAACAACAGTTTCAAATTAGGTATAAAGAGGCGATAGTTGTTGATTGGTTAAAAGAAGATATAAAACTTGAATTGCCTCAATCAGTATTTCCAAATGATACAATTCCAAAAACGGTTTATAAGGAACAAGTTCAAAAGGTAATAGATTATATTAGAGATAGAAAAGCAGAGAAAATTGTATTTTCACATACTATTTTATTAGAAAAAAAAGTAAATACTTTTCAGACTTTTAAAGCTTTATTAAAAAATTATCCTCGTGCTTTTTGTTATTTATGGTTTCATCCTAAAACAGGTGTTTGGATAGGAGCAACCCCTGAAACATTGATTAAAACACAAGGAAACAACTTGAAAACCATGTCATTGGCAGGCACCAAAACTCTAGAGCAAGAATGGTCTGTAAAGGAGATTCAAGAGCAAAAAATTGTTTCAGAATATATTAAGAAACAATTGGAACCCTTTTCTAAAACTATTACTATTTCAGAGGTTCAGACGGTTCAGTCAGGTATGATACAGCATTTATTAACAGAAATTTCAGTAGTTTTAAAAACAAAAAATTATAAACAAATTATTCAAAAAATACATCCAACACCTGCTGTTTGTGGAGTTCCTACGGAAAAAGCAAAAGCATATATACAAAAATATGAAAAATACAATCGTTTATTTTATACCGGGTTTTTAGGCGAATTGGATAATAATTATGCAGAACTTTATGTGAATCTTCGTTGTGCACAACTTAATGCTTCACAAGTAAAACTATACGCAGGAGGAGGTATTAATGCCTTATCTGATCCTGAAAAAGAATGGCAGGAAACCCTCTGGAAAGTACAGGCGATTAAAAAATATTTAGTCTTTATTTAAAAGTTAAATATTTTTTATAAGACACATTATTTTATGGTTAATCTTTTTTTCTATTAAAAAAATGTGTAGGTTTGCTCATGTAGTAATTAATAACCAAAATTAAAATAGTTATGAAAATTTTTAACAAATTGTTTATTTTATCGTCATTCATTTTATTGTACAGTTGTACAGCAGGGTATTTTGCAAGTGGAAAAACAAAAAGCTATCAAGGAGAATACTATTTGAATTATAATAATCGTTCAGTTGAGCAAGCCAAAGAAAAGATTAAATTAATTATGGCTGATAAAAATTGGAATAAAACTAAGGAAACGGCAAATGAATTAAAATATGAAGATTCTTCTAATAAAGCGGAGAACTTGGTGTTATTTAAATATTCAGGGTCTAATGTTGATTTTATTTTTGGAAAAGATAAAATTACTGTAAACCTTTCCCTATCGGGTAATTATGATCATGGAACTGAAGCAAATGCAAATAAAATATTTCAAGAATTTGAAGGGAAATTTTATAGATAATAAAGTATATATTACACCATCTCTTTGAAAGTTTAATAAACTCTGATGGGTATTTTATTGAGTTACGTTTGTAGTAGTCATTAAATAGATATATACAGAAATAAAAAGAAGCGTATTTGGGAAAATAAAAACAGATATGTAAAAAAGTTATGAGATAACCACAACATGAAGAACTTCTTAATTATTTCTTCTCTTTCAGTATTATGTATTACTTGCTCATTCGGTAAAAAAAGGATTGGAATACAGCCTTATGAAAATATTCCTTTAAAAGTTTTAGATTCAGTTTCACAAATAGTATGCAAATCGTACAATGCTGATGTAATCATTCTCAAAAGCAAATCTCTTCCAAAAAAGGCGTTTGTAAATATCAAAACACCAAGATATAGAGCGGATTCTCTTTTAATAGACTTACTAGAAAACAAACCCGACTCGGTTGACTATATATTGGGTATAACTTCAAAAGATATTTCAACAACAAAAAGAAATACTGAAGGAAATATTAAAGAACCAGAATCCAAATATTTAGATTGGGGAATTTTCGGCTTAGGTTATAAGCCTGGCAGAAGTTGTATTATTTCTACTTTCAGACTTAAAAACACTTCGCAAAAGCTCTTTTTTGACCGAATACAAAAAATAGCTGTTCATGAAATAGGGCACAATATGGGGCTGAATCATTGTGAAACTAACAATTGTGTAATGCAAGATGCCGTAGAAACAATTAAAACCGTTGATTTTGCAAACAAAGAATTATGTTCTAAATGTAAAAGCAACATATAAAAACACTATTTTATATAGCACCTTTCATAACTAAAAATTATGATTTATTTTGTAATAAGTAATGATTATTCCTTAAAAGTAATGAATTATTTCAAAAATTGTTTTCATTTTTGTAAACAAGAAAAACACACGTGCACAAAATGTTTTTTGATTTTATAAAATAAGTATTAATTTTAAAATCTTAAAAATTCTGAATTTAGAAAGTTTAAGAGTACAGGAATTATCTTTGCAAGAGCAAAGAGAAGTTGATGGAGGAGCAGATCCTTTAGTTGTTGGTTTAATTGCAGCAGCTATTTACTTAGGTTCAACATTTCTTAGTCCGGCTCGCTAAAAATAACATGTTAATGAAAAAACTGTATGACACTTTTTATTTAAACATACTGTCTTTTGTAAGAGGTGAATACAGTTTTTTTTATATACTTGTTTTCTTTGTAAGCATCGGTTTATCTGTTTATTACAAATCATACAATAGTTGTTTTTATTTTCTGCTTGTCGTACAATTTTTCACATATCATAAAAATAAAAAACATATAACGCCCATACTTTATAGAGATTATGATACCTTTTTTTATCTTTTGGTTCAAACCTTTTTTTCATTATCTTTTTAACTTTAAGTATTGATTTTAATAAATACGTCATAATAAGTGTTTATATACTATTTTTAATTCTTCCTTTCATTAAAACGAGGAATATTCCTCATAAAAAATCAATTCTAAATCAAGTATTGGATGTTTTTTCTTTATCTTATGTAAGAACTTTCCGATTACTTCTTTTGTTTGTTATTGGATATTTTTTAGGGTTCTGTTTATATCCGGTTTATAGAAATATAAATCACATCATTGTCTTGGTTTTGATCATGAATTATATTTTTTCCTCTTCTTATAGCATGATTTCAAATTATACTTCAGAGGTTAATGTTTTATTTAGGCATTATAAAAAATTTGAACAATATTTGTTTAAAAAAGTTTTGATTACGTTGAGTTTAATCAATCTTCCATTCCTTATTTTATTTATTAACCACACTCATTATCTCGACTTGTTTTTTATGACTATTTTTAATCATTTTCTTTCCATTAAAAATTATTCTTTACTTGAGCGAGTTTATTTTTATGATAAAAGCAAAATTTTTCCAAATAAAATCGCCTTAGGCATTATATCACTTATTCCTTATCTGTGTATAATTAATTTTATTATCTTTATTTATTTTGACAGAAAAACTAAAAAGTATGCTTAAATTTTCCCATCTGAATTTTTTCTACAAGAATAAAGAAATTTTTAAAGATGTTAATCTAAACATTACTTCAAACTTCGTTTTTTTGGTGGGCGAAAACGGCTCAGGAAAAACAACTTTGTTAAATTTAATTGCTCAAGTTTTTTCATTTAAAGGAGAAATTCTATACAATGGAAAAAATATCCGAAAAGAAACGATATTTTATATGGAAAGCGAACGGCTTTTTTTACCTAAAATAAAGGGAAAAGAATATTTAAAATACAGAGGAACTTTGTTAGGGTTAGATTTAAGTGAAGAATATGTGACTAAATTAGGTGAAATTTTTGATTTGCCTTTAAATTTATATATTGAAAATTATTCAACCGGAATGAAGAAAAAAATAGAATTTATCCCTTCATTATTCAAAAAATACAGCATCTATTTATTTGACGAACCTCTTTTAGGATTAGACTATTATTCAAGTTGTGCAATACAAAAAACCATTCATAATTTAATCAACGATGATGCTATTATTGTCGTTTCAACTCATGATGTAGAATATATAAAACAAACAACCTGTAAAACATTCTAAAAGTAGAAAACAAAACACTAAATCAAATAGATGATTTGATAAATATAGAAAACACATCAATTATAGATAAAAAAGCGGAAGAAATTTTTAATCTATTAGATTCATATAAAAAACCAATTTAATGACAAACTGACATTTGGTATAGCTTTTTGTCAGAGATTTAAGTTTGGCATTTTTTTAGCATACAAGTTCTCATAATCTTTAAATTAAAAAATAAAAATAATGAGTCAAATTAAACCGTTGGCAGATCGCGTGGTTATAGAGCCGCAAGCTGCAGAAACCAAGACAGCAGGAGGAATCATCATTCCTGATAATTCCAAAGAAAAACCGCAAAAAGGAAAAGTTGTTGCTGTCGGACCCGGAAAAAAAGATGAACCGATAACCGTTAAAAAAGGGGATATCGTTCTGTATGGAAAATATTCGGGAACTGAACTAAACTGGGAAGGAAATGATTTGTTAATCATGAAAGAATCCGAAATTTTAGCAATTATTTAAAACAAAGAATTTAATTTTAACTCAATCGCTATATATTTGATATGTAGCTTAAAAATATAAAAAATGGCAAAAGATATAAAATTTGATATAGAAGCACGTGACGGTTTAAAAAAAGGAGTTGATGCCTTAGCAAATGCCGTAAAAGTAACTTTAGGACCCAAAGGACGTAACGTAGTGTTGGAAAAATCATTCGGATCACCTCATGTAACCAAAGACGGTGTTTCGGTAGCAAAAGAAATTGAATTAGAAGATCCTATCGAAAATATGGGCGCTCAAATGGTAAAAGAAGTAGCTTCCAAAACCAATGATTTAGCCGGAGACGGTACAACAACGGCAACCGTTTTGGCACAAGCCATTGTACGAGAAGGACTTAAAAATGTAGCTGCAGGAGCTAATCCAATGGATTTAAAAAGAGGCATCGATAAAGCTGTGGAAGCTGTTGTAAAAGATTTGAAATCCCAATCTCAAGAAGTAGGTGAAAATTCCGATAAAATTCAACAAGTAGCCGCTATTTCTGCCAATAACGACAATGCTATCGGATCTCTGATTGCCGAGGCTTTTGGAAAAGTAGGTAAAGAAGGCGTTATTACCGTTGAAGAAGCAAAAGGAACGGACACTACCGTTGATGTGGTTGAAGGAATGCAATTTGATCGCGGGTTTATTTCACCTTATTTTGTTACCAATACGGAAAAAATGACAGCAGAATTGGAAAATCCACATATTTTATTGCACGATAAAAAAATAGCAAATCTTAACGATATTTTGCCTATTTTAGAACCCATTGCTCAATCAGGACGCCCTTTATTAATCATTGCAGAAGATGTAGAATCTCAAGCCTTATCCACTTTAGTGGTAAATAAATTACGAGGTGGTTTAAAAGTAGCTGCCATAAAAGCTCCCGGATTTGGAGATCGTCGTAAAGCCATGTTGGAAGATATAGCCATACTGACCAAAGGAACTGTTATTACAGAAGAGTTAGGTATGAGTTTAGACCAAACCACATTAGAAATGTTAGGTTCTGCTGAAAAAGTATCCATCGATAAAGACAATACAACTATCGTGAACGGAGCCGGTGATCAAGCTCAAATTGAAGCTCGTGTAGCTCAAATTAAATCTCAGATTGAAACCACTACATCTGAATACGATAAAGAAAAACTACAAGAACGTTTGGCTAAATTAGCCGGTGGTGTAGCTGTTTTGTATGTCGGAGCTGCTTCTGAAGTTGAAATGAAAGAGAAGAAAGACCGCGTAGATGATGCTTTACATGCTACGCGTGCAGCTGTTGAAGAAGGTATTGTAGCCGGAGGCGGGGTAGCCTTGGTTCGTACTATTCATTCTTTAAAAGGCATCAAAACAGATAATAAAGACGAAGAAACCGGTGTTGCTATTGTAAAACGTGCTATTGAGGAGCCTCTACGTCAAATTATTAACAATGCAGGAGGTGAAGGGTCTGTTGTTGTAGCAAAAGTAGCTGAAGGCAAAAAAGACTTTGGATACAATGCAAAAACAGATGAATATGTCAATATGTTAGAAGCAGGAATTATTGACCCTACGAAAGTAACACGTATAGCGTTAGAAAATGCCGCTTCTGTTGCAGGAATGTTATTAACCACAGATTGTATTGTAACCGAAATTCCAAAAGAGGATGCTCCGGCTATGCCTCCTATGGGTGGCGGAATGCCAGGCATGATGTAATCAAAATAAAGTAATACTAAAAAACGCTTCTTTTTTCAGAAGCGTTTTTTATTTGAATCTAAAGTTTAAAATAAATGTTTTATCAAAAATCATATAACACCTAATTCTTTTCCAATTTTGGTAAAAGCTGAAATAGCTTTATCTAAATGTTCTTGTGTGTGTGCAGCTGAAAGTTGAACTCGAATGCGAGCTTTTTCTTTAGGAACAACAGGATAGAAAAATCCAATAACATAAATTCCTTCTTCTAAAAGTTTATTAGCCATAACTTGAGAAAGTTTAGCATCGTATAACATAACAGGTACAATCGCAGCATTTCCTTCAATAATATCAAAACCGACGGCTTTCATTCCTTTACGAAAATAATCTGCATTCCACATTACTTTATCACGTAATTTGGTAGACTTGGAAAGCATTTCAAATACTTTAATAGAAGCTCCTGCAATAGTTGGAGCTAAAGAGTTGGAAAATAAATAAGGGCGTGAGCGTTGGCGTAATAGGGCAATAATTTCCTTTTTTCCGGTTGTAAATCCGCCCATAGCTCCTCCGAGTGCTTTTCCTAAAGTTCCGGTAATAATATCAATTTTTCCCATGACATTATTATATTCATGTGTTCCTCTTCCGGTTTTTCCCATAAATCCGGTAGCATGGCATTCATCTACCATTACCAAAGCGTTATATTTTTCTGCTAAATCTGTAATTCCTTTTAAATTGGCAACAATTCCATCCATCGAAAAAACACCATCCGTTACAATAATCTTAAAGCGGTGATTTTGTTTAGATGCTTCAATCAGCTGCTTTTCCAAATCATCCATATTATTATTTTGATAGCGATAACGTGCAGCCTTACAAAGTCTAACTCCATCAATAATAGAGGCATGATTTAGAGAGTCTGAAATAATAGCATCTTCTTGGGTAAATAAAGGTTCAAAAACACCTCCATTGGCATCAAAAGCCGCAGCATACAATATAGTGTCTTCAGTTCTTAAGAAATCAGCTATTTTCTGTTCTAATTCTTTATGTATATCTTGTGTTCCACAAATAAAACGTACGGAAGACATTCCAAATCCATGTGTGTCTAATGCATCTTTGGCTGCCTGAATGATTTCTTTGTTATTAGAAAGTCCTAAATAGTTATTTGCACAAAAGTTTAAAACAGCCTTCCCCTCTATCGTTTGAATTTCAGCATCTTGTGATGTTGTAATAATTCGTTCCGATTTATATAATCCTGCTTCTTTTATTTCTTGAAGTTCTTTTTGTAGATGTTGTTGAAAATCTTTTGGATACATATTTAAAATTTTAATATCATCAAATATAAACAATTAATTAGTAAGGTTTGAAGATAATTTGGCAAAGAAGCCTTGATTTTTGCCACATAAATTTCTCTTATATTTGCTAGATAAATCAATTCTATGTTAAAAAAATCAATTCTTTCAATTTTAGTTTTTACATTATTTTCATGCAAACAAGCTCCCGATTTATCAGTTAATACAACACAAGATTCTATTACGGCGTATGATTTGACATTCAATCAAAAAAATATTCGTTATTTTATCAGTGCTCATCGTGGCGGAAAAGGATATATGGGGTATCCTGAAAATTGTTTGGAAACAATAGATTTTCTATTGGGCAAGGATATAAAAATATTTGAAATTGATATAACAACAACCAAAGATGGGAAATTAGTTCTTTTGCATGATGATGACCTAAGAAGAACAACTACCGGAAACGGAAATATAAATAATTTTACTTTTGAAGAATTGAAACTAATTTATTTGGTTGATGATTATAAAAAAACAACCGAATTTAAAATTCCTTTATTAGAAAATATATTAAATTTTGCTAAAAAAAACGAAATCGTTTTAATGTTAGATTTTAAAAAATCGGTTTCATATAAAGAGGTGATAGATTTGGTAAAAAAAACGGCAACTGAAAAAAATGTAGTCTTGATTTCATATAATCAGAATCAAGCTGAAAAACTACATCAATTAGCTCCAGAAATGATGCTGTCCGTATCCATTCGGAATCAGGAAGAATATGATCGACATATAGAAAAAGGCATCCCAAACGATAGAATGATTGCTTTTGTTGGAGTTCGAGAGCCTAAAAAAGAACATTACGATTTTTTACATCAAAAAGGCATTATGACTATTTTAGGAACCTTGGGAAACTTAGATAAGCGAGCAGCTTCCAAAGGAAATCAAATTTATGAGCAGTTTTTTAAAAATGGGGCAGATATTGTATCTTCTGATCGTGCTGTTGAAGCTCAAAAAACAATTAATCTCATTAAATAGTAGATTTATTACATTTCGGACTCAAATTGTTGTAAAAACCGTACATCTGATTCAAAAAACATCCGTAAATCATTAATCTGGTATAATAACATTGTGATACGTTCAATTCCCATACCAAAAGCAAAACCAGAGTATGTTTTTGGATCAATTTTTACATTTTCTAAAACGTTTGGGTCAACCATTCCGCATCCCATAATTTCTAACCAACCTGTGCCTTTCGTGATTCTATAATCTGCTTCAGTTTCCAACCCCCAATATACATCTACTTCAGCACTAGGTTCAGTAAAAGGGAAATAAGAAGGTCGTAAACGGATTTCCGATTTTCCGAATAATTCTTTAGTAAAATATTGAATAGTTTGTTTTAAATCTGCAAAAGAAACATCTTGATCAATATACAATCCTTCTATTTGATGAAAGATACAATGTGCTCTTGCTGAGATAGCTTCGTTACGAAACACACGCCCCGGAGATAAAATCCGTATAGGAGGTTTGTGCGTTTTCATATGTCTGATTTGTACAGAAGAAGTGTGGGTTCTTAACAGAATATCCGGATTTTTCTCAATAAAAAAGGTATCTTGCATATCTCGAGCAGGATGATATTCAGGCAGATTTAATGCTGTAAAATTATGCCAATCGTCTTCTATTTCAGGGCCGTCAGAAACAGTAAATCCGATTCGATTAAAGATTTCAATAATTTGATTTCGAACAACAGAGATAGGATGACGTGAACCTATTACCAAAGGCTCTCCCGGACGGGTTAAATCATTATATAAATTTTGCGTTTCTTCTCTTAGCTCTATTTTTTCTTTTAAAGTATTAATTTTTTCTTCAACCTTACTTTTTAATTGATTAACAGCTTGCCCAAATTCTTTTTTGGCTTCATTAGGGACTTTTTTAAAAGAAACAAATAAATCTTTTAAAACACCTTTTTTACTTAAAAACCGAATTCTGAAATCTTCAATTTTTTGTTTATCGTTGGTGTCAAATTGTTCTACTTCTTTTATGTATTCTTTTATTTTATGAATCATTATCATTTGTTTTGCCTTGCAAATTTATAATTTTTGTATTTCAATTTCCTGAAATTCTTGAACTAAAATTTCTTCATCTTCAAAATAGCGGATAATCGCTTTTTTCATCATGATTGTTTGTTCTCCTGTGTTCAATGCAGGCAATTGATCTAATAAGGTATAATGAGGCCAACCGGTTTCATCAAAATAATCAAATGTATAAAATCCATAAGGCTCTAATAAGCGACAAACAGCAATGTGCATGATGTCTATTTTTTCATCTTTTTTAAATTTTTTATATCCAATACCCAATTCTCTAGAGCCGATTAAAAAAATAACGCCATCCAAATCTAAATCATCGCCTTGTGTGAAATTTTTTTTAAAGAAATCAAGAATAGCATCCCATTTTTGTGCCTCGATAGTTTTTTGTTTATTTGTCATATACAAAATTAGTTAAATGGATTTTAATATAATTGATATTATTGTAGGAATATTTTTAATTTATGGAGCTTATCAGGGTTTTAATAAAGGATTAATATATCAATTGAGTTCATTATTAGGCTTAATTATAGGTATTTACGGAACGCTTCATTTTTCTGACTATGTAGCGGATTATTTACTGCAAGAAAATCTAATGGATTCCAAATATATAAAAATAACTGCTTTGTTTATCACGTTTATAGGTATTTTAGTAGCGGTTCATTTTTTAGGAAAAGCAGTTCAGTCAATTTTTTCTTTAACCGGATTAGGAATTTTAAATACAGTAGGCGGTATTCTTTTTTCCTTAATCAAACAATTGATTATCATTTCGTTATTTACGATGTTTATTTTGTTTCTCAATTCAAAGATGGAATTTATCAATCCTTTACTTTTTGATGAATCCGTTTTATACCAAAAAGCTATAATTCCTATTATTGACATCATAAAAGAAACTGCCCGAAATGTATTTCATTAATTTTGCTTAAATAGCATAGTCAAGAATTTAGCAATGCTGAAATATACTCTGATTCAAAACCTTTATAAACCAAATACCGATAAATTTTTTGTCTTTTTTTGTACGGATTAGATTCTTTAATTTCTTTTGTTTTCTTTAAATAAAGTTGTTCCAACATTTCAAGATAATCACCATGATTAATTCTTTCTAAAGACTTCTTAATCAATCTGTCATGAATATTACGAGTTTGTAATTCACGCCGGATACGATTTTTCCCCCACTTTTTTTGGTTAAATTTTCCCTGTGCAAAATTAAAAGCAAATCGTTCTTCATTAAGAAAATTATGCTCTAACAAAAAAAGAATAATTTGATCTTTTGCTTCAGGTATTAAATCAAATTCTCGTAATTTTTTTTCAATATCATAATGACAACGATCTTGATAAACACAAAAATTCGCCATTTTCTGCTGAATTTCTTTTAAACTGTAACTTTTTTTTAAAGACAAACTGTAATGTATTTCTAAAACAAAAACTGTAATTTAGTCTAAAAATAATAAAATATAAATGAAATACGGACAATTATCCAATACAAAAGTCAAAGTTTCCAAAATTTGCTTAGGAACGATGACTTGGGGACAACAAAATACAGAAAAAGAAGCCCATGAACAGTTAAATTATGCTGTAAATCAAGGAATTAATTTTATTGATACCGCCGAATTATATGCCATTCCAATTAATAAAAATACACAAGGATTAACTGAACAATATATTGGTACGTGGTTAAAAAATCAAAAAAGAGAAGATTTAATTATAGCTTCAAAAGTAGCAGGACCTAATCCAAAAAGTTTACAACATATTCGTAAGGGAAAAGGCTTTTCTGGAAAAGGTTTCATTGAAGAAGCGATAAACGGCTCTTTAAGAAGGTTACAAACGGATTACATTGATTTGTATCAATTGCATTGGCCGGAACGCCCAACCAATTTTTTCGGACAGTTGGGTTATACACATATTTCAAATGATGCCGTTACCGATTTTAAGTATGTCTTGGAAGAATTAAAAAAGCAAATTGATCGTGGGAAAATTCGTTATATAGGTATTTCCAACGAAACACCTTGGGGCCTGATGCAATACTTAAAATTGGCTGACGAATTTGAATTACCTCGAATTATTTCCAATCAAGATGCGTATTCGCTGATTAATAGGACGTTTGAAATAGGAATGGCTGAAATGGCTATTCGTGAAAATTGTAAACTACTTGCTTATTCTCCTTTAGGAGGAGGAATTCTTTCAGGAAAATATTTAAATGGAAAAAATCCAAAAGAAACCCGTTATACCAATTGGCCTAACTATTTTACCCGATATGCTCATGAAAATACGACAAAAGCAACTCAAAAATATGCTGATTTAGCAAAAAAACATAATATCTCTTTAGCACAGATGGCTTTGGCTTTTGTAACCTCAAGAGATTTTTTAATATCAACCATTATTGGAGCTACAACGATGGAACAGTTGAAAGAAAATATTGACTCAATTCATATAACATTGAGTGATGAAATTCTTAAAGAAATTGAAAAAATTCATTTAGAATATCCTAATCCTGCTCCTTGATAAAACGATTAACAAAAAGACACCATTTATTTATAATGATTATAGATAAATAAACTATTTTCAAATAAAAAAGAAAACATGTAAATTTAGGGCTTAATTTATTTTAAATAAACACATTTATGGCATTTGACATTGAAATGATTAAAGGAACCTACGCTCGAATGAAAGACCGTATTGATACGGCTCGAGAAATAGTGGGTCGCCCTTTAACGCACGCTGAGAAAATTTTATACAATCATCTTTGGGATGGAAAAGCAACGGAATCTTATGTAAGAGGAAAATCATATGTAGATTTTGCACCGGATCGTATAGCTTGTCAAGATGCAACAGCACAAATGGCATTGTTGCAATTTATGCAAGCAGGAAAAAATAAAGTAGCCGTTCCCACAACGGTTCATTGTGATCATCTAATCCAAGCAAAAGTTGGAGCAGATAAAGATTTGCAGAATGCAATTAACCAGAGTTCTGAAGTATTTAATTTTTTAGAATCCGTATCAAATAAATACGGAATTGGATTTTGGAAACCCGGAGCAGGAATTATTCATCAAGTTGTTTTAGAAAATTATGCTTTTCCCGGAGGGATGATGATCGGTACAGATTCTCATACGGTTAATGCCGGTGGATTAGGTATGGTAGCTATTGGTGTTGGTGGTGCAGATGCTGTAGATGTAATGGCAGGAATGCCTTGGGAATTAAAGTTTCCTAAACTGATTGGTGTAAAATTAACAGGAAAACTTTCCGGTTGGACATCACCTAAAGATGTAATCCTGAAAGTAGCTGATATTCTAACTGTAAAAGGAGGTACAGGAGCTATTGTAGAGTATTTTGGAGAAGGAGCTTTATCCATGTCTTGTACAGGAAAAGGGACTATTTGCAATATGGGAGCCGAAATTGGAGCAACGACATCCACATTTGGATATGATCATTCTATGGAACGTTATTTACGCTCTACAGACCGTAACGACGTAGCAGATGCTGCCAATCAATATAAAGAATATTTAACAGCAGATCCTGAAGTTTATGCAAATCCTGAAAAATATTTTGACCAATTAATTGAAATTAATTTAGATGAATTATTACCTCATTTAAACGGACCTTTTACACCGGATTTGGCAACACCTGTAGGAGAAATGAATGCTAAAGCAACTAAAAACGGATGGCCTTTAGAAGTAGAATGGGGATTAATCGGTTCGTGTACAAACTCTTCTTATGAAGATTTATCAAGAGCTGCATCTGTAGCAAAACAAGCCTTGGATAAAGGATTGGGAACAAAAGCTGAATTTGGAATTAATCCAGGTTCCGAGCAAGTACGTTATACAGCAGAACGTGATGGATTATTACAAATATTCAAAGATTTGAATGCTAAAATATTTACAAACGCATGTGGTCCGTGTATAGGGCAATGGGCACGTTATGAAGACCCAAAAAATGCTCCTAAGAACAGTATTGTACATTCTTTCAATCGTAACTTTGCCAAACGGGCAGATGGAAATCCGAATACACATGCCTTTGTGGCATCACCTGAACTGGTTGCTGCAATTGCTGTTTCAGGACGTTTGGACTTTAACCCGATTACCGATACTTTAGTCAATAAAGACGGTGTTGAAGTAAAATTAGATGAACCTACAGGAGAAGAACTTCCTCCTAAAGGATTTGATGTTGAAGATGCAGGATTTCAAGCACCTATGGAAGACGGTTCGGGAGTAAAGGTTGTAGTAGATCCAAGTTCTGACCGGTTACAATTATTAACCCCGTTTGAACCTCTTGGAACAAATATTAAAGGAGCGAAACTATTGATTAAAGCGTTTGGAAAATGTACTACAGATCATATCTCAATGGCAGGTCCTTGGTTACGTTTTCGAGGACATTTAGATAATATTTCGAATAATTGTTTAATAGGAGCTGTAAATGCTTTCAATAAAGAAACCGACAAAGTTAAAAATCAATTAACCGGTGAATACGGTCCAATTCCGGCTACACAAAGAGCTTATAAAGCGGCAGGAATTAAAACGGTTGTAATAGGAGATCATAACTACGGTGAAGGTTCTTCACGTGAACATGCTGCTATGGAACCACGTCACTTAGGTGTTGCAGCTGTTATTGTAAAATCATTTGCACGTATTCATGAAACCAATTTGAAAAAACAAGGTATGTTAGGCTTAACTTTTGCTGATGAAAATGATTATGATCTAATTCAAGAAGATGATACATTTAACTTTTTGGATTTAGACCAATTTGCTTCGGGAAAACAGTTGACTTTAGAAATTGTTCATACAAATGGTTCTAAAGATACCATTAAGTTAAACCATACGTATAACGAAAACCAGATAGACTGGTTTAAAGAAGGTTCTGCTTTAAATTTGATTAAAAAACAAAATGCTTAAAAAAACCATTAAGTAAAAAACAAACCCTGATGAAAGTGTGCTTTCTCAGGGTTTTGTATTAATAAAAGAGTACAATATATAGAAAAAACGTGGAACACGCCTTATTTGTTAATGGAAAAGGTAACTCTCAATTATCAATTTCATATGGGTTTACTATCAAGCCCAATGGTAATACAACGTATAAAAAACCAACAATAGTTACTAATAATACAACACAATTTCACAATACAGCAGTACAATTTCTGCCATAAAAAAAAGAAAATGCGATTAATTAAAATTTTTATTTTACTACTTCCTTCTTATGTGTTAAGTCAGGATGTATCTTTTGGATTTCCAAAGGATTTTATTAAACTAAATGATATAATAATTTTAAATGATATAAGTTGGCAACACTCGTATTCTCAATTTTCACCTGAGGGTGAAGAGCAAATAGAAGCTATTGATTCACTGCTTAAATCAAACCCTCAATTTGAATTTAGTATAGAGTTATATTACTTCACAGGGAATAAAAGATTATCAAAAAGAATAACGATAGTACACAGCAATATACTAAAAAAGTTATTAAAAAGTTCAAATTATATTATTAAGCCATGCGGTGAGGGTAAAATTTTAGTGAGAATAGAAGATATAGAGGATAATTATTACAAAAAAATAAATTCTAGAATAGAAATAAGGGTTATAGGCAACACCCCAAACGTATTAAAACAGCATGAATAAACCAATACAACATATAAAAAACACTTGGAACACGCCGTGCTGAGTTGGATGAAGAAACGGGACTTTATTTATGAGGAGCATTTCACTAATATTATTGCTGAAGCTCTAAAAAGTAAAAAGTCTGAAAGAGTTCTTGTTGATAGACCGATGGACAATTCAAATAAACAAATAATAACAAAACCATCTTGTGATGAAGAATTATGGGATTAATATTCTTGTTACTACATTGTTAATAATAAGCTGTTTAAATAATAAAGTGCCTAATCACTATTACGAATATGATGGTATCATAATTTTTAAACCAAAAAGTGATATTTGTCTAGACTATGGGTTTTGTTATGTTTTTTATCCTATAAAATTAACAGATAAATCATTAAAGATAGAGAATTTACTTGATTTATTATCTGTATCTGAAGGGGTGTTCTTATGTAATGATTTTTCTAAGAACTATGAAAAAAACATTAATTTTAATAACAAAAATCCTAAAGTAAAAAAACTTATTTTTAAAAGTATGAATAAAAATTATAGTTATACCATAGAGGATGAGTTTTATTATTCATATGGAACAATTGTAGTTAATAATAAAATTTATTCTAAAAAAATAGATATGAGTACTATTAATAGTTTTAGATATATATATGAAGAAAATTTAAAATTCAATATAAATTTTGGAGAAGTATACTTTAATACATTATTAGATTTTAATTTAGAGGGTATTGTATTAGACATAGGCAATACCCCAAAAGTGTCAAAACAACATGAACAAATGTAATCTTTCCCAAACTTAGTAACTCTAGTTTTAACCGTTCCTGTTTTTGGGAAAGATTACATTTGACCTGATAAAATCATTTTTCAAAAGATTATAAAACGAATAATTCATATCTTTGACAAAATTTGGAATTCAAATGAAAAGAACTTGTAGCATTTTTATCAGTATTTTCGCTTTACTATTATTAACCAACTGCTTTATTTTTAGGAATCCCGTTGAAGGTGAAAAGGTTTTAAAACTTTATAAGGATCGAGAAGGTAATGTTAATATTACAGGGGATTTAAAAATTAAAGATTTACAAAAACGCCCCAGTTTTTCGGAGTGGTACATGACTGAATATAACAATTATGTCGTAAATATTCCCAAAACCCAAAAAAGATGGCTAAAAAATTTATTTATAAATAGAAGCGTTCAAATTTTTATGGGAACGTGGTGTGAAGACAGTAAACGCGAAGTTCCTCGATTTATGAAAATCATGGATTACTTAGACATTCCGAAGAGTAAAATACAACTAATTGGAATCAATGATCAAAAACATGCTTTCTCCGGTCAAGATTTTGGTAAAAGAATCCAATACGTTCCTACGTTTATTTTTTATCATAATGAATTTGCAGACGAAACGCCTACGGAAATAGGAAGAATTGTTGAACGTCCTGTAGAAACATTAGAAAAAGATCTGTTGAAAATTCTTTCAGGAGATGCTTACGTTCCAAACTATGCAGGTCAATAATAAATTACTGCTCCCTATATTAGCATTGCTAACAGGCATATTTTTAACGTATGCTTATTTTTCTGTAGAGAAAAAAGATTCCGGAGTTTCAGAACATTCTCAGGTAATTCAAAACGAAATTAAAAATTTAAGCAAACTGATTGTGGTAGAAGGGAGTTATTCCAATGTCTATTCTTATAAAGATATTAATCGATATTTTGGAGATTGGATTTCGTTTGAAAAAAAAGTACTGGTTGTGGTAAATGCTAAAGCTCAAGTAATGTACGATATGAAACAATTGGATTTAGAATTAGACTCGACTACCCAAACCATTTTTTTGAATAAAATTCCACAACCGGAAGTTCAAATCGTTCCGGATATTAAATATTATGATATACAGCAAAGTACTTTTAATCAATTTTCATCGGAAGAAATGAATAAGGTCAAAAGTAAGGCTGTTAAAGAAATTGAGAATATGGTGGAATTATCTGACTTGAAAAAACAAGCTGAAAAACGATTGGAAGAAGAACTATGCAATATTTTTATTTTATCAAAGTCATTGGGCTGGCAGATAAAAAACAACACAACATATTCTTTTGAGAATTAAGTGTTTACTTTTTTAAAAAGTCTTTTGTAAGTTTAATGGTTCCTATAAAGGATGCCAAAATTCCTATTACGATAACGGTTATTAAAACGATTCCTAAGTTTGATAACGTAATTTCAGCAGGATAAGGCAAGACAGCATTCACCCGAACAATTCCGAATTGTTGTTGCAATATAATTAAAACAAAACCTAAAAATATGCCTGTTAGACCCCCCAAAAAAGATACGACAAAACCTTCTATTAAAAAAATTCTTTTAATACGGGAAAAATCCATTCCCATAGCGTGAAGCGTTACCAAATCTTCTCTTTTTTCAATAATTAGAATAATAATTGATCCGATTAAATTAAAAGTAGAAATAATTAGAATTAAAGTAAAAATAAGGTAAATCATGATGTTTTCTGTTTTTAGCATTTTATAAAAAGAACCCAATTGATCTTTTTGTGTTAAAATCTTGTAATGATTTCCTATTTTATTCTTGATTTTTAATTTTACCTCATCATCGGTACATGTTTTATCATGGCTGATTTCCAAAGCATACGTTTCATTAGGTTTTAACCCCAGCAGTTCTCTTGCCAATTGAATCGTTGTATAAGCAATAGGCTTATCGTCATAAAAAACACCGCTCATGGTTACCTGTTCAATTTTAAAAGCATCTTGAGGACTGTTGATTTTAATTTTTCCCGCTTTTGGAACATATAATTTTATAAAATCCTGCGTATCATTTAATAAAATATCTAATTTAGAGACAATACTGTTTGCAAGAGCAATTTGATCATTATATGTCGGCAGTTCTCCAAAAAGACGCAAAGAATCCAAATTGGTTTTTTGATATATACTGTCAATTCCTCTTAAATAAATAAAGTCACCTCTTCCTTTATATGTTAGCTGGACTTTTTCTTCTATTAAACTTGAAACAGAGGTTATTTCAGGAACTTTTTTCAATTGCTGTAAAAGTGGCGGTGTGATTTTTAGTTTTTTACCTGATTCAGATTCTATTTTTAAAGTAGATTTTTTTTCGAAAAGAAGCTCAATAGTTAGTTTTTCTAAACCACTAAAGGTTGACAAAATAATGAAAAGAGCCATTGTTCCGATAATAACGCCTATAATTGCCGTGATATTAATAAAATTGGCAGAACTTGTTTTTTTCTTCGTGAGAAAATATTTTTTTGCAATGTAAAAAGGTGTATTCAACACGTGCTACAATTTATAATTTGGGATTATTGCCTTTTCCTTTTAATTCTTGTTCTATGTTTTCAATATAATCTAATGAATCATCGATAAAAAAGTTCAAATCGGGTGTTTTTCTTAATTGTTGGCTGATTCGATCTGAAAGTGCTTTACGAATTTGCGGCTTCATCATCTTGACATCTTCTAAAACACCTTGTTTGTCATTTGATGGAAAAATACTTAAATAAATCTTAGCATAAGACAAGTCGGGCGTTATACGCACTTTTGTAGCCGTAATAAGTAAGCTCTTTTTTGCTCCTTTGCTTATTTCCCTAAAGATATCACTCAAATCATTTTGTAACAATTGAGCTATTTTTTTTTGCCTATTGGTTTCCATACAATGCAAAGATATAAAAAACGGTTATTGTGTAGTGTCCTTTATAAACAAAAACCATCCTTAAAAAGTTTGAGGATGGTTTTTTATAAAATAGTTTAATTTCTTTAGAAAGGATAATGGTAAATCTCGCTTTCGTGATGAAGCGGATTTCCTTTTGGTTGAGAAGGTCTTTTGGTTAAAGCTGTAAATACAACAAAGATAAACAATCCTGCAAAGAACAAGAAAGCACCTATTTCAGCAAAGCCAATTTGTGCAAAACTTCCTACGGAACCCGGCTCCATCATGATAAAGAAATCTAAATAATGACCAAAAATCACAACAAAAGCCATAAAGCAAACAACTTTATAATTTCGTTTAATTGATGAACTTACCAAAACCAATAAAGGTAGTACGAAGTTTGGAATTAACATTCCCAAGAATTGAATTTTATGTTCGTCAAAACGAGCATAATAATAGGTTACTTCTTCCGGAATATTAGCATACCAAATCAGCATAAATTGAGAAAACCATAAATATGCCCATAATAAAGAAAAACCAAACATATATTTTGTTAAATCATGCAGATGATTGTCGTTAAATTCAGGAAATACTCCTTGAGATTTTAAGAATACAGATACTAAGATAATCACAGCTAATACGCAACACATATAACTCGCAAAAGTGTACCAACCAAATAAGGTTGAAAACCAGTGTGGGTCAAATGACATAATCCAGTCCCATGCCAACATGGATGAAGTTACAGCAAAAAATACTATAAATCCTGCTGACCAGTTTCGTTGAGAGATAAAAATGCGTCTATCAAACGGATTGGCATCTAATTTCATGGATAATCCTTTTAATTTAAAAAGAAAGAAAATCCAACCTCCGATATAAATGGTAGCTCGGATTAACCAAGAAGACACATTTAAATAGGCTTCTTTTCCTGCTAATATTGAATCATAATCAGGGTTTGGGACTGCTCCTTCTATCATTTCTGCTACATATTCTTTGGTTCCGTCTGTTACAATCATGTATTTATTTAACAAACTGTCATCCATCCAATGGAATAAATGATTGAAATGCATTCCTGATATAACTAATAAAATAAAGAATATGACCCCTCCTATAGGTAAATAGGTTGCGATCCCTTCCATCACACGAATTAATATAACCGACCATCCGACACTGGCTGCATGCTGTACTGCCAAGAAAAATAACGACCCTATGGAAATCAATAGAAACATAATGACTGCGATATAAACGGCTGTCCACGGTTTGTTTTTTATCTGATTATAAGCATGATGAATGTGCTTGGCTTCAGTTTCTGCATTATGATCTTCTAAAACAACGGCAGGATTATCACCTATTGCTACCATTTCATCACTAATTTCTTTTTGATGTTGATGGTGTTCTTTTAAATATTTTGATTCATAACCGTTTTCTTTAATATCATGTGCATCGGTGTTTGATTGGTAGATTCCTACAGCGAAAGCTAACAATCCGACTATCATTAATATTCCTGATATTACCTTTAATCCAAATGGAAACTTAAACATTTTATTTCTTTTATATTGTCTAACCTAAATTATTCTCCTTTTACTTTCATCACATATTCAGCTACTTGCCATCTCTCTTTTGACGTTAATTGAGAGGCATGCGAACCCATAATACCTTTTCCGTGTGTAATAACCCAATGAGTACTTCCCACAGTAATGTATGCACGATCTTTATAATTAGGAACACCTTTTATCTTATCGTTTTGTACCAATATTCCTTTACCGTCACCACTTTCACCATGGCATACGGCACAATAAATTCCGTAAAGATGCTTCCCTTTTTCCAAGTTTGCTTCTCTTTCACTAAAAAGTAACGGGGATTGTGTAACTGTTTTAGAGGTTTCGTAACCTTCTCCTGTATTGGGCAATTCTGTTGGTAAAATACCGTCTTCTGTTCTCGGAATAGTTCCTTCCACAGGTTTTAAAGCCGTCATCCCGTTATGATCTTTAAATGTCTCAACCGTTGTTTCTCTATCATCCCAAGGTCTTTCAGCTTTTGCATAAGGTTCATAAGCTTCTGAATAATACATATCCGGCATGAACACATAATTAGGCTCTGATTTATCAACCCAACAAGAAGATAACATCATGGATGCAAAACTTAAAACAGCGATTGATTTTATATATTTTTTCATCTTCTTTTTTTCTTATTTCGTTGATATTTCTACTACTCCGGAATCTTTTAATACCTGAATAATCTCTTCTTGATTATCTTCAACATTAATCTCTACCATAAACATATCATCTGTTGTACGCACATCCGGGTTTTGAGGTTTGGCTCCCGGAAACAGTTTATTTCTAAACAAATAAGTTAAACACATCAAGTGAGCAGCACAAAAAACGGTTAATTCAAACATAACAGGTACAAAAGCAGGCATATTTCTAAACCATGCTTGTATGCTCCCTTCGGGATGAACGGAAGGCTTTCCTCCAATATCTTGTGACCAATCGTACGTCATGATATACCACGTCATAAAAATTGACAAACATAACCCAAAAACACCGTAGCAAAAAGCTAAATCCGACAATCGGGTTTTCTTTAGTCCTAAAGCATGATCTAAACCGTGTACCGGAAAAGGCGTGTAAACATCTTTAATTTTCACACCTTTTTCTTGCAGATGATGGATACCATCCATTAGTACATCATCATCATTGTATAAGCCGTATAATGTTTTAGTGTTTTTCATGTTCTTCTCTTAGCTTTTTTTGATGTTCTCCCGACGATTTTAAAATCGTTTTTAACTCTGCTTGTGCAACAATTGGGAATGATCTTGCATATAACAAAAATAATACAAAAAAGAATCCGATTGTTCCTATAAAAATTCCAACATCGATGAACGTTGGTGCAAACCCTGTCCAAGATGAAGGTAAATAATCTCGATGTAAAGAAGTTACGATAATTACAAAACGCTCAAACCACATTCCAATATTTACAATCAATGCTAAAAAGAAAGTAAATAAAATAGAGGTTCTTAATTTTTTAAACCACATAAATTGAGGCGAAATTACATTACAAGTCATCATAGCCCAATAAGCCCATGCAAAAGGACCTGTAGCTCTGTTTAAGAAAGCGTATTGCTCATATTCTACTCCTGAATACCATGCAATCACCAATTCGGTAATATAAGCAACACCCACCACAGAACCTGTTACCATGATTACAATATTCATTAATTCAATATGTTGAATGGTAATATAATCTTCTAAATGACAAACTTTTCTTGCTACCAATAGTAAGGTTTGTACCATAGCAAAACCTGAAAAAATAGCTCCTGAAACAAAATAAGGAGGAAAAATAGTGGTATGCCACCCTGGTATTACGGATGTAGCAAAGTCAAACGATACAATAGTGTGTACAGAAAAAACCAACGGAGTTGCCAAACCTGCTAAAACCAAAGATACTTCTTCAAAGCGTTGCCAGTGCTTTGCTTTTCCACCCCACCCAAAAGATAGAATACTATAAATTTTCTTGGTTAAAGGTTTGTTCGCTCGATCGCGTAACATAGCAAAGTCAGGAATTAAACCAATATACCAAAACACCAAGGATACAGACAAATAGGTTGAGATAGCAAATACGTCCCAAAGTAATGGGGAATTAAAATTTACCCATAAGGATCCATATGCATTAGGAATTGGCATTACAAAATAGCCTAACCAAGGGCGTCCCATATGAATTACGGGAAATAACCCTGCTTGTACAACGGCAAAAATGGTCATAGCTTCTGCAGAACGGTTGATTGACATTCTCCATTTCTGGCGGAATAATAACAATACTGCGGAAATTAAGGTTCCTGCATGACCGATACCTACCCACCATACAAAGTTGGTAATATCCCATGCCCAATTAACGGTTTTGTTTAATCCCCATACTCCGATACCTGTTCCAATGGTATAAGAAACACATCCTATCAGCCATAGAAAGGTTACAAACGCAATCGAGAATGCAACCCACCATAGCTTTCCTGCTTTTTCCTCAACGGGTCTTGCTATATCTTCGGTGATTTCGTGGTAGGTTTTATTTCCTAAAATTAACGGACTCCTTACCGGTGCTTCGTAATGACCTGACATAATACTATATTATAATTTCTTCTTATTAATTTTTTAACTTTTCTTTTTTTCGTTTCTGACTTTTACCTGATAGAACATATTGGGCTTTGTTCCTACATGTTCCAACAAATAATATTGTCTTTTGTCTTGCAATTTTGCATATACCTCATCTTTTTTATTGTTTATATCTCCAAAAACAATAGCATCGGTAGGACATGCAGTTGAACAAGCCACTTTAAATTCATCCGTTTTAACAGCTCTTCCTTCTTTTTTTGCTTTTAAAATGGTTTCCTGTGTCATTTGAATACACATAGAACACTTTTCCATAACTCCTCGAGAACGAACTGCTACATCCGGATTTAAAACCATACGTCCCATATCATCGTTCATATTGAAATTAAACTGGTCGTTATTAGCATAATTAAACCAGTTAAAACGACGTATTTTATAAGGACAGTTATTAGCACAATAACGAGTCCCTACACAACGGTTATAAGCCATTTGGTTTTGTCCTTGTTTACCGTGTGATGTTGCTGCAACCGGACATACCGTTTCACACGGTGCATGATTACAATGCTGGCACATAACAGGTTGAAAAGCCACTTGCGGATTCTCTGCCGGAATTTCTAACTCTCCGTATCCGGATAAATTCTCCCATAATCCTGAGAAATTTTCTGCCCGCTCAGCATCTTCTTTAAAAGTGGCATCAGCAGAATAATAACGGTCAACTCGTAACCATTGCATATCACGTGAAACTCTCACTTCATGTTTCCCTACGACCGGAACATTGTTCTCTGCCGTACACGAAATTACACAAGCTCCACACCCTGTACATGCAGATAAGTCAATTGACATATTGAAATGATGTCCGCTTGAACGATCAAAACTCGTCCATAAATCAACGGTAGAAACGTGTTCTTTTCCGTTATGCGTAGCCAATGTTTCTGCTGGATTCCACACTTCCGGTTTTTCGTTAATAAAATCTTCTAAGGTAACCTCCCGCATGATTTTATCACGTCCCATTAGTGTATTTTGCAACTGAATACACGCAAATTCATGTTCTCCACTCACTTTTTCAAATGAAACCGCTTGTGTTTTACTAAAATTCTGATACGCTGGATAAGCATTAACACCAATCGTATCTTTCTGTCCGATGGCTTCCGCTAATTTCGGAGAATGCTGTCCATATCCTAAAGCTAAACCGATTGAGCCTTTGGCTTGTCCGGGTTGTACTAAAACCGGTATTTTCTTGATGACAGTCTTTCCAATGGTTAAATTAACATATCCCCCATTCATGGCACCGTCCATCACGTTGGTATTCAACAATCCGTTTTCTTTTGCATCAGCGTAAGACATGGTTACATAATTATCCCAAGAAGTTCTTGAAATCGGATCAGAAAACTCTTGTAACCAAGGATTGTGAAATTCATGACCGTTACCGATACCTGATTTTATATATAATGATAATTCCGTTTTTCCTGCTTTGGCTGTTGTTAATTTAGAAACTGCTGAAGAAACAGATCCCGGATTTACTCCTCCTATAAAAACATCGGTGGTTTCTACTACACCGTCATATAATGCTTTATTGAATTTACTTACTGAAGATTTTTCTAAAACAGATTCCTCCCAATGTGCCTTTATATAATCATAATAAGTGCCGGTAATTCCCGCCCATTTCATTAAAGAATCTTCAAATTGACGGATTCCTTTAAATAACGGACGAATTGTAGGTTGCATTAATGTATAAACACTTGTAACCGGATTAGCATCTCCCCAAGACTCTAACCAATGTGTTGAGGGTACTAAAACATTCATCACTTCGCCGGTTTCATCTTTTAAAAGATTACATGAAACTCTTAAGTCAGCTCTTTTTAAAGCAACTTTAAGTTCTGATGCATTAGGCGAAGCATATATAATATTGGTATTGAAATTTAATACAGCACCTACTTGCCCTGCCTTTAAATCGGTTATAAATTGGTTAAAAGTTTTATCATTACTTTCTTTTAGTAAAACGGATTTTGAAGAATTTACAACTTGAGAACCTATTAGAGCATTCATTGCATAAGCAATTGTATATGCTTCTTTACTTCCATCAACTAAAACAACCGCTTTGTTTCCTGCTTCTTTGATTTCTTGAGCAATTGCATTTACAACCTTATCTGATGAACTTCCTATTAATGCCTGATATACATTGGCTAATGTTTTTTCAACCTGAGTAGGTTGCATAGGAATACGTGTATCAGCATTAGCACCCGTTATCGACATATTGGCTTCCACTTGAATATGACGTGCCATGTTTTTTCCGGGTTTTCTACCTTTGATGTATGGTTTTTCATATCCTCCACCGTTCCAATCTCCTAAGAAATCTGCACCGAACGATACAATTAATTTGGCTTTTTCCAAATCATAAGAAGGTAAGGCTCTCACACCTGTTATTTCCTCATAAGCATCAATTGCAGCAGACTCTGAAACAGCATCATAAACCACCTGTTTTGCTGTTGGATATTTAATTTTAAAATCTTCTACTAATTTTTTAAACGAAGGACTCGGATAAGACGGTGTTAAAATTACAATCTGTTTTCCTGATCTTACAGCTTTAACTAATCCGGAAACAATATATTTATCTGCTTCCTCAAAGGTAGCTTCTTTATCATCGATAAATGGATTTTTCAAACGCTCACTGTTATACAATGACAGAACGGAGCCTTGTACTCTGGCAGAAGTTGTTCCGTAATATTTAGCAGTATTATTTGCTTCTATTTTAATAGGTCTTCCTTCTCTGGTTTTAACCAAAATGGAAGCAAAATCACCATTATTCATCAGTGTTGTTGCATAATAATTTGCTACCCCCGGTGTTATATCCTCAGGTTTGATGATATAAGGAATTGATTTGATAACCGGACCTTCACAAGAAGCTAATGTTGCTGCTGCGGTGGAGAAACCTACAAACTTCAAGAAATCACGTCTTGAAGTTTTAGTTGTGTCCAATCCTTTTTTGTTACCTAAAAATTCATCCGTAGGAAGGTTTTCCGAAAATTCATTCGATGTTTCTAATTTTTCAATTAACGTATCGTCTTCTAATTCTGCAAAACCTCTCCAATATTTTTTGTTTGAAGCCATATTAGTAAACCTCTTTGTTCTTTTCTAATTTATATTAATAATGACATTTTCCACATTCTAAACCACCAATAGTAGCAACGGTCATTTTATCACCACGCTCACCATGAGCCTTTTTAGCCATTTCATGCATTTTCTCATAATCATGAGCTTTGTAATACTCACTTGAACCATCTACTTCTGTTGTGCGGTGGCACTCAATACACCATCCCATTGTAAAATCGCTTGCCATTTCTACAACTTCCATTTGATCTACCCGCCCATGACAAGCAAAGCAAACTTGAGAATCATCTAATTCCGGGTTGATATTTTTAATATTAGGAACCGTTCCGGCTTTGATTGCCTTTTTAATTGCTTTTTCTCCTGCTACAATATGCTGTGAATGGTTGAAATAAACAAAATCCTGCATATTGTGAATACGTTTCCATTCAATGGGTTTTTCCTCTCCTGTATAAGCTACTTTTTCAAGATCATACCCGATATGATCGTATATTTTCTGCATTTCTTTTGTTCCGTCAATTTGATCATTATCTAATTTTCCTGTAAACTCATTGATTGATTTATGACAGTTCATACATACATTTAACGAAGGTATTCCGGATGTTTTACTATGTTTAGCCGAAGAATGACAGTATTGGCAATCTATTCCGTTTTCGCCGGCATGAATTTTATGGGAGAAATAAATCGGCTGATTGGGTGCGTATCCTTTATTGACATCTATATTTAACATCCAAGCGTACAAAGCTTTCATTGCAAACAAACCGAACAATAAAATGATAAAGTTAACTGCCAGTCTGTATCGTTGAAGCAATTCTATCAAATCGCTTTTTTTAGCTTCTTCTTCGCTAATACCTTTGGCTTGTGCCATCATTACATTAACCAAAGAAAAAACCTTGAATAACATCCATAATAATAAAATCGCAAGAACTCCAAACCCTGTCAGCAGTATTTTTGTTGATACCTCACCCTTTGCACTTGTAGGTTCTGCAACAGGTTCTGCAGGGCAACCTCTATTATCTTTAGCCCCTACTTCGGTAGGACATTTATCTTTAGGATCGGGAACGCCATCTCCATCTGTATCAATTTCGACAGGATTTTCCAACCAAGTGATGATATCTTTAACCTCTTGTTCAGAAATTTGACCTTCAAAAACATCCATATCGGAGTTTGGATCAAACTTTACGGCTTCAAGAGCTCTTGCATCGCCGCTTTCTACTAAAGTTTTATTGTTTAAAATCCATTTTTGTAACCATTCGGCATCGTATTTCTCGGTTACACCGGTCAAATCAGGTCCGATTAATTTACCGCCTATTTTGTGACAGGCACTACACTTGTCATCAAAGAGTTGATACCCGTTTTTTTCATCACCGCCTTGTGCAGACAGCATGGAAGAAACCAGCATCAGACTCAGAACAATTAAACGTTTAAAATACACTGTTTTATGTTTTATCATTTTGACTCTACGTATTATGTTCTCTATAATTCCAGAACCACAAATGTAGTATTAATCTTTATATTTTAAGAGAACTTGTATATTATTTTAACTGAGCCTTTATTAATTTATAACTATTCTAAATAAAGTGTTTTTACCTTTAATTAAAACTATTTTAACAGTGAAGTGATTTAAACATTTTAGATAAAAACAAGCAGTTCAAAATTAGTAAGGCTATAGAACAGAAGATTTTATTTTATTAAACAATTTTGTTGTTGTAAAACTAAAAAAAATAGCTTGCTTCCAAGTTTTTCTTGTGAAAAAAAATGGTTATCTTATCCAAAATAAACCAACATTTAACTATGCAAAGTATCAGTTATAATATGCTCAAACTGTTGATGTTTTTATTTCTGCTAAACTCTTGTAGTAGCGTGAAAGAAACCATGAGTCATTTGGAATCGAAGCCGTTAACAATACAAAATCTTGCCCAAATCAATGGTGAGTATCAAAACCAAGCAGAAAATGGAACAGCGGATTTTACTTCTCTGTGGTCTACTATTTTTTATAATTCCAACGATTATGAAAATTGGCAAGACTTAACGGTTCGGTTAGAAATACAATCAGAAAATAGTATTAAGGCGGAATTAAGAAAAGATTCAACTATTTTGGAAACCAAACTACTAAAAGGCAAAATCCATAACGGATATTATCTTTTGAATAAACAAACAAAGGCTAAGATGATGGTATTTATTCTCGTTTGGGGTTTTGGAACTTCTTCTGTGAAAATAGGTGTAACCACAAATAATGACTTGATATTAATGAGAAAAAGTGGTGGAGTAGGTATGATTGTGGCTTTCCCTGGATTTGCATCTGACAGCAAACTGTATGAAACTAAATATAAAAAAATAAAAGAATAGTGCCTCAGACAATAATAGAACTGTGATAATAAAAATGCAATTACTTGCATTTCTATTAAATTTACCCAATCGTTACTGCGTTTAGCAGGGTCATTAGCCATAATTTAAACAAAGGCATTGCTAAATAAAAATATCAGTCATTCTTCTTTTAACTGTGTTCTTCACTTTTGCTCAAAATAATAATTATGAGAGGTGGATGGCAATGGCAGAAAAAGATATTAGCCTACAACCTGAATGTGGAAATGTAGAAAAAACTGAATTTCAAAAAGAAGAAGATGAAAAATTCATGAAAAATAATTCTCTTAAACTATATTTGCATAAAATAGTTAAACAGATGGAAGTTATTAAAAATATAATTGAAAATGCGTGGGAAGATCGTAATTTATTAAAACGACAAGACACACAGAAAGCTGTCAGAGAGATTGTTTCACTGTTAGACAAAGGAGAAATACGTGTTGCAGAACCTGTAAATAATCAATGGAAGGTTAATGAATGGGTAAAAAAAGCAGTTGTAATGTATTTTCCCATTCAAACAATGGAAACTATAGAAGTAGGACCTTTTGAATTTCATGATAAAATCCCTTTAAAAAAGAATTATAAAAAACGAGGTGTTCGTGTTGTACCGCATGCTATTGCCCGTCATGGGTCTTTTTTAGCTGAAGGAACCATCATGATGCCTTCGTATGTAAATATCGGAGCTTATGTGGATAGTGGGACAATGGTTGATACTTGGGCAACGGTTGGGTCTTGTGCTCAAATCGGTAAAAATGTTCATTTGAGTGGAGGAGTAGGAATCGGAGGTGTCTTAGAACCCTTACAAGCTGCACCCGTTATTGTTGAAGATAATGCTTTTATAGGTTCACGTTGTATTGTAGTAGAAGGTGTTCGTGTAGGAAAAGAAGCTGTTTTGGGAGCTAATGTGGTTTTAACTGCTTCAACCAAAATTATTGATGTAACAAATGATAAACCTAAAGAATATAAAGGTTTTGTTCCTCCCAGATCAGTTGTAATTCCGGGTAGTTATCCTAAAAAGTTTTCTGCGGGTACTTATAATGTTCCGTGTGCTTTAATCATCGGAACACGTAAAGAAAGTACGGATAAAAAGACATCGTTAAACAATGCACTTCGTGAATATGATGTAGCCGTTTAATTTAAGTAGGTTCTTTAAATAATAAAAACACATGTTTTGAATAGCATGTGTTTTTTATTTAACCCAAATTATTTTTTAATTTAACGCCGGATTAGCAGCTCGCTTACGATTGCTTTCTGTTAAAATAATTTTTCTTAAACGTATGGAACCGGGCGTAACTTCAACATATTCATCTTTTTGAATATATTCTAATGCTTCTTCTAATGAAAATTTAATCGCCGGAGCAATTTTCATTTTATCATCAGCCCCTGCAGAACGCACATTGGATAATTTCTTTGTTTTTGTAACATTAACGACCATATCATCACTTCTTGAGTTCTCTCCAATAACCTGTCCTTCATAAATTTCCTCACCCGGTTCTATAAAAAACTTACCTCTTTCTTGTAATTTATCTAACGAATACGGAATAGCTGTTCCTTTTTCCATTGAAATTAAAGAGCCGTTTTGACGTTCAGGTATTCCACCTTTTATAGGTTGGTATTCTTTAAAACGATGTGCCATAATGGCTTCTCCTGCAGTAGCTGTTAATAATTGATTTCGTAGCCCTATAATTCCTCTGGAAGGAATAATAAATTCACACACCATTCGTTCTCCTTTGGCTTCCATACTCAGCATTTCTCCTTTTCGCAATGAAACCATTTCAACCGCTTTTCCTGAAACGGATTCAGGTAAATCAATGGTTAATTCTTCAAAAGGCTCATATTTTATCCCATCTATTTCTTTGATAATAACCTGTGGCTGCCCTATTTGCAGTTCATATCCTTCGCGACGCATCGTCTCAATCAAAACCGATAAATGCAAAACGCCTCTTCCAAAGACTAAAAATTTATCTGCAGAATCTGTTTCTTTAACACGAAGTGCTAAGTTTTTTTCTAGTTCTTTATCCAAACGTTCTTTAATATGGCGTGATGTAACATATTTTCCTTCTTTTCCAAAAAAAGGAGAGTCGTTAATGGTAAACAGCATACTCATGGTTGGCTCGTCAATAGCGATGGTTTCTAAAGCCTCTGGATTTTCAAAATCTGAAATTGTATCTCCGATTTCAAAACCTTCTAATCCCACAATAGCACAAATATCACTGGCATGAATTTCAGAAACCTTTTTACGTCCTAAACCATCAAATGTATGCAATTCTTTAATTTTTGATTTTAGAACAGTCCCATTACGTTTTATTAAAGAAATTGGTTGATTTTCTTTTAAAACACCTCTTTGTAAGCGTCCAATAGCGATTCTGCCCGTATAGGAAGAGAAATCCAATGAAGTTATTAACATTTGCGGTGTTCCGTTTATATCTACTTTGGGAGCCGGAATATGTTCTACAACTTTATCTAATAAAGGTTCTATATTTTGGGTTTGTACGTTCCAGTCTTCACTCATCCAATTATTTTTAGCAGAGCCGTACACGCAAGGAAAATCCATTTGCCATTCTTCAGCACCTAATTCAAACATCAAATCAAAAACTTTTTCATGAACAATGTCCGGCGTGCAATTTTCTTTATCAACTTTGTTGATAACCACGATGGGTTTTAATTTTAAATTAATGGCTTTTTGGAGTACAAAACGGGTTTGAGGCATTGGTCCTTCAAAAGCATCTACCAAAAGTAAAACGCCGTCAGCCATATTTAATACGCGTTCAACTTCTCCACCAAAATCGGCGTGTCCAGGCGTATCAATGATATTGATTTTAGTTCCTTTATAATTTACGGATACATTTTTAGAGGTAATGGTAATTCCTCTTTCGCGTTCTAAATCATTATTATCTAAAATTAAATCGCCTGTATTTTCATTTTCTCTAAATAGCTGACAATGATGCATTATTTTATCTACCAAAGTGGTTTTACCATGGTCAACATGTGCAATGATGGCTATATTACGGATGGAATTTGACATAATTTTTTATTCTCAATTAATGAGGTGCAAAAGTACAATTTTAATTTTATTGAGATAACATTTTATTTTTTAGATTAAATGCCTAAGTCAATAATATAAAAAGCAAAAACGTTCCTACAATTAATAATCTTCTCATGGAATAACTATTATGATGCTCGGTATAAAAAATTTCGCTTAATTACACGAAAATTTTTATGGTTTTTTGTAAATGTATGGTGTCAATTTGATGGAATAAATTTACATAGTTTCATACTTGGTTTTGTAGTAAAGTTAGAACCGCTTGTGCTTTGGTTAAGCATTCTTCATATTCTTCTTCTGGATTAGATAAAGCTGTAATAGCACCGCCTACACTTAATGATAAATGTTGATTATCAGAGTTATAAAGCAAACTTCGAATAACTACATTAAAGTCAAAATCATCATTTGGAGTAATGTAACCGACAGCACCCGAATAAATCCCCCTTTTATGGTCTTCAAAGTCTTCAATAAATTTCATTGCATTTATTTTTGGAGCTCCTGTCATAGAACCCATAGGGAAATTGGCTTTAATAATTTCAACAGAAGATAATTCCTTATCAACCCGGCATTGAATAGTAGAAATCATTTGATGGACAGTCTCAAACGTATAAACTTTACAGTATTCTGTAACATGAACCGAATTATGTTGTGCAATTTTTGAAAGATCATTTCGTACTAAATCAACAATCATGGTATTTTCTGCCCGATCTTTTACAGAATTTTTCAAATCTTGAATCAAAACAATATCTTCCTCCTTAGTTTTTCCTCGTTTTCGCGTTCCTTTTATAGGCTGAGCAGTTAAAATTGAGCCTTCTTTTTTTAAAAAACGTTCCGGAGAATTTGACAAAACATGTATGTTTTTATGCTTTAAGAAAACAGCGAAAGGGGCTTTGTTGTACTTATTTAATTTTATAAATAAATTAATGGGAGAAATAACCGTATTTTTACTAAAAAATTCTATGCAGTAGTTCATCTCATAAACCGTTCCTAAATGAATTTTTTCAATAATTTCCATACAATTTTTCAAATAGTTTTCTTTAGACGTTCTACTTGTTAGAAAAAATGAAACAGATTGAAAATCAGTATTTAATTGTATTTTTTCTAACATTTCAATATCAGATTCTATTTCATGGGAATACTGCGGTAAATAAGAAAAAGTAACCGTACGGTTTTTTATAAAAAGGATTTTTTTAGGCTGAAAAAAGAATAATTCAGGAAACTTTAAAGAATCGTTATTCTGAGAAGTTAAGTTCTCGGTATCGTTTTTTAAATCATAAGAAAAATAGCCGAAAATCCAATCATCAATCTCTTTTTTAAAAATTTCTAAACGTTTAAAAGCCTTTTTGTGAGAAGATAAAGACAATGTATTCTCAGAGCCTTTGACAATAATAAAGTCAAATTTTTCAGATTGATCAGGATAATGATTTGAATCTAAAACAAGAGAAGTAGAGCTTTGATTTGCCCATAAAAAAAAATGCTCTTTAGTTAGTTTTAAACATATTTTTTTTTCAATCCGCTTCATGAAAAACAAAGATATATTATTTTGATAAAAGCAAAAAAATGTTAAAAATTATCTCAAAAAATATTACTTGTTTAAAAGGAGTTGCTAATAAAAAATTATTTTACCTTAAAAAATAAAAGAATTTTCTGAGAATTTTCTAAAAATAACGGTTAAAAAAGGTCTTTTACCGATAATCTTTCAAAAGAGAATAAAAATTAATATCTTTGAGGAGAATTAATCTGGGGAAACGATATGACAGTAGAATTAAAAGCTTCCGAAAATAAAATATCTTTCAAAAATTATAAAGAAACATTACTTGAAGATTTTCGTTTGGCAATGCTGAGTAGAGAGCTAAGTTTGGTTGCACGTAAAGAAGTTTTAAACGGGCGTTCTCAATTTGGAATTGTAGGTGACGGAAAAGAATTGCCTCAAATTGCTATGGCAAAAGTTTTCAAAGAAGGTGATTTTCGTTCCGGTTATTATCGAGACCAAACGTTTATGATGGCAATCGATAAATTGACCACTGCTCAGTTTTTTGCACAAGTATACACACATGTAGGAGTAGAAAACGAACCGCACTCAGGAGGACGGCAAATGAACTGTCATTTCGCTACACGTTCATTAAACAAAGACGGTACGTGGAAAGATTTAACTAAAATAAAAAATTCAAGTGCCGATATTTCTACCACAAGTGGACAGATGCCTCGTTTATTAGGGTTGGCACAGGCATCAAAATTATATCGAAATTTGAATAGTTTAAACCATTTGACCCACTTTTCTTCAAACGGAAATGAGGTGGCTTTTGGAACTATTGGAAATGCCTCTTGTGCCGAAGGAAATTTCTTTGAAACAATGAATGCAACGGCTATTATTCAAGTTCCTATGATTGTTTCTGTTTGGGATGATGATTATGGAATTTCTGTTCAAAATGATTTGCAAGTAGCAAAATCGGATATTTCGGAGGCTTTGAAAGGGTTTCAAAGAACGTCTGATAAAAAAGGATTTGAAATTATAAAAGTAAAGGGATGGAATTATCCTGCTTTAATTGAAGCCTATGAAAAAGCAGAAAAAATTGCTCGGGAAGAACATGTACCAGTTTTAGTACATGTTATTGAACTAACACAACCACAAGGACATTCAACCTCAGGTTCTCACGAACGTTACAAATCAAAAGAACGTTTGGAATGGGAACGGGAGTATGATTGTGTTGTAAAATTTAAAGAATGGTTGCTATCAATTGAAATAAATGAAGACCGTATTATCAAAGAAGAAGAGTTGGAGGCAATTCATGATGAAGTTAAAAAAGAAGCTAAAGAAGCCCGAAAAACAGGATGGAATGCGTTTCAAGAACCAATAAAAGAATTGCGAAATTCTTTTTTACAAGTAGTAAAACCTATTGTAGAACAAAGTGCAAATAAAAATTTTATTTATTCATTATTGGATAAGTTAAACAAAGAACGTTTGCTAAAAAGAGACGTTTATACAATAGGAAGAAAAATTTTGAGAATTATTTCTAAAGAAACGGTTGATCGTTCGGTATTAGCTGATTGGTTAAAAAAATCCATTACTCAAGAAAAATCTTTATATTCCTCTCATTTATATAGTGAATCAAAATACTCTCCTTTAAAGGTTGAAGAAATCAAAGCCGTTTATGCAGAAAATGCTCCCGTGGTAGATGGACGAATTATTTTACGAGATAATTTCGATGTTTTATTTGAGCAGTATCCTGAATTATTAACTTTTGGGGAAGATACAGGAAAAATAGGTGGAGTAAATCAATGTTTTGAAGGACTGCAAGAAAAGTATGGAGAAGAACGCGTAGGAGATACAGGAATTCGTGAAACAACAATTTTAGGACAAGGAATAGGATTAGCAATGCGAGGGCTTCACCCAATTGCGGAAATTCAGTATTTAGATTATATTTATTACGCAGCTTCTCAATTAACAGATGATTTGGCAACAGTTCATTATCGCTCGGCAGGAGGGCAGAAAGCTCCGGTTATTGTAAGAACTAGAGGTCATCGTTTAGTCGGAATTTGGCATTCAGGCTCTCCTTTGGGAGCTTTGTTAGGTATGTTACGAGGAATCCATATTTTAGTTCCTCGAAATATGACACAAGCTGCTGGTTTTTATAATACATTGGTTGTTTCAGATGACCCTGCTTTGGTGATAGAACCACTAAACGGATATCGTTTAAAAGAAAAAAAACCATCCAATTTGGGAGAATTTAAAACCCCTTTGGGAAAAGTAGAAGTAACACGAGAAGGAAAAGATGTAACAGTTGTAACGTATGGCTCTACATGGAATGAAGTAACAAAAGCTGCTCAGGAATTGGCTGAATTAGCTATAGAAATTGAAGTTATTGATGTGCAGTCTTTATTACCGTTTGATTTGAATCATGATATTGTAAAAAGTGTTCAAAAAACCAATCGTTTAATTGTAATAGATGAAGATGTTCCCGGAGGAGCTTCGTCATTCATTTTACAAAAAATATTGGAAGAACAAGATGCGTATCATTACTTGGATAGTAAACCATTGACAATTACTTCAGTAGAACACCGGACACCTTCAGGTTTCGATGGTGATTATTTTTCTAAACCGCAAGTAGAGGATATTGTCGAAAAAATATATGAATTTATGCAAGAGGTAAATCCCTCTAAATATAAAGGGATTTATTAACAGAAATCTTTGGTGAAATATAAAAAAACCGCCCACTTAATAAAAGAGGCGGTTACACAAATATATAACTAAGTTGAATGTTTATCGAATACGATCTACAGATTTTACGAGTTGATCATCTTTCTTAATAGCACGATTGGCAGTAAATAAGAACACAATAGCCAACAATGCTGTTATTATGGGAAAGACCAACTCAATACCTTTCTCAGGAAATTCAAATCCTCCAGGTAAATTTAGTAAATGGTATGTCGATAATCCAATTATAGACACGTTTAAAAGAATATTCAACTGATTTAATTTTATTTGAAACCCTCTTTTTTTAAATAAGAAAAGGGTAACAAAAGCCAATAAGCACGAGCCAATGAATATTCCTGAAATTTCAAAGAATTTATTTTTAATCCATTCGTCATTAAAATAGGCAAACGTTGCTCCTATTAAAATGGAAACGATAAGTAAATAAATACTTTGTATTCTTTGAATCATAAAATGATAATAAATTTCACCACAAATTTAAAAAAAATATATGATACCATGATGTCGACTAAAAAAATAATTGTATTATTGCATCGGAAATAAAAGAATTTGCTCTTCATATTACATTGTTTCCGACAATAAATAACAATTATCATAATTCATACAAATTAATTAAAATCATTTAAATGTTTGACATTTCTGAATTAAAAAGCAAAAAAGTTGCTGATTTACACGAGGTTTCCGAAAAATTAGGTATACCCAAATACAAACAATTAAAAAAGTTAGACTTAATTTACAAAATCTTAGATTTTCAAGCAGATAATCCTTTAGCAATTAAAGAGTTAAAAGATAAGCCTGAAGAAAAACAAAAAGTAAAATCAGTGAAAAAAGAAGTTGATAAAAATGAATCCGGAAAAAAAAGAGAAAGGATTAAAAAACCGCAACCCAATAGAGAAAAATCAATTGTTGCTGATTCAAAAACGGAAATTAGAGAAAAGAAACCTCAATCTACCACTGGACAAGGGCAGCAAAATTATAAGAGCAACTCCAATAACCCGAATAATCCGCTTTACAAGAATGCTAAAAACGATAAAAAACATCCAAATAATAATATAAAAACGAACGGATATCAAGGAAAAAATAAATTTCGTTCTCCCGATTATGAATTTGACAGTATTATCGTTTGCGAAGGGGTTTTAGACATCGTAAAAGACAACAATAATAAAGAAAGCTACGGTTTTTTACGTTCGTCCGATTACAGCTATTTATCATCTCCTGACGATATATACGTTTCTCAATCTCAAATTAAGTTATTCGGATTAAAAACAGGAGACACTGTAAAAGGAAACGTTCGCCCACCGAAAGAAGGAGAAAAATATTTTCCGTTAATTCGAGTAGCTGAAATCAATGGACGCTCTCCTGAATATGTTCGTGACCGTGTAGCATTTGAGCACTTAACGCCTTTATTTCCTCAAGAAAAATTTAATTTGGCAGGAAGAAGCAGCTCTATGTCAACACGTATTATCGATCTATTTTCTCCCATAGGAAAAGGACAAAGAGGAATGATCGTTGCTCAACCCAAAACGGGTAAAACCATGTTACTGAAAGATGTGGCAAATGCTATCGCAAGCAACCATCCTGAAGTTTATCAGATTATTTTATTAATTGATGAACGTCCTGAAGAAGTAACCGATATGCAACGAAGCGTAAAAGGAGAAGTTATCGCTTCAACTTTTGATAAAGAAGCCAAAAATCATGTTAAAGTAGCCAATATCGTATTAGAAAAAGCAAAACGGATGGTAGAATGTGGTCATGATGTGGTGATTTTATTAGATTCTATTACACGACTGGCACGGGCTTATAATACTGTTTCCCCTTCATCAGGAAAAGTATTGTCAGGAGGTGTAGATGCCAATGCTTTACACAAACCCAAGCGTTTTTTTGGAGCTGCCCGAAAAATTGAAGGAGGCGGTTCTCTAACCATTATTGCCACCGCTTTAATCGATACAGGTTCTAAAATGGATGAAGTAATCTTTGAAGAATTTAAAGGAACTGGTAATATGGAATTACAATTGGATCGCAAAATTGCCAATAAACGAATGTTCCCTGCAATTGATTTAGTATCATCTTCAACACGCCGTGATGATTTATTGTTAGACGAAAAAACAGCTCAACGTATGTGGATATTGCGTCGTCATTTAGCTGATATGAATCCGGTTGAAGCCATGGAATTTGTAAAACAACGCATTGAACGAACGCAAAGTAACGAAGAATTTTTACTCTCAATGAATGGTTAAAACCATGCCGTTTTCATACAAGACTTATTTTCAAGTTATATTAAACTATAAAAATAAACGAAATTACGTATGTTTGGGTGTTATGGGAAATGCCACTCAACATCACGGCTAAAAATGAAACTTGCCTAAAAAAGTAAAAGTTGATGTTTCTAAATTTTAATTTGTAAATTGCAACATTAAAAATTGGGACATAAAAATGTTAATAAAAGAAAAAATAAGCATTGAAGAATTTGATGATAAAAACTATCAAATAAGGCTTGTTGAACCTTTTAATGAAGAAAAAGCTATCCTAACTCATTACCTTCACAACATCCATAATGGCGTTTCAAAACATTATAAAAGTGATGCTTTAAGCGTATTGAGTAACTATGTTGAATACAAAAATGAAAGTGAAATTTCTATTGTTGCGGAAGATGCTTTACAGCAATTTTTGTTTGAGGTAGAAAACGTCCCATTTCCAACGCTAGAAAATTATACGTTTAAGTTTATTGACCTTTTTGCAGGAATCGGAGGTTTTAGAATAGCAATGCAAAATGTCGGCGGAAAATGTGTATACACAAGTGAGTGGAACAAAGATGCGAAAAAAACATACCGAGAAAATTTTGGCGAAATTCCATTTGGAGACATCACAAGCCAAACAGTAAAAAACTACATTCCTAAAAATTTTGAAATACTTTGTGCCGGATTTCCCTGTCAGGCATTTTCTATTGCCGGTTATCAAAAAGGATTTTCAGATACAAGAGGAACATTGTTTTTTGACATTGAACAAATCGTAGAAAAACACAAACCAAAGGTTGTGTTTTTAGAAAATGTAAAAAATTTGGTTTCTCACGACAAAGGCAAAACCTTTAAAGTAATTGTTGAGATTTTAGAGAAAAAATTAGGTTATAAAGTTTATCATAAAGTATTAAACTCTATGACCCACGCCAATGTTCCGCAAAATAGAGAACGGATATTTATCGTTGCATTCGACCCAAAACAAGTTAAAAAATACAATAAGTTTAAATTTCCCGAAGAAATTGAATTAACCAAAACAATCCTCGATATTTTGGAAAAGGGCAAACAAGACAAAAAATATTATTACCCCAAAAATCATCCATATTATCCTGAACTTATTAAAACTATTACCAAAAAAGATACGGTTTATCAATGGCGAAGAGTTTATGTGCGTGAAAATAAAAGTAATGTATGCCCTACTTTAACCGCAAATATGGGAGCGGGTGGACATAATGTTCCATTGATTAAAGACGATTTTGGAATACGCAAACTAACACCAAAA
>JBKEDE010000066.1:0-2243 GCA_047975265.1 Flavobacteriales bacterium
ACCGATCCCAAAGGACAAGGAAGAGTCAAGGTACGGTTCGATTGGCAATTGCACGACACCACCCACTTTATTAGAATGATGGCTCCCGATGCAGGAGGTTCGGACCAAGTGACCCAAAACCGAGGGTACGTTGCGATTCCCGAAGTCGGAGACCAAGTCATGGTCGGTTTTGTCCACAACCATCCCGACAGACCCTTCGTAATGGGAGGAATGTTTCACGGGAAAGTAGGACTTGGAGGAGGAGAAAACAACCGAGTAAAATCCATTATGACCCGAAGCGGACATAAAGTGGTTTTCACGGAAGACGAAAGCATTATTATCACCGATAAATCAGGAAACGAAATCCATTTGGATACCACAGGAAGCAATATTAATATCACCGCTCCTGAAACGATGACGCTCAATTGCAAGAATATGAATATTAATGTTGGTGAAAATATGGTCACGAGTGTGGGAATGAACCAAAGTGACACCATTGGAATGAACCGAAGCCAAAGTATTGGTTTAAATGCAACACAAAGTGTCGGTGCTATGAAAATGACTTCTGTTGTGGGTGATGCAAGTATGTTTATCACAGGAAAGCTTACGGAAATGATTGAGGGTGATGTGCATAGTGAAACGAAACAAGGAAAAACGATTGTGAATAGCGAGAGCGGAATGGAAACAGTGAGCAATGGAGCAATTACTAAACATGCGCAAAACGATATTGATAATAAAAGTGGGGAAAAAGGAAAATCTCATTAAAAAATTTAATCAACATGAGTAGAATAAGAATAGTCAAAGGTAAAATTACTGAAATTGTAGGTGGAGATTTAACTTATTTTTCTGAAAGTAGTATTTCTGAATATGCAGCTGAAGTTTATTCGGAAAATAGTAATACAGTCATTAAACATAGCGGAGATCCAGGAAATCCGCCTCCGTCTCCAACAATAGCGAAATGTGCAGTTTTCTTTAGACCAACCAAAAATTGGAAAGGAGAGTTTGGGTTTGATTGGTCTAGAGTTGGAGACAGTAAACTACAAGTTGATTACCCTTATAATGGGATTATTGGAAAATATGGTAAAATTTATGCTACACAATCAGGTGCAAAATTTACTGCCGACAAAAACAAATACAATAACAGCTTAAATGAATACAACTCATTTAGTGTTTACAAAGGAAAATATTATGTTCCCAATATGACATTAAAAGTTAACGAGACTGCAATATTAGATGCCATTGTATATGTGGAAGAGAAAGCAGACAAATTGCACTATGCCTATAATACTGATGTTTTTGAGGTAACAATACTTAAACAATTTACCGTTGCAAAAGGTATAAACCACGATGAAAGCGCTGTTAGTATAAAATGTAAAAAAGCATTTTCTTCTCCCGAAACCATACGGGTTATCGCTACCAAAAATAAACAGATGCAAAAAGTGGGGGAAATAAAGGTTTTGCCAAACGATCAAATAAAAAATGTTGATATTGTAATGATTCCCGTAGAAGTAATGATAAAGGGAAAGGCTCAAACAGGAAGTGTAAAAGGAAATGAGATAACACTTCTTGAAAATGCGATGAGACAAGCCTATCTTAAAACAAATGTTGCTAATGCTCAAAAATTAACAATCGATAGCTGGTGGTTCAATCTATTTTTCACCACAAAGGATGCAAGTGGTAATGTAGTAATGGATGTATCTAATTTTCGTTCTTTGCATAAAGCTCTAGACGATGACTTTTTTGATATTGCAACTAATTCAGTATATAAAAATTATTATAGGGTATATATGTTACCGACATCTTTAAATTTGAACGGGATTGCAGAAGATGTAGGAAACAATGTTAAAACTGTTGTAGCTTTCCAAAATAGAAACGATAGCAGTACGGCTCATGAGTTATTGCATGCCAAGGGGCTTTATCATACTTTCGACAATAATTCTACATATACTTTTGAATTGTATAATACGGACAATATTATGGACTATACCCACCATGTAACAGATCCTGTAACCAATCAGAAAAAAAGAAGATACACAACCAATAAATTTCAATGGAAAATAGTTAACTCAAATGTGAAATGAGAAATCTAATACTGGTATTTTGCTTAAGCATTTTTATAATTTCTTGTAATGGACAAGAAAAAAACAAGACAACATATCCTAAAGAAAAAATTATGAATACTGAAAAATTTAATATAGATGATGCTATAAGACATCAAAAATTATATAAAGAGTATGAGAGAAGACAAATACATTTAGACTTAG
>JBKEDE010000070.1:0-3010 GCA_047975265.1 Flavobacteriales bacterium
GAGGAAGAGTAGAGTTTGTGTTTTAAAAATCTACTTTTGGTTTGTATAGATTATTTATTATTAATACATTTGATATGACTGGATAACACTTTATCAAGCCGACTTATAAAACCCTTCCTCTCACCTTTGGAGAGGAGCCGGAGGGAGGAAAAAAAACAAAAAACAATGAGCGAAAAACACTTAGTATGCCAGGGAGCGACGTGCCGATGCAACTTCGGCACAACGCAGGACAAACTGAAAGTAAAAACCCAAAAAAAGAAGATCAGCCATGAGAATTAAGTTTTTTTTAAATTGGTTAATTATTCTATATTTTCTTCCTTTCCTCTCTTGTAAAGAGGGAATTAAAGAGGTTCAAAGAGATAGAAAAAATGTAGATTCTAATGTAGTACTAAGTCAATCTGAAAATAAAATAGATGAACTGTTTGTAGGAAAAAAGTTTTATTCAGGAGATGAACTCAACAAATATACATTTATAAAATCAGATGAATTGAATAAAGGAGATAGCTTAACCTACTCTATTTATAAAGAAAATAATAAAGAAGAATATGTATTCTGCATTGAAAAACTGATCTCAAATGCAGATCAGGAAAGGTATAAAATAATTGATATTTTTAGATTCAGCTCCTACTCTTCAGAAACAAAAATTCAGTTAATACAAGATAATAATGAATACAATGTATTGCTTGTAAATAATGGTGAAATTTTAAAAAAATGGACTTTCACACAAAATAAAATAAAACAAACCAATACTGTATGGAATGGAGAATATGAAGGTACATTTCTCAGGTTAAAGGACGAATCTGCTGACCCAAGAGCTTGGGGACTAATAAAATTGGAGATTAATGGTAAAAAAGCACAATTAAACATTGATTCTTATGTTGAAATTGTTGAAACAGACATGGAAGTAATCAGTGAGTCTTCCAATCAGATGAGGTTAAAAAATTCATCAAATGATTACTATATAACACTAAATAAAGAAAAGGGTAAAATAATATTGGAGGGGAATCTTATGGAATCAATTGTTGGAGATAAAGAAAAATATGAAATCATGAAAGTGGAAAAATAAAACCTATGCCAAAGGAGAGACCGTAACTTTCCCGCTTTATAAAAAAGAAACCGAAAAGTTGTGGTTAGAAGTTTCTTGCACCGGAGATGAAGACGAACACAAAGAAGAATTTTTGAATAAAGAAGGTGCGTATTTTACGATTGGGGGAGGTAAATGTGTTTGCCAAGGAGGGTTAACCGCTGAGTTATTCAATAAAATGTTTGGGAATAAAAGTCTTTTCACATCTAAGAACATGAAAAATAAGCCCAATGTATATAAGTTAGAAACGCAAAAACTAGTTAATGCTCTAAATCAAGTAATGGTTAGATACAACATTAATACATGTTTAAAGTTATCTCATTTTTTAGCCCAGTTAGAACATGAATGTGATCATTTTAATACAACCGAAGAATATGCCTCAGGAGAGGCATATGAGAATAGAAAAGATTTAGGGAATACACAACCAGGCGATGGGAAACGATTTAAAGGAAGAGGTCTAATTCAATTGACGGGGAATTAACTATACAAATTACACAAATTATGTAAAAAAACAATTCAATGAAGATACAGACTTCTTTATTGAACCAAATAATCTTCTAATTGCATCTGAAATTAAATACGCTGTTGATGCTGCGGGGTGGTATTGGGAGTTTGGTTCGGCTTGGGGAAACATAAATGTTATAATTGAAAAGACGGATAATGTTACTAAGGTTACCAAAGCAGTGAATGGAGGAAGAAGGGGTCTTGAAGATAGAATTAATAAGACAAATAAAATTAAAGAAATTTTATTAAAAGAAAATAAATGTAAATATTTGAACAAATGACTATTTTTAAATTTAGCACTTTATTTATTTATTTTTTACTTTTACTCTTCAATTGTAATAGTGAAGGCAAAGTAAATGGTTTAGAAGCAGTAATATCGAAGAGTGATTTTAAAAGTAAAATTAAGACACAACAACCAAGAGAAGGTATCTATTTCTTAAAAGATGAGGAATGTACATTATGGTTAGAAATAAATTTGATTAACGATGAGCATGTATATGCTATTTATAACGCAAAAAATGTGATATACAAAGGAGAACTTTCTTTAGATTCTCTTGAGTTCAAAAATGAAGGTTTGATTTCTTTGAATGACATAGAGGGAATTTACGATGATGAAAGAAAAATAATAAGTATTCAAAATTATGGTAATAGTCAAAATGAATATATCCATTTTAAAGAATGTGATAATAAATATTTACATTTTTATTTATTATCTAAAACTAATGAAGTTGATATAAATAAAATTAATGTTGAACGGCTTAATGATTTATCCTACTACTTAGAACAAAGTGGTCATTATGAACAAGCAACAATTTTACTAGAAAAAATAATAAAACAATTTCCTGAAAGAGTTGTGGCTTATTTAAACCTCGCTGATGCTTACTGGGGATTGGGTAATCAAGAAAAAGCAAAAGAAAATTATCGAAAATATATTTCTATGATGAAGGCTCAAGGAAAAGATTTAAAGAAAATTCCACGAAGAGCTTATGAAAGAAGTAAATAGAGGCTCTAAAAAAATAGAATGATGAAATACTTTTTTTTATACTTAATATTTATTCTTTTTTCACAGGTTGCTTGTAAGCAAAAGGCTGTGAAAGCATTACAATGCCTGATAATTTTAAAAATGGATTAACTGATGAAGAAGCAAATACATTATTATTCAAAGATGTACAAAGGATTTCTAATTTAGTGAAATCAAAGGTTACAGTTGATTTGTATCAATATGAATTTGATGCACTAGTAAGCCTTGCTTTTAATGTTGAAGCTGCTGTTGGCTCGGGTTCAACATTATTAAGAAAACTAAATTCCAAAGATTATCAGGGTGCAGCAAATGAATTTAAAAACTGGAGAATGGCGGGCGGAGTTGTGTCTCCAGGCTTGGTAAAAAGAAGAGCACAAGAAACTGAAATATTTAAAAATAAC
>JBKEDE010000062.1:0-30850 GCA_047975265.1 Flavobacteriales bacterium
TAAAACTAAACAATAAAAAAAAAAAACCATTTATTGTCCCCAAAAAAAAAACAAAACCCTTGCAAAATATTGATTTACAAGGACTTGTTGTTGTAAAAAGTGGTCCCACCTGTTTCGTTTTTATAAGTATTGATATACAGTAATATACACTATTAAAGAGTGGTTTGACATGAAGTGCTTTTCTCTAAAAAGTAATATACAGCCATAAATCAGTATAAAGGTTTGAGCATCGATTGTTTAAAATTTGATTAGTATATCATATTTGTCTCAACTTATACACACTCTTTTGTAATTTTTGGTTTAAGTTGTTGGCTTTATTGTCTCTTTATATTGTTTTTAAACCTAATTCTTTCAAAAATTCATTGTGTTTATTAGTGCTACTATTAATTTTTCGTTCAATTCTTTCCAATTCAGTATGGACTTCCTTTAAATCAACAATTGGCTCAGGTTCTGCTGTACTCACATATCTTGAAATATTGAGGTTATAGTTATTCTTTTCTATTTCAACCATTGAAACTTTGCGAGAATATCGTTCTCTATCACTTCTGAGTTTGTAGGCTTCTACAATACTTTGAATATGTTTTTCACTTAGCGTATTCTGTCGTTTTTCTTTTTTGTAATGTTCTACGGCATTGATAAATAGCACATCATCCTGTTTCTTACATTTTTTCAGCACCAAAATACAAACTGGAATACCCGTTGAATAAAAAAGATTGGAAGGCAATCCAATTATAGTGTCAATATGATTGTCTTTCAATAGTTTGGTTCTAATTCGCTCTTCTGCACCACCACGGAACAAAACTCCGTGTGGCAAAATGATGGCCATAGTACCTTCTTTACTAAGAAAATGAAATCCGTGTAGTAAAAATGCAAAATCGGCTGCTGATTTAGGAGCCAAACCATAACTCTTGAAGCGAAAATCTTCGCCCATAGCTTCGTTAGGAGTCCAACGTAAGCTGAAAGGAGGATTGGCTACAATGGCATCAAATTCTATTTTTTTGCTTGGGTTCAACTCATTAAGCAAATCCCATTGATTGAGCAAGGTATCTCCGTGAAATATATCAAACTCGGTATCTTTCATACCGTGCAAAAGCATATTCATTCGAGCAAGGTTATAGGTCGTAATGTTTTTTTCTTGACCGTATATTTTGCCAATTGTTCCATTCCCTTTAGTTTGATTTTTTAGTTGATTTCGTACATTTAAAAGCAAAGACCCTGAACCACAGGCAAAATCCAGTACTTTATCCAGTTTTTTCTTTGGTCCTTCAGGATGAGCAGGGTCGTGTGAATCTAAGAGGACAATTTGAGAAAGAATAGATGAAATCTCTTGAGGTGTGTAAAATTCACCTGCTTTTTTACCAGAACCAGCTGCAAATTTGCCAATCAAATATTCATAGGCGTCTCCAAGCGTTTCTACATCAGTTGAAAAATCAGCAATTCCTGTCGCAATTTTAATTATTATTTTAGATAATTTGTCGTTTCGTTCTTTTTCAGACTTTCCAAGCTTTTCAGAGTTCAAATTGATTTCTGAAAATAGCCCTCTAAATGTACTTTCAAATGAATCGTTTTCAATATATCTAAACCCTTTTTCAAGTGTCTTTAATAAATCATCATCTTGTTTACCTGCCAAATGGGTGATATTGCTCCATAGAAATTCTGGCTTGATTACGTAATGTACTTTTCTACGCATACTGTCCTCAAAATCGGCTATATCTTCTTTGTTATCTCTGTACCAATCTTCTAAAGGTGGCGGCACCATAAAATCAGGCCTACTATCTGTTGACCTTATGGGCGGATAATCTCTACCCAATTCTTTTTTTGCTGCTTGTTCGTAATTGAAAGACAAATATCTAAGAAAGATAAATGAAAGCATATAGTCACGGAAATCATCCGCATTCATTGCTCCACGCAAATCATTTGCAATATTCCAGAGTGTATCGCCTAATTTTTTATGTTGTTGTTTTTGTGTCATATTAACTAAAATCTAAAATTGTATTTAACTAACAACTTATTAAAAATCTCATTAAAGACTTCTATTTCATTCTCATTCATTTCATTGAACTGCGGAACGAATACTTTTTTATGAGATAATGAGTTAAGCATATTTATTGTTTCTTCAGGTTTATCTATTTTGATTTCTTCTAAGACAAATTTTATTTGACTTTTGCCCAAGAAAGAAACTATATTTTCAAGCAATTGTCTTAGCAAAACAAAATGAAAGGTGTACAATTGCGTCTTTTTTGCTTCATCTAAAACTTGAAAAAGATGAAGATGAAAAAGAAAAACTTCATTTTTAAATTCTTTCAACTCTAATTCATTTCCTTGTCTTTTTAGCATAAAAGATTTTGCATTTTGTTTGTATCTGCCACTTTTCTCTCCGTGATTCAAACGGTCAAACAAAACTGCAAATAAGCCAATATGGTGCGTTGTAAGGATAATTTTTCTATTGGTTTCAAAATTATCTTCAATTAACTGCATAATGGTGTCGGCAGTGAGAAATATATTGTTATCGTCTAAACTGGAAACAGGGTCGTCTATAAAAAAATGGGTATCTTGAACATCTGCCCAACCTTCAATTTTAAACAAAGCCAAGAAGAAGCACCAAATAAAAATTCGTTCTTCGCCTCTTGATATTTTTATAGGGGTATCTTTATCTTCTTCCATAAAAAATGTTACCGATTCAATTCCAATTTCGGGGTTTGTACTTGGGTTAAATCGAAATTTATAATCCATATTGTAAACCAACAATTCTTCTTGGATTTTTTCTTCTGAAAGTAAGTTGTACAAATTGTTCAAACTACTCCTTTTAATGTCTAATTTGATGTTGCCATTATTGTTATCCTCATCATTGTCCCAATCAAAAAGGTCTTCACTATATGCGTTGTAGTAAACACCCGAATGATTTCCATCATTTTCGGCTTTTGTAATGTCTTTGTAAGCAACAGATAATCTGGTTTTTCCCGTAGCATTAAAAGCGTAAATACAAACAATGTATTCGCCTACGTCTTTGATTTGTTCTGCTATTTCGTTTATTGTTGCCATATTCTAATTCTCAATTTTAGGAAACAATCCCTGCATCAATCCTTTTTTGTGTTGTTGCAATTGCTCTATTTTGTCAGCTTCTGCCGTAATCAAATCATCTAATGCAGACAAGCAAGAAGCAATTTTTTGTTGTTCTTGGATTTTTGGAAAAAATAGTTTCACAGAAGAAAATTGTGATTTATTGATAATCGGTACAGCTTGAATACCTGCTAATTTAGATATTTGTGATGCTGAGTTTTCCAAGGCTGAATATAAAAATTCACTTGAATATTCCTTGAATGGCATTAAGGAATTTATTTGCTGATTTGTTGCACATTCAAATTTATTTTGAGCAATTTTCCCAATTGTTGAACCAATACAAACAAATAAAACACTATTTGCTTTTAGAGGTCGTGTTTTTGAAAAACCCAATTCTGTTAAAGTGGTTTTTGTTTGTGTGATGTATCTATCGCCATTGATATCTGCGGGTGAAATAAACATTATTTCTCCGTCATAATATTCTGATTTATGTGTGCTTGGTGTATTTCCTGTTATAATCTCTGCCACTGTCCCCAACTTTTTCTCAACCCACGCCCCATCCTTTTCAAACTCTGGAAATCGAAACTTAGGCACTTTTTCGCTTTCTTGCGGAAACAGGTTTTGCATCAAACCTTTTTTATGGTCTTTGAGCAGCTCCAACCTTTGACTGTGGGCTTCTATTACTTCGTCTAAAGATGAAAGGCAGGAAGCGATTTTTTGTTGTTCGGTTATTGATGGAATTGGAATTTTAATTTTACTCATCACTCCATTCATCAATTTCGGATTTCCTATATATGAAACGTGCTTTTTAGATACTGAATTAATTAATTCTGCAATGCATAGATTTGCTAATCCTTCCTCGTTTAACAAAACACCGCAAACATTGGTGCAATAGAACTTACCAATTCGATAGTTTACATCACCTGCATTTGCACCGTCCGTTGTCCAAGTAATTGCATTTTCATATAGATACTCTTTGTAAAAACCTGCCAATCCATTATTCTTTGTCTGTGATGAAAATACAGGGTAAGGAAATTCTTCACTTTTATTTTCTTGAACTAAATTCATTGCTAAGACATTACCTCGTGTTACGTTAAAAACGTCTCCGACTTCAATTATTTTCCACTCTCCATCTTTTTCAAATTCAGGAAAGCGCAAGTCAGGTATTATTTTTTTATTCCTACTCATACGCCTCTATTCCTGATATTTCACGCCCTTGGGCTAATTTTTTTAATTGCGGAACAAGGTCTTCCATTAGTGCTAATTCTTTTGTTCTGCGTTCTTTCCAGCCTAATTCCAAAGGTTCTAAAAGGTCAGTGAGATTTTCTCCGTCAAAAATCATTCGACTCATTATTTTCTCGACAAAGGTTTTCAATTCAGCTGTATGTAATCCGTATTTTTGGGCAATAGCTGTTATCTCTTTGTTGTATTTTTCGTCTTTAAAAGTGTCATAACCATTTCTTATGTCCTCCTCACTTTGTCCAATACTCCAATCCAAGCTGTCTATGTATTCAGACATATCCGCTTCTTCGTCCATCATATTAGAATTGGATTTAAGCAAACTTTTTATCTGCTCTTTGGACATTTTCTGCTTTCCTGGTTTTTTACCTATATTCTCGGCAACCAAACTCATAATGTAATCGTAGTCGATTACAGCAGAAGCAAACAACACGAATTCAAAATCCAATTGTTGAATATCTTCAGGAGCATTATCGCCTTCATTTTGTTGTATTTCCCGTAATTGCTTTGCTGTTTCTATATACGAACTCCTAAACTCTTGAAGTGAATCATTAGGCAAAATGGCTTCAATTTTTTCCTTTTGTTCTTCGCACAAATCGGTGTATTGGTCAAGCTGTGTTTTTAGGCGTTGTACTTCTTTAAAGTTTTTTACAAACGCAATCCGTGCAGCATCGCCTTTTAGGTTGTAAACTTCTTGCGGTTCGTTTACAAGGTTTTGCTCTTGCATAAATTCGCCCAATTTCTCTACGGCTTCTTGATATTTTTCAATCATCACGGGAGCAGATTCAACTAACCAACTCTCTCTTGAATTTTCTTCATTATCTTCTCCTGAAAACAAGGCGATAGATTGATTTACGGCTTCTTGTTGCGAACGGAAATCGAGAATATTTCCGTAAGGTTTTGTGTCATTCAACACACGATTGGTTCTGGAAAATGCCTGAATTAATCCGTGATATTTCAGGTTTTTGTCCACATAAAGCGTGTTCAGGTATTTACTGTCAAAACCCGTGAGCAACATATCTACCACGATTGTTACATCTATTTTGTCATTATGCGGTACATCTTTGTTGCTGTATTTTTGGTCTTTTATTCGTCTTTGCACATCTTGATAATACAGGTCAAAATCGTTGATGCTGTGGTTAGTGCCAAATTGGTTATTATAGTCGGCAATAATTTCCATCAAGGCTTGTTTCTTTTCTTCGGGATTGTGTTGATTGTCCTCTTTTTCTTGCACTAAGTCCTCTTGAAGTTGCTTGATGTCAGCTGCGTTTTTCTGACTGTTTTTGTCGTTCTCTTTTTCCATCAATTGAGCAGGTGGCGAGAATACACAAGCGATATTTAGCGGAACGAAATCGGGATTTTCTTCCTGTTTCCTTTTCTGCAAAGTTTTGAAAAGGCGATAATATGTTATGGCATTGTTGATGGATGACGTTGCAAAAACCGCATTGAATTTTCTTGAATTGGTGGCAGCGTTGTGTTTGTCAATAATCGCTTCTGTTATTGCTTTCTGTGTATTGGCAATTGTATCGCCTTCTCCTTTAAAGTAATCTATGTGAAAACGTAATACATTTCTATCGTCTATGGCGTGGGTAATTGTATAGGCGTGTAGTTGCTTTTCAAAAACGTCCTGTGTGGTTTTATAAGAAGCATATTCTCCCTCTATGATATTGTATGTGGCATTTTCATCAAATATGGGTGTGCCTGTAAAACCAAATAATTGAGCATTTGGAAAGAATTCTTTTATTGCTTTGTGATTTTCGCCAAACTGTGAACGGTGGCATTCGTCAAAAATGAAAACCATTCTTTTATCACTCAACGGCTCTAAGCGTTCTTTATAGTTCCTTTTGTTTGTGCCGTCTAAAGCCAGTCCTAATTTTTGAATGGTGGTGACAATTACCTTGTCTGCATAGTCAGTAGAAAGTAACCGCCTAACCAAAGTCTCTGTATTGGTATTTTCTTCCACACTACCCTCTTGAAATTTATTAAATTCCTCACGTGTTTGTCGGTCAAGGTCTTTTCTATCCACCACAAACAAACATTTTTCAATTTCAGAATTATCTTTCAGTAAGGTTGATGTTTTAAAAGAAGTTAAGGTTTTACCGCTTCCTGTTGTGTGCCAGATATAGCCGTTTCCTCTATTTTGCTCGATGCAATTTACAATAGCCTTCACCGCATAGATTTGGTAAGGTCGCATTATGAGCATTTTCTGTTCGCTTTGCACCAGTACCATATACTTGCTAATCATTTCGCCAAGTGTGCATTTTTTCAGGAATTTGTCAGCGAAATCTTCGAGATGTTTTATTTTCTTGTTTTGCTCATCCGCCAAATGATAAACAGGTAAAAACTGCTCATCAGCATTAAATTGAAAATGTTGTTTTATGTTGTTGGCAAAATAGAAAGTGTTTGTTCTATTGCTTACAATGAATAACTGCATAAAGCAAAGCAATGAGTTTCCATAGCCATTACCCGCCACATTTTTATAATCAACAATTTGCTGCATTGCTTTTCGAGGTGAAATATCCAGTTTTTTCAATTCTATTTGCACTAAAGGTAAACCGTTGATAAGCAAAATCACATCATAGCGTTGGTGACTATTTTCTGTATTTATCTTTAACTGGCTGATAACTTCATATTCATTTTTGCACCAGTCTTTAATGTTTACCAAAGTGTAATGTAAAGGTGTTCCGTCCTCACGCTGAAAATATTGTCTTTCACGTAAAAACTTAGAAGCAGCAAATACGTCAGTATTAATGATTTCCTCTCTTAATCGTAAAAACTCACTATCCGAAAGACGAACACGATTTAATTCTTCAAATTTGGCTTTGAAATTTTGTTCAAGCGTATTTCTGTCCACTATATCGGGGCGATAAATGTATTTAAGCCCTTTAAGTTGCTCAATCAGTTGCTGCTCTATTTGGTTTTCTTTACTCATTTTATTCTTCTTCCAATAAGTCTTTAGCGTTAACGTCCAAAACCTTTGCAATTCTGTATAAATCTTCAATGCTTGGTTGTCTCACATTTCGAGCGTACTCGTTAATTGAATTATAACTTTTGCCCATTTGTTTGGCAAGCCAAGTTTGTGAGATGCCTTTTTCTTTCAGAACTTTTTTTATTCTGTTCATTGGAGTTTAATTGCATTAAACAAAAGCCAAAGATAGTAAAATTACACTGTCTAATTGTGTATATATTCACAGTATTTTAGTGAGTAGGAAAAGACAAGCTTTTTTGGTTTTTTCAACGTTGGACTTTGAGTGTTGGCAAAAACCAAATGCGCTTGACAATTGCATATAGAAAAAAAATATACAAGAAATTAATAAGTTTAGTAATAAATGAATAAATCATTTATTACAATATGCGAAAAATGACATAAAAGGAAAAAATTTGAGCATATGTTTTAGCTCTATAAATATTCTATTTCACAAACCCTTTATTTATAAGAGACAAAAAGAACTTAAGGTAGTCCTTTGTGTACTTACTTTAACAAAAAAGCCCTCCAAATACAAACTGTATCAAGAGGACTTCTGACCGTAAAAGAAAAATACAACAGCTAAAAAACAGTTTCTGTTTTAAGTTCAATACCCTTTACCACTGATTCCAATAAAACCTTACATTCAAGCAAAAATTGATCATGCTCTAAGTGAGCAAAACGGATATCTTTTTTCAAATTTTTTTCTGGATTTTTAAAAAACAACTGATACTTTAGTACGTTATGACTTGGGTATTGGTTAGGTGAATCATAACCAAGTGACTCTGCAAGTTTTTCTGCATCTGAAATAATAAACTCCAAATCTAGATCCTTGTTTTCAAAAACTATAGAATGCTGATTTCTTTCTTTTAAAATAAAACCAGAAATTCTTTCTATATTTTCAGCATACTCTTCAAAAGTACAATCGAGGTCTTGAAACCCTACATATTTAAAGCTATTTACCACACTATAAAGAACTTCCAACTGTGTTTTTTCTTTAATCAACATTTCAACATTAAACACATCTTCGGTGTCAATTTTGACAAAATCGGAATCATGCCATAAAAGAGGTATGCTAATATGGATAGCTTGAACCTCTTGGTCTTCATCTCTAGCTAGAATCAAATACGCATGGTAATACTCATCGCTAGGTTTTAATAAATAAATGCCTTTCTCATGCTCTTCTAGATTTTTAAAATTAATATCACACTCTTTGTCTATAAGAGTTAATAAATTCACTTCGCTCAAATGAGCCCTTTTTAATGTTAACTTTCCCATCTTATTTATTTTTAGGGTTATTAATAACTGATACAACTATTGCATCTGATGGTAAAATTATGGTGATAATAAAGGCGTTCGATTTTTTCGTAATATTAGTAAAGTTTTACACTTTTTACGAAATGGATTTATTCAACCAAATTTACAAGTAATGACAACCTTTTGACTTTTACAGAACCCTCTATTATGTGTATAAGATTTTAATAATTGATACTCCTTCAGCTTTTTAGTCCAATTGGTAATACTTTCCTCTGAAACATTCAAACGGCTTGTTGTATAGCTTCTTTTGGCAAAATATTCTCTTTCTCCTTTGCTAATGGAATTGTATTCTCCCCATAATAGTTTTGCCCCTGTGGGTAATTGCTTATGATTGTAGATTTGGTATGGTAAATAGATTTCACGTTTGTCAATAACATCAGTTTTCAAATGTCTGTGGGAAACGGTATAGCTATTTCCATTCTTTTTGATAAATCCTTTGTTTGAAAGATTCTTTTGGGAGTACGAAACAATATTGGGGTGTAGGTGAAATAATTCCCCAATTTGTATATTGGTTAGAAAGGTTTTTCCTAATTTGAAATCAAACGTATAATGTAATCCCAGTATCAGTTTTTCATTAAGTGATAATTCTTTGTTAGAAAGTATACTTGCAGGAATCTTCACAATAAGTTGTGTATTTCCATTAGAGTGTGGATTGTTATGCATCTTATTTGTTTTTAGAAAAAGGAAGTAGTCTACCCAAAAACGACGCTTCCTTTTTTGATTTAATACTGTAACTATCATCAAAAAAATCCAATCACCAATTTTGCATTTCTAATCTGACAGCTTATGATAATTGAACATTTAAAAACACCATTTTTGCATTCCATTATCACCAATCTTGCACTCCTATATCCCCAAATTTGCATTTCATTTACACCAAAAATGCATTTCTAGACCACCAATTTTGCACTTATAATTAAACACCTAATCAACTACTTAACTAACAAAGAGAATTAAAGAAGAGAATAGGCGAATGCCTTGTTGGAACGACTTCGTCATCCAACGGCCAGGCATCCGCTTTTCTTTTTTAAAAATTACTTTTTACTGTTTAATCTCGTTTTTAATGCTTTACGACGTTTGTCATAAATAAACCGCTGTAGAGCTTCCAATTTGGAATAATTGTAATCACTCAACTAGATAGGAGCAATCTGTTTCATTTGTTCAATAGCTTCTTTACCTCGATATTTCTTGGCAAACTGTAAACCACACCATGTATATATTTCTGTCCATTCGTGCGAAAGTGGTCCTTCTAAAGAGGCGGTGGATAGGTATAATACGGTTTCACATATTGTAGCTTTTTCTTCTTTCAGCATCAAACTAATTAGCCGTTCAGGGATTACTTTTTCCAATACATCTTTTGGTAAGGTATCTGCCCAAAGAGAAGAAAATGTAATAATTGGATTTCTCAGGCAGTCCATCAAATCGAAAGTAAAGGTATCGAGTTGTTTGGAAGTCAGTTTTGGTTGAATGCCTAAATCTAACTGAAATTGTTGCGGTTTATTCTTCATATCAAGCAGTTTAATAATCAGAAGCCAGCATCAGCGTACAGTAATTGTCTTCAGCGCTATAATTACCACTTTCAATCATTTTTTTACTGAGATTACAGATAAAGAACAGTTTACAGTCCTGTTCAATCGAATAAAAAACTTGTAGATAGTCTATGCCTTTGTGTTGTTCAACAAGTTGCTGAGTGAAAGCATAGATTTCTTGAATTTCGTCTGAGGTCAATACACTTTTGGCGTTTGCAGTAATGAAGAACTTACCATTAAAATGGTAATCGCCTTCTTGTTCCTGTAGTTTGTATTCTAAAGGGGTAGCAAATGTGAATCGGCTAATCAAGTATCCTAGTTCTTTTTTGGAGTAGCTGAGGTGTTTGGCGATATCTGTATTGGTGTAGTGGAGTTTCTTTAGCTCCAAATATGCCTGATAATCTGCAACCTGCTTTTGGTTCTCGTTTTCTTGTAAATCCATTGTGAAAAGTTTTGATAACCTTCCACCTTTTTATCCGAAAAAGATAGCTGTTGCATATCTTTTTTGAAGTGCAGGACTTTATAACCTCTGTACAGAGTAGAGGTTATGTCGTATTTCTTTAGTACGCTGTTGTTTAAAATGGCTGTAATTAACCAATAGCAGAAGTTTCTTTGAGTGCCTTCCTCTTTAATAAAAAGACACTGAAAGTAAACTTTTTAATAATGTAGTTATTTTATAACAACTATTTGATGAGTTATTGAATACAAATCCATTTTATAACCGTAGGCATTTTTTTCAGGAATGCCATAACAGTAAATCAATTTATTAGAAATAGAATCTAATTTTTTCTCATTCTTTTCTTTATAAGAAGCAGGAATAAACAAATCAAACCTGTTTGTATTACCATATCTCCCACCAAAAGTCATTGGCACTTTTATATTGTTGCCTACATCTATAGGTTTAGAAGTAAACGCTTTTAAGATGCATACAAAACTTTCGTTACCTTGGTTTAATTTTTCAATAATTGAATCCTGTCTTAAAATTAAATCATGAAGTCTAACAGTTTTTTTATCTTCTGTACGTACAACAATAGTTTTTAATTCTTCATCGGTGAGAGAAACCAAAGCACTCAAGAATTTTTTGCTTCTTTTACCAAAATATCTTTTCCTAGCTCTTCTAATTTTGTTTAATGAATCAAGCTTATTTAGTCTTTCAGCTCTTGGAAGAATGGTAGAAACTATGGATTTGACTTCATCACTTTGCTCTCTATATAGTATGTCTACTTTTAAAATCTCACAGCCATCTAAATGCTTAATTTTTGGCCAATTTTTAAAGTGAGGGTCTTTATGGTTAATTCCTCTATTATATTGAACTTTTACACCACACTCAGGACATTTGAACAATTCTTTATCAAACATCTCGTAATTATCATCAACTTCAAAGGCATCAATGTTTTCACCCTTATGTTCAGCTAAATTTATTCGAGCCATGTCTCTATTTTAAATCTAACCGTTGTTTACACAATTTAATTTCTTTTTCTGTAAAAAGTGATTCATACTTTGGTTGAACCACAAGATATTCAATAGATAAATCTGTTCTTTTTTCCAAAAGAAGCCTAGTAAATCCTTCTGTGTTTTCTGGTTTAGATATTAATTTTCTAGAAGCGTGATAAAAACCTTCTTCATTAGCCATTCTTATAAGCAGAGTCGGACGGTATTGTATTTCTTCTATGGACTGTTTAACCATTTTTGCAAGTTCATTATTGAATTTGTCAATCAATTCTTGAGAAACCATAATAAGTACAATCTTTATGGTTACTAAAATATAAAAAATGTGAGAATATTATGTTTAAAATGTCTGATTTAATCAATTTCCTCGAGGCAGAGCCATCGAGGTATCCAAAGGTAAGTTTATTTTTCATTGATAAAAACCTTAGGTTTTCAAACTTTCCTCTTTACCCACGACGCAGAGCGTCGGGGAATTCAGTAGATTAAAGATCCGCATCAATCTTTAATAACATTCATAGTAATATACTTTAAAACATAGTTATAAATTACACTCCATTATATGAAATATGTACTTGAATGGTATTGTTTGGTTTTTGCTCAACTCTAATATAATTACCTTCTGAATTGTCCTTATAGAAACTTTTAATTTCAGCTGTTTTTTGGTTTTCCTTAAAACTCTGTCGCATTATAGTATAGCTATTATCATCCTTCGAGTCAATATGCTTTTGTTCTTCTAAAACATCAGTTTTAAAAGTAAGGTTATAGCTTTTCAAAACTATTTTTAGTACTTCAGTATATGGAATACTTCTAAATGTAGCATAATAAAAACCGTCTAAGCCTTCTTCGGGTAAAAAGTCAAATGCTATTTCTTCATCATTTTTGCAATATATTATCTGATATGAAGTGGTTTCATAGTCAAGTTCGGCATCAAAAGAATTTACATTGAGTGATTTAACCGTTTGTTGTTGACAAACTGTATAGTTGTTTGATAAATATTGTTGCAATGGGTTTATGTATTCTTCCTCAATTTCAACATTTTCTACTTGTTCATTTTGAATGGGATATACGGTAAAATTATTCTTTTGCATCGGTTCTCTAATATTTACAGACCAATACAAAATGTGAACACCATAATTGGAAATTGCATTATCGGTTTCTCCTACATAGGCATTTCCCTTACAAAGTTCGCTTAGTTTAATAGTCGATTCAATAACAAAGTTCATTGGTTGTAAATACAAGCTTCCTCTTCCTTCATAAATATAGATGGTCTGTCTGGCAAAATCGATGGTTTTGGTGTACTTAACTTTTGCCTGCATAAAATCTTGATCGGTTAACTTTATTTCGACTACATAATTTCCGTCTTCAAGATTAAGAAATACACTTTTGTAGTCCATTTTCACTACTTGGTTTCCTGTAAACTTAGGTTGCTTTATATAATACGATTGGTATTCTGTTCGCTGTTTAACTTGGCTAAAAAGTGAGTGGAAAAACAATAATGAAAGTATCGTGAAAAAGTATTTCATCTGATAGATATTTTTATCCCTATCAGTTCCAAATAGAAAAGTTGTTACAATAAAAAAGCGTGGAACTGTAGCTTACCGCAACTGAGGTATCGCCAAACACCCACACCACAAATAAACCAAGCCCACGCCAAAGCGTGAGCGGTAGTCTATTAACATCGTGGTGTTATAAAAATTGGCGATTTTCAGTTACACGATTAATAGCTAACGCTATATTTTAATACAATATGTTTCTGTCGATAAAATTACGATTTATTTTTTATCATCAACTTTAATTCCTTTAGATTTTAAGTATTCCCTACCGTTTTCATATTTACTGAACTTGTCAATACAGTTTTGTAATAATCCATCTGAGGATAACCATTTCAAAGCTTCTACATCTTCAATAATAATTGCTTCTAAGGTTTTATGACATAGATTAACTTCTATCAGCTTCATCAATCCTATAGACGATTCCTTTTTACTTAAATAGCTTTCAAAAAGGTTAAGTTTATCTTTGTCATTGGTTAATGCATTCCACTTGGGCTTTAATCGCTTAGGATGATACACGCCTTTCGTCCCCATATTTTGAATACGGTTATCAATTAACTTAATTAATTGCTTTTTGGTTAGTTTGTTAGAGGATTCAACCTCTGTTTTTGTTTGTGTCATAACGCATCTATTTTACAGTTTGAATTTGTTTACTATGTAAGCACCCCGACTTTTTTAAAGGTCGCTTTATAAGGTTAGTATAGGGATTTTTGTTTATGTCACTTATAAACATACCAAAGGCTTGATACTAACTTTTGGTACTCTCGTTTAAATATTTTAATAATAAAGCTGCATTCTCTTCCTGAGATATTTTGATATAGGTTGAAAAAGCACGTTCCGTTTTATGTCCTGTTATTTGCATAATAACGCGAGATGGAACGCCTCTTTTAAACATATTGGTAGCAAACGATCGTCTTGCAGTATGGGTAGAAATAAGCTCGTATTTTTTATAGACTTGCTCAATTCTATTTCTACCTTGATTTCTAATTTTTAGAACATCATCATTAATTTTGGCTCGTTTACCGATGTCTTTTAAGTATTTGTTCATTGTTTGGTTGCCTATTGCCTTTGGCATCCGTTCTGTGGTATTCTTATATTTTTCAATAATATTTTTTACAGGATCTAATAATGGAATAGTTACCCAATGGTCTGTTTTTAAAGTTTTAATTCGCAAATTATCGCCCATTATATGTTCACTTTTTATTTGAGTAAAATCACTAAAGCGAAGTCCTGTATAGCACCCAACAATAAATAAATCACGGACTTGGTCTAATTTTTTGCGTTTAGATAAGTCCAGCTCAATAATGCGTTGCAATTCATCCTCACTTAGATAAATATTGTTGACATCTTCTTTTAATGTTTTAAAGTTTTTGTGTTTGTAGTGTGTATACACATTATATCCTTTGTCGGTGGCATCATTCAATATCGCTTTTAAAATTTTAATAACACGCCCAAATCCATTATTGGTAAAGCCTTGTATTTCGGTATAATACTCTAAAAAGTCATAATAAAAATCTAAGTCTATATTATGCCAATCTAAATTTACTCGGGCATATTTTTCATATTGATGTAATTTATTCAAAGCAGTACGATAGGTTTTTACTGTTCCTAAGGTTTTATGCTTTTTACTGTCTTCCAAAAATTTTTCGGCAAATTCAAAAAAAGTATATTGAGTCATCTTTTGCTTTTCCTCCTTGTTTTTTTGATACTTTTCTTTTACCAGTTGAATAGTTGGGTCTATGCCTTCAATCATTAATCCATTTATAATATCTTCTACCTTTTGATAGATAGTTTTGATGTAGATATTGAAGCGGTCATTTCCAGGGTAGCTGCGTTTAACACATTGACGTTTGCCATCCCAATAATTTTCATCAATATTTTTATGAGTGGTAAAATAAGTAACACGTTTTTTGTGTGTATACCGAAGCATCAACATTGACTTTGGATCTTTATTTCTCTTCTGATGTTGCGATTTACTGAGTACAAATTTTAAAGTTGCCATGATTTCTTATTTGTTTTATCTGTTAATTGCCTATGAAGGCTTTTCAAAAGGTAACCTTCTACCATTTTTTAGTGGAAGGGGCCTAATTTTGATAGTATTTGGTTATCTTTTTAGTCATCCTGCGTTATATGCAGTTTCCAGTTCCATAAGGGTTTTTCGGCGTTTACTCTTTTGTGAGGGTGTTAATTTTGCCGAATCAATAACTTCACTGACTACTGAAAAAACATTGGATGGGTAATCGAGTTCTATGTTTTTAAGCGCTGTGAATAGCAAGTGCAACATCGATGTGTCTTTTGGCTTATAAGATATGCTCTGTCTCAATATTAGAGACTGTTTTTGAGAATGAAGTATTTCCTTCAGCACTTTAATAAAACATTCTCTTGATAAATCGAAAGCAATAACATCATTACCAAATGTTTTTCTCGGTACTACAAATCGTAACTCATGTTTGATTAAGTTACCCTCAGGGAAATTTCCTCTTGCAAATGTTTTTTTGCGTTTAGCATTGGCTACAGCATCATACAATTTATACTGCAATTTGGTGTTGCCGTATAAGTGCATATAGGAAGTGTTTTTTAATAAGTCGTAATCTAAAATGCCATTTACATGGTGCAAATAATCTTTGGTAGACATTGGAATACGTTCAAATGCACCAAATTCAAATTCTAGCACTCTAGCATCGGGAAAGTTAAGTCCTGTAGATTGTTTAAGTTGAATTAATAGCAGTGCCAAATCATAATTTTCGATAGCTTTATAATTATGATTCTCTATTAAATACGGAACACTCATCCTAATAGTAACATTATTTCCTTTGTCTATATACATATCGAAGTTCTTGCCATGTAATTCCTCATCAGAACTGTTTAATGTGTAATGGTTTTTAAGGTTAGGGTGTGACGTAAATTTTTCCCAATTAATTTTATTAATATCGACATCATACAATTTCAGTTTTACAAAATCTACTTGGTAATTGTGTAAGTTGTGTTTCATCTCACTTGATTTTAATTTTACTGTATCCATATTATTTATATTTAGAGATTAATATTTTTGTTTTTAATGAACCTCTGCCCAGCTATTATCAACTGCTAAATCCACCTCTATAGGTATCGACAGTTGCACGACATTTTCCATGGTTTGTTTGACTAATTTTGCTACGATTTCTGCCTCACTCTTTGGACATTCCACCAATACTTCATCGTGTACTTGGAGAATCAATTTTGCTTTTAGATTGTGCTGTGTAAAAGTTTTATCTATGGCTATCATTGCCATTTTGATAATATCGGCGGCAGAACCTTGTATGGGAGAGTTCATCGCCAACCGCTTACCGCTATTGCGTTCGGATAATTTATTGGACTGTAGTTGTGGTATGGGTCTTCTTCTTCCAAATAGTGTAGTAGAATAACCTCTTTCTTCTGCTTGAATTACTAATTGGTCCAGACAATCTTTAACCTTAGAAAATCGGTTGAAATATTCCTGCATTACTTTTTCTGCCTCTTCTTGGCTATGTTGCTTACCTGTGATTTCTGTTAGTGAAGAAGCTAATCCAATAGCTGTTTTTCCATAAATCAACCCAAAATTGATGGACTTGGCTACTTGACGTTGTTCGTCGGTAACATCGTTAAAAGGAACACTAAAAATTTCTGAAGCTGTTAAACGATGTATATCCAGTTGATTTCGATATGCTTTGAGTAAAAAAGGATCTTGACTAAACTCTGCTGTTACTCTAAGTTCGATTTGCGAATAGTCTGCCCCAACAAATACACAGCCTTTTGCAGGAATAATAAGTTCTCTGAATTTAGCCTCTAATAGTTTTAATCGGTCAGTTTCATCTTTACGAATTTTAGGATTGGGGACATTCTGCATGTTGGGTTTACTACTACTAAATCGTCCTGTTGCTGTGCCAACTTGATTGAATCCTGCATGCAAACGTTTTGTTTTAGGATGGATTAGGCTGAGTTGGTCTACCGATTTTAACAAGCTATTGGTCTTTCGGTAATCTAACAGCATCATAATCACTTTATGTTGTCCTTTCAGCTTATTAAGATGGGATTTATCTACAGAGTAGAAACCTTTTTTACTTTTGGCAGCAATCTGAGGCTGTAGTTTTAATTGGTCAAATAAAGCTTGACTCAACTGCTCATTGCTATTAATATTGATGCCCTTACCCAATACCTTTTGAATATTTTGTTCCAATAGCACTTGAATATCCAATAGTTTGGTTTTAACCTTTTGTAGTTCCTTGATATTAATTCGTACTCCAGCAAGTTCCATTTTAGAAACAACAGGAATTAGTTCTTGTTCAAGCTGGTAAGTATCAGTATACCAATGTATTTTTTTAGTCATTTTGATTAAGTTTTTCAGTTAAATAGTAATAAAGTTGTAACGTGAGGTCTGTGTCTTCTACAGCATATCGAGTAAGTTCTTCAGCAGATACTTCGGTGATTTCTCTGCTGTCAAGCATCTGTTTAAAATTGATTTGTTTGTAGCCAAGGTGTAATTCTGATATTTCTTTTAAACCGTGCTTTTTTCGATCAGGGTCAAGTAGATAGTCTAGAATTAATGTGTCATGAACATTCCCATTGATGGGTATTCCGTAGTGGTTTAAAAATTTTAAGTCGAATTTATAGTTATGGAATACTTTTGCTATTTGGTTGTCCTGTAAAAAAGGTAGTAGAGGGCTAATGAATTGCGCTACTTTATTTCGTTGCTTTGGAAATATGATATTGTACCCTTTATGTTTTTCTACGGACAGTGCTAGGCAAATAATATTACCATCTAATGGATTGAGTGAGGTAGTCTCCAAATCTACTGCCATCAGTTTGGTGTCAGTAGCTTCAAAATGTTGAGTTAATGCCTTAACCATTCGGGTCATTTTATTTGGCGTATCCACCGTTTTATAGTTAGTATCTACATCTTTGATGGTAATGAGCTGTTGCTCTTTGGTATAGGCTTCGTTTATAATCTGAATGTATGCTTTGGTGTTGAGCGGCGTTTCAGTATAAGCAATGTCTTTGTAGGCAAGGTATTTATGTAGCTTCATGGTAAATGTTCGCTGTGTGGGTCTATTTTTAGCCAGTACATACCCTCCGCTTATAAATTCTTTGTATAATTCCTTCTTGTGGAATTTGGTCTTTTTAGCATTAGTAAATACCTCATCAAAAAAGCCAATGTATTCCAAGCCTACTTCGGTAATGAGTTGTCGTTGTTCTAAATGGATGCTAGGTACCTCTAATAACCCATGTTGTAGGTACATTTGAACACAGTACAACATAAAAAAAGTAAATTCATTCCACTGACTTTCTGACCAATCGTGATAGAAATAATGTCCAAAATCATCATGCGGATTACGGTGTTTACCGTAGTGATTGGAAAATTCAAACTCATGTTTACGTCTTTCTGAACTATAACCCGCAGGAGCTTTAATGATGTAGTTGGAAGACAGTATCATTTTAGGAACTCTGTTTCGGTCAATATAAATTTGAGGTTTGTATTTTTGTTCTATCGTAATTCCATCAGTTATACAAAAAAAGTCCTCTAAATTTTGATTAGACGTAATATCATTAATGCAGATAATGTTAGTGTTGGGGGTAACACGTTGCAGACTAAATTTATCATTTCCTTTGAATTTTTTCCCTTCAATATCACATGCCACACGCATATAGCCGAATGCTTGAGAAAGAACCCCTTTACCAACACTTCCTGAAAGAGTATCATTGAGTTCATTAATAGAACCATCATACAGTATCACAACTTTAACATTAGAAAGGTCTATATACCGATGTAGCACATAACCAATTAGTGTCATCAGTATTACAAACCGTTCTTCATCTTGACCAGAAACATTAAAAATGAACTGAGCAAAAGGAATAGATAGAATATCATCGCATTCGGGAACATGAAATTCTCTATCAATGATTTGCTCCTGCATCACATGACCGTTTAATTCTGAATAGTTTAAAAATGACAGCTTGGAATCTGTTACGTTGACTACAGTATTTTCGAAGTAAAAATATGCTGCTTCTTTGGTGTCAAAATGAGGTTTGGTTTCAATAATCGGTAAAAAATAAAGTACACTTTCACTTAACAGAAATTGAGATTTATTAAGTAGTTTTCCTTTTAAAACATCTTTGTAAATACCGTCCTCTATTTTATGGTCAAAATTTTTATCTAACCATGAAATAATTGCATTAACGATAAACGTTTTATCTTCGATTAGTTTTACGATGTTGGTTTCAATTTTAACCAAACAACGTTTACCATATACAATACCATTATAAAACCCTAAATCTTCGGATAGAAATTCCGTAAAAGATAGGTTATCAATACATAGTGTATTCTTGTCATTGAGATACCAAAAACACGTATAGTTAAATTCTTCTCCCATCATCTAGCTGTTTATCGTTTTAAAAAAGGCTTCTACTTCGGATTGCTTATAGCGTTTTGCTCCGCCTATGTTTTGGGTGGGAAAGTTTTTATACTTCTTTTTGAGTTTGTAGAAGTGGCTAGTGGAAACCTGCAACAACTCACATAGTTCTACATCTTTTAATAGCTTTTCGTTTGCTATCTGCATAGTAGCATTAGGCATATCAGGTAGCGATGCAATTATGCGCTCTGCTATCCGATGCTCTAGCTCCGAAAAGACTTTTAATAGATGTTTTGCTAAGTGACTATCCTCCATAACATAAGTGTTATGAGGACAAAATTATTTTAGAATGGAGGTCGCTCGTTTTTCTCGTAATCTTACTAAGTTTTTACACTTTTTACGAGACCAAGCTAATTATCTAATTACAAGATTTGAACCGTAACTTTTTAAAAACTGTTCTAAGCCCTTTTTGTGTTTAGATGCAGTATCTCTGATTTCAGGAAAAGCATTATACATAATTTTTACAAATTCTGTATTAGTAGGTTTTTCGTCTTTTAGTTTTGGATAATACTGCTGTTTATTTAAAGGAAGTAGATCGATGCCTTTATTGTGGTCTTCAATACTTTTTTCTACATGATACTTGAAATATTTGTCGTATTGGTCTTTTACTAAAGTTATTTGCTCTTTAATATCAGTAAGGTTGTCTAATTCAATATAAAGTACTCTGATAGGGTATAAATTGTTACCAAAATCAAAAGAGTTAATAAAAAACTCTTCAGCCTGCTGTGATGTCATCACTTCTTGCATTGCCTTTATAAAGAATTCTTGCAATTCTTTACGGTTAAAATAAAGTGGAAGTCTATAATCAATATGACCATCGTGAAAGTACTCCGCATACTCATCGAATGGAACTTTGTATTTTTTGAGTTGTTTTAATCGTCTATGAGCCGTTTTTTCGTATGAAGTGAGGATTGCTGCTAATTGCTTTTTGTTATGGTAGAGTTCTTCCTTAAAATCGTGAAATGATTCTTCTTCTCCTGATTGTCTATACTTAAATTCTTGTTGTATTACCCAATTATTGAAAAATGTATAGCGTTCAGATCCGTTAAAATAATGTTTGAGATATAGGCAAATATAGTGTTGCTCTCCTGCATTAAAACTCCAAAAATTTTGCTTAAATAATTCTCTGTCTAAGCACTTTTCAAACAATTCATCGATAAATTGGAATACTTTGAATGCCGACTTTGGTGGTAGTTCTGTTATTGCTGTATTAATTCTATCGTATGCACCCATATAAAGACTACTTGCAGGATTACCTTAAAAATTTACTCCTTCAAATGTAGTAAATTAATGTATTGCCAAAAAGGGAAACCCTGGAAAGCTTTTTAGACAAAAGGAGTTTAAGCTCTAACAGACCATAGAAGTTTTATCTGATTATTATCACAAAATCATTTTATTACTGTTTATGTGGTAAGTAAGTAATTCTCGTGAGCCTTTTGTTTATGGGCGTTTCAGAGAAAGTTTTAGCATATATTTGAGCTGACATAAAAAAAGCGTTGTAAATATTATTGATTTACAACGCTTTACACTTGATTAAAAGTGGTCCCACCTGGGCTCGAACCAGGGACCCCTTGATTATGAGTCAAGTGCTCTAACCAGCTGAGCTATAGGACCTGTATTCTATAATAGAATTTTTCGTTTGCAATGTTACAATTTTCTACTCTTTCTTGCAAGAAATAATATTGAAAAAGATTCTTTTTAAAATTCTAAATCGACGTGTAACCGTTCTGAAATAATTTTGTTAACATGGTTTTTAATCGGATCTACTGTTACTTTTTCCATGACTTCACTTGTAAAAGCAAAAAGCAGTAAGGCTTTGGCTTCTTTTTCCGGAATTCCTCGTTGGCGTAAATAAAACAGACCTGTTTCATCTAACTGCCCTACTGTACAGCCATGTGAGCATAAAACATCATCTGCAAAAATTTCCAGCTGAGGTTTTGTATCTATCGATGCATTTTCAGACAATAAAACGTTATCATTTTGCTGATAAGCATTGGTTTTTTGAGCTATTTTATTTACCAAAACTTTTCCATTGAAAACGCCTTTAGAATTTTCGTCATAAATGGATTTATACAATTCATTACTCTCACAATTAGGAACTTGATGCTTAATCAAAGTATGATTATCTACCAAAGTATCTCCTTTTAAAAAGCTGATACCGTACATGTTTGACTCTAAAAATTCACCTTTATGATAAAAATTCAGATTATTTCGAACGATATTTCCATTAAAAGAAAAAGTATAGACTGAAACCGTACTTTTTTCTTCATGAGCGATAAATGTATTATCAACTAAAGAGGAGGTTTCTTGATCATTTTGTATTTTATAATATTGTACATGAGCCTCTTTTCCAACAACTATTTCCGTTACAGCATTGGTAAATACCGCACTTTCTGAAATGGTTTTGTGTTGCTCGAAAATTTTAATTTCGGTACAATCTTCTGCCACAATTAAATTACGAGGCTGATTAAACGTATTTTCCATATAAAGATATAAGACTTGCACCGTTTTATTCACAATTTTCCCTTTGGGAACATAAACAAAAAGCCCTTCTTTGGCGTATGAAGTATTCAATGCCGAAAAACTATCTTTTTTAGATGTAATTGATCCTAAGTGATTTGATATAATATTTTGATAATGTGTGTCTTTTAATGCTGATGAGATATTTTGAATAACAATATCTTCTTCAAGAATTGTTGAAAAATCAGGCGAAAAAATACCATTGACAAAAACTAGGGTATAACTTTCTAAATCGTCTAATAAGTATTTGCTTACTAAAGTTTTATCAATTGAATTTGTATGTGAGAATACTTTGTAAGATGTTTTCAACACATTTCTTAGGCTTGTGTATTTCCATTCTTCGTCGTGTATTGTCGGAAATCCTTTTTCTTTAAAAGTTTTGATAGCTTCTTTTCTCAGTTTCAACAAATGCGGATGAGTTGTTGAATTTTCCAAAGAAGTATAGGATGTTATTAATTGTTCTTTTAAATCCATTTTATATTTCTTTAATCCAATCATAACCTTTTGCCTCTAATTCCAAAGCCAGTTCTTTACCTCCGGATTTTACAATTTTTCCTTGATATAATACATGTACAAAATCAGGTACAATATAATCCAACAAACGTTGATAATGCGTAATTAATAATACGCCGTTATTTTTATTTTTATAACGATTTACACCTTCTGCAACTACCTTAAGAGCATCAATATCCAGACCGGAATCCGTTTCATCTAAAATAGCCAATTTAGGCTCTAACATTGCCATTTGGAAAATTTCATTGCGTTTTTTCTCTCCTCCCGAAAATCCTTCATTAAGAGAACGTGAAAGAAAGGATTGATCAATATTTAAAGCAGCTGCGTTTTCACGAATTTTTTTTAACATAGCTACTGCAGGCATAGGCTCCTCTCCTCGTGCCTTTCGAGTTTCATTAATGGCTGTTTTAATAAAATTTGTAACGGAAACTCCCGGAATCTCAATAGGATACTGCATTGAAAGAAAAATTCCTTTATGGGCTCTTTCTTCCGGAGCATCTTCTAAAATATTTTCTCCTTCAAAAATTACTTCTCCTCCCGTTACCTCATATGCTTCGTGTCCTGCAATTACGGAAGACAACGTAGATTTTCCCGATCCGTTAGGTCCCATAATAGCATGTACCTCTCCCGGTTTTATTTCTAAATTAATTCCTTTAAGGATTTCTTTGTCCTCAATACTTGCTTGTAAGTTATTTATTTTTAACATATTTATTTTGTAATAAATTTTAATTCAGAGGTACGTTTTAACCTACTGAACCTTCTAATGAAATTTCCAATAATTTTTGAGCCTCAACAGCAAACTCCATCGGTAGTTTATTCAATACTTCTTTACTGAATCCGTTTACAATCAAAGCAATGGCTTTTTCTGTATCAATACCACGCTGGTTACAATAGAAAATTTGATCTTCTCCAATTTTTGACGTTGTCGCCTCATGTTCTACTTTTCCAGTTTTGTTTTTTACTTCTATATAAGGAAAAGTGTGAGCTCCACATTCATTACCCATTAAAAGTGAGTCACATTGTGAAAAGTTTCGAGCTCCTGTTGCTTTAGGCAAAACTTTTACCAATCCACGATAACTATTTTGTGATTTACCTGCTGAAATACCTTTTGAGATAATGGTTGAGCGGGTGTTTTTACCGAGATGGATCATTTTTGTACCCGTATCAGCCTGTTGAAAGTTATTAGTCAATGCAATGGAGTAAAATTCTCCTACCGAATGGTCTCCTCTTAAAATACACGATGGATATTTCCACGTTATGGCTGACCCTGTTTCTACTTGTGTCCAAGACACTTTTGCATTTTTTTCTGCAATGGCTCGTTTGGTTACAAAATTAAATACGCCACCTTTTCCTTCCTTATCTCCCGGAAACCAGTTTTGGACTGTTGAATATTTTATTTCGGCTCCGTCTAAGGCAATTAATTCCACTACGGCTGCATGCAATTGATTTTCATCTCGTGAAGGAGCAGTACATCCTTCTAAATACGAGACATAAGAATCTTCATCTGCGATAACTAAAGTACGTTCAAATTGTCCTGTTCCGGCTTGGTTAATTCTAAAATAGGTGGATAATTCCATCGGGCATCGTACCCCTTTGGGTATATAACAAAACGAGCCATCGGAAAAAACGGCCGAATTTAATGCAGCATAAAAATTATCTGTTTTTGGAACTACGGTTCCTATATATTTTTTTACCAATTCCGGATGTTTTTTTATCGCTTCGCTCATAGATATAAAAATAATGCCTCTTTCTGCCAAAGTTTCTTTGAAAGTCGTCGCTACGGAAACGGAATCTACAACCACATCCATTGCAACACCGGCTAATCTTTTTTGTTCTTCTAAAGGAATACCCAGTTTATTAAAGGTATCCAATAATTCAGGGTCAACCTCATCAATATTGCTGTATTTTGGAGTATTTTTAGGTGCGGAATAATAACTTATCGATTGAAAATCGGGTTTTTCATATTGAATATTTGCCCATTCCGGTTCTTCCATTTCTTTCCATTTTCTAAAGGCTTCTAGACGCCATTCCGTCATCCATGCGGGTTCTTCTTTCTTTTCTGATATCAATCGGACAACGTCTTCGTTTAACCCAACAGGTATGGTATCGGATTCAATATTTGTTGTGAACCCAAATTTATATTCTTGTTCTTGTTCTAATTCGATTCTTAAATCGTCTTCAGTATATTTACTCATTAAAATTTACTATGATTTTATATCATGTATCGGTTAAACTGCAAAACTTTCGCCACAGCCACAGGTTCTTTGAGCGTTAGGATTGTTAAACGAAAAACCTTTACCGTTAAGACCTCCTTCATATTCTAAGATTGTTCCTACTACGTATAAAAAACTTTTTTTGTCTACCAGTATTCGAACACCGATATCTTCAAATTCTTTATCGTTTTCTTCTTTATTTTGGGTGAAATCCAATACATAAGAAAGCCCGGAACAACCACCTCCTTTTACGCCAACACGGACATAACTATTCTCTAAGGTTTGTCCTTCTTCTTGAAGTAGTTGGGCAATTTTGTTTTTTGCTTTTTCTGCTACTTTTATCATCTTCCTTTTTGTTTGTTACAAAGATAAGAAGATATCGTTAAAAATCTAATGTTTTTTAACTATTACACGATAGTAGAAGCTGATAGAATGAGGTTAGACGTTATTGTTAAATCGTTCCAAATCGTTTTTATTTCCGTAGAGAATTAAATTATCTTCTTTTTCAAACATAAAATCAGGAGAAATAACGCCCATCGCTTTCTTTTTGAAAACGATTCTTCCAAAAACATTTTTGGTTTTATGGTCTCGAACTACCGTTACTAAGTTTAAATTCCATTTAGACCTTAAATTACTTTCTTTAAGCATTTTACCAATCATATTTTCTGAAATTTTCAACTCAACTACTTCATGATTTTCATCAAAAGTCATTGTTCTCACAGCTCCTTTTATGCTTAGTCTGTTGGCTAATTCTTTGGCATATTCTGCTTCAGGATATAAAATTTGATAAATCCCCATCGATTCTAAAATAGTTCCGTGAACATCGTTAATGGCACGACAGAGAATCGGTTGGTTTGTGTTTCTTTTTAACAAGGCTGTTGTGGTTAAAGACACGCTTATCTCACTCCCTATACTTACGATAATATAATCCGCATCATTCAAGGGTATTTTTTTTATGTTCAATTCTTCTGTTGTATCGGTACAAATGGTATGCGTAAGGTACTCTGAGTTGGATTCAACCCTGTCCATTTTATAATCTATACCAAATACTTCATGACCTTCTTGAATAAGTTGGTGGCTCAAATTGGTTCCAAAATTACCTAATCCTATGACAATAAATTTCATATGCTGATTTTTAAGAATAAATATTAATTTTCGGGGCTTTAAACGATGATGATGTTATTTCCTTCCTTTTATTATAAATGATTTGAAGAACTAAACCTGTTAAAAAAGTTAAAAAACTTATCCTTCCTATAAACATCACGATGATTAAAACTATTTTACTCGACGAACTCAGTCCTGCTGTAATTCCTAAACTCAACCCAACCGTGCTGTATGCGGAAAAACATTCAAAAAGAGCTTCTATGGGTTTTACTTGCGGATCAAAAACCAACAACAAAAAACAACTGGTTCCTATGGCTATTAATGATAATGAGATAACGGCAAACATCCGGCTAATTGTATATTCTGATATTTCTCTCCAATAAATCATCAAATGTTTTTTTCGAGTTACTTGCTTTATAATGTTTAAAGTGGCTACGGCAAAGGTAGTTGTTTTAATTCCTCCACCGGTTGATCCGGGAGCGGCACCAATCCACATTAAAAATAAGAAAATCATAACCGTTGGAATTGACAAGCTATTCATATCCAATGTGTTAAATCCTGCTGTTCGGGTTGTAACCGCATTAAAAAAAGAGTTCACCCATTTTCCGTAGGTATCATAATTTTCCAATGCGTGATCTTTTTCTAAAAGATAAAAAGAAATCATTCCGAAAAAAATCAGAATGAACATGGTTCTAATAGAGATTAGAGCGTTCACACTCTGTTTTTTGTTTTTTATAATCACATTTCCTTTTCCTGTTATTTTTCGTACTTCATTCATGATTTTAAACCGTAATCTGTTTAAATAATAAGACGAAACGTTAAACCCCATCGCTCCAATTACGATAAGACTTCCTATAACCAATTGCAAATTATAATTAAACCTTACGGATTCTTCGTAAAAAGAATTTTGTAAAATCGAAAATCCTGCGTTGCAAAAAGCAGATATTGCATGAAAAACGGAAAAGAATATTTTATTCTTAATTTCAGGAACATCAGCAATCGACTGATAGACCAAAAAAGCACCTGTAAATTCAATAAAAAAAGTAAAAACAATGATGCTTATTAACATTTTGTACGTGCTACTGAGATTCTCTTCGTTTACAAACTCTCCTATCATTAAGCGTGTACGAAAAGAGGTCTTGTTTCCCATTAAAACCACCAATAAGTTAGTAAAAGTCAGTATTCCTAATCCTCCGATTTGGAATAAAACCATAATAAACGTTTGCCCTAATTCGGTAAAGTCATTAGCGGTATCGACAACAGCCAATCCGGTTACGGTTACGGCACTGGTAGCAGTAAACAGTGCATCTAAGAAAGAAAGGTTTTTGGTTGTTGAATTAGGCAATAAAAGCAATATAATTCCTATAATAATCAAAAAAACAAAACTCAATATAAAAATCAAAGCCGGATGTAGTGATTCTATTTTTATTTTATTCAGCCAATAACTAAATACAATGAATGATATTAACAGTAAAATAATATCGCATCCTATATGGTTTATAAATCCCCACGAAGGATTTAAAATACTTAAAGAAGTAGTAATCAATAAGGTAACTCCTAATCCCCAAATAATTGTTCGGATAATTCTTCCAAAAAGATGTTTGCTCTTTTTCAGTTTTGTAAAAAAATCTATGACAAAAGCCAGCGTGTAAAACAGTTCAAAAAACACGGTGCCGGATCGAAAATAAACACGTTCTTCCGTATGAAATTTCAATCCCAAATCAAGAAAAACAACCATGAAAATAATAATGCTCAGTGGAACAATGCTTATTTCTATAAACCGTAGGATTTTTTTTAACATCATAATTCAATACAAATTTCATTAAAAAAATCAGAAAAACAAATTATAATTTTTTATAATCCATTTCCTAAATAGAGAGATCTAATAACCCTTCCGGAGTTATTACATGTATTGTATGATTGGGTTTATCTATTTTTTTGATAAAATGATCGTGTACGGGAATTAAGATTTTTTTCTTTTCTTTTTCAATTTCAAAAAGTGGTTGAAGTACCTTATCATTTACCCGTTTGACAATTCCTACAAATCCGTATTTTTCATCCATAATTTTAAAACCGATTATTTCATGGTAATAAAACTGATTATCAGCTAATTTTGGTAAAAAATGAAGCGGTAAAAAAACTTCTTTTCCTATCAATTGTTCAATTTGTTCTAATGAAAGATCTTCAAAAGTAACACGAAGATTTGTATTATGCTGTTGCACACATTTTTTAAAGAAAAAAGGAACCAACATTCCGTTAAACGTTATAAATGCTGATTCCAAATTTTTGTATAACTCAGGTTCGTCGGTATCTAATTTGATGACAACCTCACCTTTATAACCATGTTTCTTAATAATCTTTCCTAAAGAAAAGCAATCTTTTTTTTGCATCTTCTCCTTATGTAGATGAATTATTCTTCTGTTTTTTCAGTTGGCGTTTCCTCGTTTTCTTCTACAGGCGTTTCTGTTATTTCTACTTTAACCTCTTCGGCTACTGTTTCTTCTGTTTCAGTCGCTATTTCTTCACTTTCTTCTACAGGAGTCTCTGCTACTTCTTCATCTGTAACTTCGGCTTCTTCAGTTGGTGTTTCTTCCACCACTGTTGCTGCAGCTATACGGGCTTCTTTAACTTTTATTTCTTCTGCTAAGCGTGTTTCTTTTTCTTTTTCTTCTGCTTTTATTAAACCGTCTTTCTTCGCTTGAATTTTTCCCTCTTTCTGCTCTAACCAAGCCTGAAAGCGTTTTTCAGCCTCTGCTTCATCAAAAGCTCCTTTGGTAACACCTCCCAACAAATGCTTTTTTAACAAAACACCTTTATAAGACAAAATAGCACGAGCAGTATCCGTAGGTTGGGCTCCGTTATTCAACCATTTTACAGACCCGTCAACATCTAATTCAATGGTTGCAGGATTTGTATTAGGATTGTACGTACCTAATTTTTCTATAAAACGACCGTCGCGTTTTGCTCTTGAATCTGCAACTACGATATGATAAAAAGGCTTTCCTTTTTTACCATGTCTTTGTAATCTAATTTTTACTGGCATACATTTTAATTTTTGGGGATCTCGTCCCGATTTTTATTTTATGTGGGTGCAAAAATAATCAAAATATCTTTTATAATTTAACTATTTTTGAAAAATATTGTTTGAATCCGTTGTTTTTATGAATCAAAAAGAAATTCTTTTAAAAACCGAGAAATATGTCCGACAACTTTTAGAGAAAGAAGGCTCAGGACACGATTGGCATCATATTCAACGTGTTTATAACAATGCACTGCTTATCATGCAGAACGAAAAGTGTGATGAATTTTTAGTTAAAACAGCCGTTTTACTGCACGATATTGGTGATTATAAACTACACAACGGTACTGACAAAACAAATGATTTGGTTCATCCATTTTTAAAATCATTAAATGCGGAAGATATTTTTATCGAAAAAGTAATTGCTGTTATCAAACAAATCGGGTTTGGTGAAAATAAAAATTCCGTACCTACATCTATTGAAGCTAAAATTGCACAAGATGCAGACCGTTTGGATGCCATTGGAGCTATTGGAATTGCAAGAACTTTTCAATACGGAGGATACAAAGGAACAGTTTTGTATGATCCTAATATTACTCCTGTAAAATATTCATCATCCAAAAGTTATAAAAAATCAACCGCTCCTACTATTAATCATTTTTATGAAAAATTATTACTGATTAAAGATTTGATGAATACGGATACTGCCCGAAAAATTGCCCAACAACGTCATGATTTTATGGAATTTTTTTTAGCTCAATTTTACGAAGAATGGGAAGGAAAAAAATAAAGCTCTTTGCTTTTACACAAAGAGCTTACTAACTCAAAAAAATACTAATATAAAAATACTTAAAATTATGATTTCTTATGTTTCATCCGTTTTCCAGAATGTTTTTTCATTTTTTCCTGCATCTTCTCCATTTTTGCTTTTTGATCGGAATTTAAAATTTGTTTGATTTCATTCATCTTTTTCTCTCTCAACGTTTCTCCTTTTTCTCTTAAAGCCTTTCTTTGATTTTTTTCTGATTCGGTTGGTTTATATTTTTCCTGAATGGCTTTTATTTTAGTAACTTGAGTGTCTGATAATCCTAAATCTTCTTTCATTTTATTAAACCGTTCTTTTTTTCCTTCTTGATTAATATCGTTTTCTCTTTCTCCATCAAACGGTTTCGGCTCTTTCATTTTTCGGTCTCCTCTCTTTTCATGCTTTCTGTTTTCCGGTTTCATTTTTTCACGTTGTTCAGAAGTTAGCACAGCATCCATTTCTTTTCTCATCGCCTCATGCTTCGTTCTGTTGGCTTCACATTTTGTTTTCATTTCTTCGTGCAGAGCTTTTTCTTCGTCAGCATACTTAGCTTCTATATTTTTCACCTGAGCAATCTGATTATCAGAAAGTTCTAAACGCTTTGACATTCTTTCCAAACGTTTTTCTTTCATTTCTTGAATGTCTTTTTCGCTAAATTTCTTTTTGGTTTTTTCCTGAGCGTTCATTTGTGTAATCCCAAACACCAAAACCCCTATTACTGCTAATTTTTGAATTGTCTTTTTCATTTGTAATTTTTTATTGATTCTACTTCTAAGACCGAAAAGTGAAAGAAAGGTTTAATTTTTTAATTTTTTTAACAAAATATTAACTTTTCTAATTTTATAAAAAAACACATTATCAGTAACATAAAAAAAGAAGCTGCCTCACAACTAGTCATGGTCGGAAGATTTTTCTTCCGACTTTTTTGTTATAAAAGCACGAGGAAAAATTGTTATAAACACATGAATATCAGTCGTTTAATTTGTTTTTGTGATTAATTTTTTGTATATTTTCAACTGATAATCAAACAATTATGTCAGTTTTTAAAGACCACAAAATATCTCTCAAACATGTTTTAGAGTTTATCCCTGAAGCACTTTTAAGCCATCTCTCTGCAACCACCAAAGTAGATTACTACAGCA
>JBKEDE010000030.1:0-65844 GCA_047975265.1 Flavobacteriales bacterium
AAGTCATTTGGTTTCAATGAATAAAAACGGAATTCAGGTAATGGTTTATATGACAATGATTGCTTCAATGTTACTTTTGATTTACAAAAAAGCAAATAATATAGGATATAAAACTGCTAAAAGGCGTATCGCAATGGAACTTAGAGATATGATTACGGCTATTCTAATTGTTTTTGCCGGTGGAGATCCAGACAAAGTTTTTAAAACTTAATCATAAAAAAATGGCCGGAATTTCTTCCGACCATGACTGCTCTGAGAACGGTTTTTAAAACATTAAATATGAGTTAATAAATCTTGTAATTTTTCCTTTTCTTGAATTGCCAAATCAGCATCAACCAATATACGTCCGCTGTGTTCATCAATGATAATTTTTTTGCGTTGTGCAATCTCCAATTGTACTTGAGGAGGAATCGTAAAATAAGAACCCGAGGAAGCCCCCCTTTCTACAGGAACTACAGCCAATCCATTCTTTACTTTAGAACGAATTCTTTTATACGCCGATAACAATCGTTCTTCAATATTTTTAGAATATTCAAGTGATTTCGAGTTTAAAAAATCCTCCTCTTTTTTAGTTTCAGCAATTAATGAATCCAACTCGCTTTTCTTATGTTTTAAATGCTCTTTCAAATCAGTTAGTTTCTCCTCAGCAGCAACAATAGTTTCTTTATATTGCTCTGTTTTAGCTTTAAATTCCTTAATTCGTTTATTTGCTAATTGAATTTCTAAACCCTGATATTCTATTTCCTTCGTCAAAGCATCAAATTCACGATTGTTACGCACATTTTCCTGCTGTTTTTCGTATTTTTTAATTTGTGCTTCTGATGTTTTAATCTCTTCTTTTTTAACTTTTACTTTAGAATCAAAGTCTTTAACTTTATCCGTAAGACCGGAAATTCGCGTTTCAATACCCACAATCTCATCTTCTAAATCTTCCACCTCCAAAGGCAATTCACCACGGGTAAATTTAATTTCATCAATTCTCGAATCGATTAATTGTAAATCGAATAACGCTCTCAATTTATCTTCTACAGTTAATTCTTTTTGTTTCTTGGCCATGTTTTAATAATAATTAACAGGATTAGTATTTACCTCAGATAAGGCGAACGCAAAATTAGTGATTTTTTTTGTAAGGACATCAAATAAAAGTGATTTTATAAATTGCTCACTCTCATAATGACCAATATCGCAAATTAAGATTTGATTCTCAGCCGTAAAAAAATCATGATATTTAAAATCTCCTGAAATGTACGCATCAGCTTTAACTTGTTTAGCCCGCTCAAGTCCAAAACTTCCCGAACCCCCTAAAACAGCCACCGTACAAATTTTTTTCCCGACAAAATTGGAATGTCGGATACATCCGGTCGGTAACTTTTCTTTGATAAACTGTAAAAAATCCTTTTCCTCCATAGGATTTGAGAGCTTCCCATACATACCAATTCCAATATGTTGGTGAGTATTATCCAACTGAAAAATTTCGTAAGCCACCTCCTCATAAGGATGATTTTCCTTTAAAACAGATACAACTTGATTCTCCAAATACCACGGAAAAGTAATGCTAACCGCCGTTTCTCTCTCATAATGAAGATTCCCTTTTTTCCCAATAACCGGATCACTGTCTTCATTTCCTTTAAAACTTCCGATTCCCTCAAAATTAAAACTACAATGCGTATAATTCCCAATAGAACCGGCACCTATTTTAAATAAAGCATTTCTTACTTTTTCAGCATGATCTGTCGGAATATAAAAAGCAAGCCTTTTAATCGTCCTTTCTTTAGGAATCAAAACACTGATATCAGAAAGCCCCAACAGATGACACAATTTCTTATTGCTTCCCTGCCATGCAAAATCCAAATTCGTATGAATCGCATAAATAGCAATACAGTGTTTGATAGCTTTCAAAACAACTCGCTCCACATAATTTTTTCCCGTAATGCTTTTTAACCCCTTAAAAATAATAGGATGAAACGTAATGATAAGTTGAGCATTCTTAGTAATAGCCTCATCCAATACCTCCTCAGTACAATCCAATGTCAAAAGAGCCTTAGAAACAGGCTGTGTAAAACTACCCACTAACAACCCGACATTATCAAAATCCTCCGCATACGCCTTAGGAGCCAATTCCTCCAAAGCAACAGCAATATCATGTACCGTCATAATTTATATCTTTTCAAACAAAGATACAAAACAAAAAATGGAACAAACAATAGAATTAATAAACCAAAATCCAAACATATTTCCAAAATCAGAAGAGAAAAGACACATCCTAATTCCCATAATATTATAAATAAATACTATAAAATACCAAACCCAAAAACGATATTGTAACATTCTAATTCAAGATTCTCTCGCCCTAAAATAAAATTCTTCCATCCTAAAACAAAGTTCTAAGCAAAAAATCAAATATGAAACATACTCAAGTCTTCTATAACAAATTCTTCGACTTTATTTCCAAGTATTGATTGATAGTATTGACCGTTAAATCGTCGGGATCAGTCAAAATAGTTAAAATACCGTTTTTTTTAAGCTCCTTTTCAATTAATTTTTTTTCATAAATAAATTTTTCAGCCAAAGTTTTGTCATACACATGATGAATATGACGAGATTTCTTTTGTGTTAGCTGACCTAATTCAGAATTATTGAAAAGAATAACAATCAATAAGTGATTTTTATTAATAGCTTTTAAATACTTTAACTGTCTTTTTAAAGAATCCAAAGTCTCAAAATTAGAGTAAAGAAACAATAAACTTCGATACGGAATCTTATGCTTTAAATAAACGTATAACCGCCCAAAATCAGTTTCTTTAAAATCAGTTTCAATATTATATAGAGCCTGTTGAATTAAATGCATTTGATTATTTCTTCGATCGGCAACAACCAAATCAGATAAAGAAGTAGAAAAAGTAGCCAAACCGGCCTTATCCTCTTTTTTTAAGGCAATACTTGAAATAACCAGTGAACTGTTAATAGCATAATCAAGCAAAGTCATTTCATTAAAAGGCATTTTCATGGAACGCCCCGTATCAATCATAGAATAAATAGATTGTGATTTTTCTTCAACAAATTGATTTACCATCAATTGACTCCTTTTAGCCGTAGCTTTCCAGTTAATGTGGCGGATGTCATCTCCTTTTACATAATCTTTTATCTGATCAAACTCCGATGAACTTCCAATACGTCTGATTCTCTTTAAACCGGTTTCAGTTAAAGTCTGTGAAAAAGCTAATAAATCATATTTTTTAAGTTGAATAAAAGACGGATAACATGGAATATCTTGATGTATAGAAGTTTCAATAAAGTATCGACGTGTTACAAGGCTTAGTTTCGTTGTAGAAACAAAAATATTGATCTTCCCAAAAGAATATAAACCACGTCGGGTGGGTCGTAAATAATAAGTGATGGTTTTTTCTTCTTTTAGCTTTAAGGAAGTTATTTCTTTAAAATCACGTATTTGAAATTCAACGGGAATTTCATCAATAATTTCTGTTTTAATATCAAAAGTATAATGATTTTGAACATTAATATGAATAGGATTTTGATCTCCGTTAGAAAATTTATCAGAAACTATCCGAGTAGCAGAAATACCGTTTTTAATAATATATAATAAGGCAATATCAACTAAAGTTAAAAGAATAAGAATTCCTAAAGCCAGCTGGGTAATGTAATATAAAAAGCCAAAAAAATAAGACAGAAAAAACAGCAGAGCTATAATCCCTATACTATAATAAAAACGAATATTTAAATAAAGACTTTTTATAAAATATACCATGAATTATATTTTTTTGTAGAGGTATAAAAAGGATTAATTATCAGTTTATCTTGGTATTTCAACAGAATCAACAATTTGGTTCAAAACAACATCCGAAGTAATTCCTTCCATTTCACGTTCCGGTGTAATAATAATTCGATGTTGCATCACCGGATAAACCGCTTTTTTAATATCTTCAGGCGTTACAAAATCACGTCCTGCCATTAAAGCAAAAGCTTTAGAGGCTGATAGAATGGCAAGTGAAGCTCTTGGAGAAGCTCCGACATATAAAAAAGGGTTGTTTCGGGTAGCACCAACAATTTCAGCAATATATTTGATCAGGTTGGATTCAATTTGTATTTGAGAAACGATGTGTTGATACGTTTTAATTTCTTCTTCTGAAATGACCGGTTGAACAATCTCTTCTTCTTTTTGATTACGTCGTTGGTGTTTTTGGTCAATAATTTTAATTTCTTCTTCCACAGAAGGATACCCAACATCTATTTTGAACAGAAAACGATCCAATTGAGCTTCAGGAAGACGATAAGTTCCTTCTTGTTCAATAGGATTTTGAGTTGCAAAAACCAAAAAAGGAGGTTTCATCGTGTAGGTTTTTCCATCCACAGTGATTTGTCGTTCTGCCATAGCTTCAAATAAGGCAGCCTGTGTTTTGGCAGGAGCTCGGTTAATTTCATCAATTAAAACAATATTTGAAAAAACAGGACCTTTTACAAATTCAAAATCATTGATTTTATTATTAAAGATAGAAGTTCCGATAACGTCGGAAGGCATTAAATCAGGAGTAAACTGAATACGGCTGTATTGGGTGTTGATGGTTTTGGCTAACAGTTTGGCTGTAATGGTTTTGGCAATGCCCGGAACACCTTCTATCAAAGAATGTCCGTCTGCTAAAATAGAGCCGATTAATAAATCGATAAAAGTATCTTGTCCTACAATAACTTTTCGTAATTCATTTTTGATATTGGTAACGGCTGTTTGAACCGCACTTATATCTAAGCGGTTTTTAAAGAAATTCGTTTCATCAGAAGATGGATTAACTGTTTCTTTGGGTCTAAAATCGTGGTTATTATCGGTTTGGTTTTCCATATCTATAATAATTTTGTTTTGGTATAAAAAGTATGAAGTTCTTGGTCTAACAAAAGTAAATCTTTATCACTTAAAATTTGACCTTTTATTTTATCATTTGTTTTTCTAATGGTAATAAATAAGGTATTGATTTCTTTTTTAGAGAGCCCTGTTTTTTGTTGAAGATTTTCTAAAAATTGTTTATCAATATGTTGGGTGTTAATACGTAATTCGGTTCGGACTTTTTCATAAAAATATGTGAGTTTTTTATAGGCGATATCTTCATTGGATTTGTTGTTTAAATATAAATTGGAAATGGTCTTGGTAAAATCGACCGAAGTATTCCTAACAGGAGGAATTAAAGGTATGATGCGTTGTTTTCTTTTTACTTTGAAAAGCAAAAAAAGTCCGAAACCAATTAATGAACTGTATAGAGCCATTCTTAAAGAGTCATTTTCCAAAAAATAATCCAGTTCGGATAACATTTCGGGTTGCGAATCGCTATCAATTTCTTCATATTGTTTAGAACGATTTCGATTAGAAATGTTATAATTATCCCAAAAAATCTGATCTTCTCTCAAATAAGAAAAACAGTGGCTCACGTATTCGGCATGAGAAGGGTCATTCAGCATATAAAAATTGGTAAAAACCAAAGGCTGGGTGTGAATATAAAAAGCTCCATCTCCATAAACCACGCGTACAAAATTTACTGTTTTTTTGCCTGATTTATCTTTGAAATAACCTAAAACACTGGTTGTTTGATCATTATAATGACTTATATAGCTTTCATGTAAATATCTTTTGAAAGAATAGGTTCGTCCTGACCAATTTTTAGCCGTTAAATGTAAAGTAAAATCATCGTTTTTTTGCTTAAAAGAATTGTCGATATAATTGTATAAACTCAGACCTAAGGCTTCATTCAAATAATAATCCAAACTGTGTGTGGCAATAAAGGCAATATTCCCTTCTTCAATAAATGCTAAGAGTTCATCAACACTGCGTTTGTTCATTCTAAATTGCGAATCGAATGCGATATAATTTCCGGTTTTTTCAACTTCTTCATTTTCAATCATGTCATCCACAAAATTATTTTTTATAACAATAAATTTCTTATCAGGAAATAATGTGGCTGATTCATTTTCCAATACCTTTGTTCCAAAGGGTTTTGTTTTTTTTGAGTCAAAACTTTCTTCCCAATCAGAAGAGCATCCTATGAAGAAAAACACACAAAGCACTATGTATAAAATGTTTTTCAAAACACGTTGTTTAATAGAGGGTTAAATTCCAACAAAGCTTTTCTGTAAACCGATTGATTAATATAATACTCTCCATACCAAACATAATCATACCATTTTGATATTTTTTTAAAGGAAATTTTTAAATCATTGGATGTAAGTTCGTTATAATAATCATAATTGGTCTTATCTTTTTTATATTTAATAAAATCCTTATCGATCAATTTTTTAAAAATTCTTAAAAACTGCAAACGCAAAGCCAATCGGTAATTTTGTGTAGCTTCAGCATTGAGAATAAGCTGTTCGATTTGCTCTAAATCAGAGGTATCAATAATTTCTTTTTCTGATAAATTTTCAATATCTTTTAAATTCCGATGGACAACTTTAGGTTTTCTAAAGGAAAAATTTGAAAAATTAAGATAGATGATATAACCTACAATGGTTGCTAAAAATAAAATAGATAACCACGTTATAAACGTAGCAAAGTCTTTAGGAGTCAGGCTGTCAAGCCAATCCCATCTCCATGAAAAATCAATTTTTTCAGTAGGCTCTTCTTTTTCGGGTTTTTCGGGGGACTTTTCCTCTTTGAGTGGTTTTTCCTCATAAATATATTCTTCAGAAGTATATTTTTTTTGAAAATTTTCTTGGAAATGAACGACCTTATCCAAAGACAAAGTATCTTCAAGCTCAGAAAGAGGAATTTTTTCTTCAACAGCCTCGTTACTATTTTGTGGTTGCACCGTGACCACTTTCTGTTGGCCAACAATAAAAGAAACAATAAGAAATAGCAGTAAAGATATGTGCGTTTTTTGTTTCATAAATCAATCCTCAACAAAATTAAGTGTTTTTCGTTGTAATTGTCTGGGATAGAATACATAATACCAAATAATAAATAAGAGAGTTCCTAAGCTGATGATGAGTTTGGGAAGCCAAATCATTTCATCAGCAAATCGGGTGATATAACCTTCTATAAAGGCAGCAATAGCGATAAAAGGGATGGTACTTATATATACTTTTATAGCATCAGCAGCACCGTTTCGGATGGATTGTTTTCTGGAATAACTTTTGGGAAATAATAAACTTCCGCCTAACATTAATCCGGACATTAAGGCAATTACGATGGAGAAAATTTCAAAAGCTCCGTGCATCCATATTCCTACAGCAGATTCCCAGAGAAGTCCTTCTTTATGAAAAAGGTATTGAAAAGTTCCGACCATAATACCGTTTTTAAAAGCAAAATAGATAGAACCTATACCGGCAATAATCCCTGAAGTAAAAACCATAACAGAAATACGGAGGTTGTTTAAGGCTATTTTGATAAAACTATCAAAAGCAGTTCCCGTTTTATAAACGCCCAAAGGATCGCCGTCTTCAATATTTTCTTTGGTCATTTCAACATAATAAGTTCCCAAGACTTCTTCAATGTAAATAGGATCTTGTATGGAAGAATAAACACCAACCATCATAAAAAAAATAAAAATGATGAAAGCAATAAGCATATAATGCCTATTTCTGTAAAGGGTTAAAGGTAAATCATATTTAAAAAAATAGGAAATTTGCCCCCAACCGGTTGTACGTGATTTATAAATTTTATGAAAAGCACGTGCTGATAAATCATTTAAGTATTGGATGGTTTTACTTTTCGGATAATAAGTTTGGGCATAAGCCAAGTCGTTAGTCAAGTGAATAAACAAATCAGCCAGTTCATCCGGTGTTTTTTTTGTTTTTCCGAACAAAGCTTTTTCAAAATCCAACCATTTTTGTTTATTTTGCTTTATAAATGCAACTTCTCTCATAGTATTGAACTGCAACAAATGTACAAAAAATGAGTAATATTCAGATTACGACATCTCAAAATGTTTCCGTAAATTTCAGTTTAGGATCTGTAGGACATCGTGTTTTGGCATATTTAATTGATTTTTTTATTAAATGTGCTTATATGTTTATTGTAGGATTAAGCATCGATCGATATGTGCAGGGAAGTAATGAAGAAATGTGGATTTTCTTTTTGTTCTGTCCGGTTTATTTATACACACTTTTAAGCGAAATTTTAATGGATGGACAAACTATCGGGAAAAAAATTATGGGAATTAAAGTGGTTAAGTTAGAAGGTTATGCAGCAGGCGTTAAAGAGTTTTTTTTACGTTGGGTTTTAAATGATATTTGGTTATTTTTATCCTTATCACTTGTTGCTTATTCATTTTCAGGAAGTTGGGAAGTATGGTTTAGCATGTTTCCATTAATTTTTATTGTAGATTTTATGGTGATGGTTTTAAATAAAAAAAACCAGCGGATAGGTGATATTTTGGCAGGAACCATAGTGATAACAATTCGAAATCATACACACATTAACCAAACGATTTTAGAAAACTTATCGGAAGAATACCAACCCGTTTATCCGCAAGTTGTAAAATTAAGTGACGGTGATGCGAGAATTATAAAAGAATCTTTTAAAACAGCTCGAAATTTGAACGATAAAGAAACATTGAAACGTTTACGAAAGCGGATTGAAGATGTAATAGACGTTCAAGATAATGAAAAGACAGACATTCAATTTATATCAACCGTTATGAAAGATTTTAATTATTATACGCAAGATATGGTCTAAATTTTTATATTAAAAAATGTTATCTCAATGGAAATTATCAATATTTTAGATATTATCGGAACAGGGTTTTTCGCCGTTTCAGGAGCTTTATCAGCCATGAATAAACGTTTGGATTTGTTTGGGGTTTTTATTGTATCAGGAGCTACGGCGATAGGAGGAGGAACCATTCGTGATTTACTAATAGGAGACCAGCCGGTAGCTTGGATAAAATCTTTGGTATATCCCACTATGATTTTAATCGGGTATTTGTTAGCCGTACTTTTTAGAAAAAAATTAAGTTATTTAAGAAAAACATTCTTTATTTTTGATACGGTCGGATTAGCAATATTTACTATTATAGGAGTAAAAAAAGGACTTTATTTTGGAATTGATCCGATTCTATGCATTATGTTAGGAATGATGACAGGTACTTTTGGAGGTGTAGTGCGTGATATCTTGGTTAATGATGTTCCTTTGATATTCCGAAGAGAAATTTATGCTTTGGCAAGTGTTTCCGGAGGATTACTTTTTATTATATTGTACAAAATGGGTGTAACGGATACTATAATTTACATTTCTACGGTTTTAACGGTTATTGCTATCAGAACAGTAGTAGTTTGTTATAATATTTCATTACCGACAATCTATCATGATAAAAATTAAATTAGAAAGATTTCTAAACCATATACAAAATCAAGCATTAGTAGGAGAGGAGGCTCATAAAGAGATGTCTCCGATTGATCGAAGTACTATTTTGGTAAAGGATTTGAATTTGAATAAAGTCCGGAAAGCATCGGTTTTAATTGTATTGTATGAAGAAAAAGGATCTATTTGTTTTCCTTTGATTGAACGCCACATTTATGAAGGAAATCATTCCGGAGAAATTGGTCTGCCCGGAGGAAAGATAGAAAAATTTGACAAAGATGCATCTGAAGCAGCACTGCGAGAAACGGAAGAAGAGTTAGGAATTAGGCAAGGTGATGTGAAAATAATAAGGGAATTAACGTCAATTTATATTCCTCCAAGTAATTTTTTAGTAACACCTTACATTGGTTTTTTGTCAGAAAAACCGTATTATTTTCCTGATCCGGTTGAAGTTAAAAATATTATTAAACTAACAGTAAATCAGTTAATTGATAATAAAAATAATGTAAGAGTAGATATAAATAAAAGACATATACAAATAAAAGTTCCTGCATTTCAATTTAAAGATTATGTCGTTTGGGGAGCAACAGCGTGTATATTAAATGAATTAAGATATTTGTTAAAAAATCATTAATTTTGTTAAATCGGCAATGTTTTATATGAAAAAGAAAAAAGGAAATTTATTTGTTAATCCGTTTGGACATTTACATATCATAAAACGATTTCTTATTTTTATTTTAGGAATCGTTTCTTACAATCGATATAATGGGTTTAATAAATTAAAAATAACAGGAACAGAATACTTACACGATTTAGAACCTCATGGTGTATTATTTGTATCAAATCATCAAACCTATTTTGCAGATGTTTTTGCTATGTATCATGTTATGTGTAGTGTCAATAACGGATATGATAATACGATAAAAAATCCTATTTACTTGTTAAATCCTAAGGTAGACATGTATTATATCGCTGCCAAAGAAACTATGAACAAAGGATTTATAGCAAAGGTTTTTGCTTATGCAGGAGCCATTACGGTAAAAAGAACATGGCGTGAAGAAGGGAAAGATGTAACCCGAAAAGTGGACTTTAACGAAATTTCAAATATTGGTATTGCTTTAGATAACGGATGGGTTATCACTTTTCCTCAAGGAACTACTAAAGCATTTATGCCTGGGAGAAAAGGAACTGCTCATATCATTAAGAAATATAAACCGATTGTTATTCCTGTTGTAATTGATGGTTTTAGAAGAGCCTTTGATAAAAAAGGATTAATTGTGAAAAAGAAAGGAGTAGAGCAGAAAATAACTTTTAAAAAACCTTTGGATATTGATTATGAGAATGAAGATACCGATTCTATTATAAAAAAGATAATGGATGCCATTGAGCAATCACCTGAATTTTTAAAAGTAAAGCCTCTTGACAATCAGGAAGATGAAGAATATTCTCGTAGAAATTTTTATTAAAAAGAAACACCCCAACCGTATAAAAAATGATTGAGGTGTTCTTTGTGGTTTGAAAAATTAATTTTTAAGGAACTTTAATTTCCTCAAGAGTAAAGTAGGCTTTGGTTATCGAACAGATTCCACCAGGACAGGTATCTTCACCGGCAATAGAATAGGGAGAAGATAAGCCCATCATAAATCGTAAATTATAAAAAGTTTTATCATTCATATCATAAGTTGTAAAAGTATATAATCGTTGGTCAGGTAATCCTCCATCATGAACACCGGGATCTCCCCAATCGGGGAAATTATCAGAAGTTTGACCTATTGCATCGACTAATGTTGTTACACTTCCATTAAATCCCGCCCATTGATTTGCAGGAAGTCTCACTTGGTTAGCAGCAGTCCCTCCGGCTCCTCCATATAAAAAATGTACATTTTGAATAATATCTACAGTAGAAGAAGAATTATTCCTAATTTGAAGACTTGCAGCATTAACAGGAAAACCAACAGGAACAAAACAGCGTACAGAGAATCTACCGTCAGGAGAATTAGCTACAAGATGATATCCGTCTCTTCCATCTTCACTAGTAGCTTCTAAATGACCTAATATAGCCACTTTTTTAATATCAGCATTATTGGATGAAGCTCCTACGGTCATATCACAATTATCAAAACTACTTCCTGTATTTAGTTCAATTCCGGCAGTATTTAATCCAGTTTCGGTTATATTAAACGTAGCTGTAATAGGAGAAGCTGAAGTAGGGGTTCCGCTTACCAGAAAAGTAAGTTCTCCCGATCCGATTTCTAATTTTCCTGCTTGTAATACAGCGGCTAAATTATTTGTAGAGGCATTTGGTCCAATAGTATAACCACCGTTATATCGTCCGCCATTACCGCCTGTATAAGATACTTTAAGAACATAATCTGTGATAGTAGTACCCGGATAAGTTGAGGGTAATAGAGTAGCACTGGCACAATTAATATTAGTTAATTTTGACGGTATAGAAGTAGAATTATCAACAATTCTCCATTCTGTTCCATTCCAAAAGTAGAAGCCTTTGGTTAAAGTAGTACCGTTATTATAAATTATTAATCCTTCGGTCTGTAAGGTATCTCCGTCTAAATCCATAGTAGAAGAAGTAAGACTTACACGTGGGACTAATAGTCCTTTGTCTGTTGAAACGATATCCAAAATTGATCCGGTATCCGGACTGCTTGTTCCGATACCTACTTGAGCGTTACTTAGTAAAAAACTAAGGTAAGTTGATATGTATAGAACATATCTAAAATAAGTTTTTTTCATGACTTTTTCTTTTAGTTTCACTATTTTTAAGTGTTATAGATTCTTATTAAGGTACAAAGACATAAAAAATACATAAACAATATATTTAATAATCGATGTTTATCTAAAGAAGTGTGTTGAATGATATAAATAAGTAGTTTAAAGAATTTATAAAAGAGTCAAATTATATTCAGAATAAAAAACTTAAATTTACCTTTTTAAAAAACATCTATTTTTAAGTGAAAGTACATTTTATAGCAATAGGAGGGAGTGCTATGCATAATTTAGCTATAGCATTGCATACCAGAGGTTTTCAAGTTACAGGATCTGATGATTCCATTTTTGAACCTTCAAGGTCGCGATTAGAAAAAAAAGGATTACTGCCTGAAAAAACAGGTTGGTTTTCTGAAAAAATTACAACAGACTTAGATGCTGTGATTTTAGGAATGCACGCAAAAGAGGATAATCCTGAATTGAAGAAAGCAAAAGAGCTAAACTTAAAAATATATTCGTATCCGGAATATTTATACGAGCAATCTAAGAATAAAACTCGCGTGGTAATTGGCGGATCGCATGGAAAAACGACTATAACCTCTATGATTTTACATGTATTGAATTATCATGAAATTGAAGTAGATTATATGGTAGGAGCACAGCTGGAAGGGTTTGATTGTATGGTAAAATTAACGGAAGAAAATGATTTTATAATTTTAGAAGGAGATGAATATTTGTCATCAACATTAGATCGCCGACCCAAATTTCATTTATATAAACCTAATATAGCTTTATTGAGTGGTATAGCCTGGGATCATATCAATGTATTTCCAACGTTTGAAAATTATATAGAGCAATTTAAAATTTTTATTTTCTCTATAACAAATGGAGGATCAATAATTTATAATATTCAAGACCACCATGTGAAAGAGGTTGTAGAAAGTACGGAGAATATTATAAAAAAATTTCCTTATGAAATACCGACTCATATAATTCATGACGGAGTAACTTTATTAAAAACCCAAGAAGGACTTATTCCTTTAGAAATTTTCGGAGAGCATAATTTGTTAAATATGGAAGGAGCTCGCCTAATTTGCAATCAAATATGTGTTACAGATGAGATGTTTTACGAAGCAATTCAAAGTTTTAAAGGAGCTTCAAAACGTTTGGAGATTGTAATAAATAAACCTACATACAAAGTTTTTAAAGATTTTGCACACTCACCGTCTAAGGTAAAAGCCACAACGGAGGCAGTAAAAAAACAGTTTAAAAATCAAAAGGTAATTGCCTGTTTGGAATTGCATACTTACAGCAGTTTAAATGCCGAGTTTACCCAATTATACGAAGAAGCATTGAATTTTACTGACGAAGCAATCGTTTTTTATAACGAAGAGGCTTTAAAGATTAAAAGAATGGAAAGGCTTTCAGAAGATTTTATTAAAAAATCATTTAAAAATGAGCAACTAAAAGTTTTTACCGATTCAGAACAATTAAAAGATTATTTGAAATCCATAGAAAAAAATAACGTTGTATTTTTAATGATGAGTTCAGGTAATTATGGAGGAATTGATTTAATAAATATTTTTTAATGGATAACTTTTTATGAAACAAATTGAATTAACAAAGTCCGAAATTCATTATTTAGGAATGAATTATATTGGAGAAATACTTCAAAATGAAGGATATGAGTTCTTGGCAGTTAATTCGCAACTTAAAAAGCATCCGCAGTTTGTATGTTTTAAAAAGGGTGAACCTACTTCGTTTGTTTTGGTAAAAACGGTGTTGTTTCCGGAAAATCCGGATTTATACAATCAAAAGTTAATAGAAAAATTTAAACAACATGCCAAAAAAAATCAAGCAAAAGTATGGTATGTAGGTGTAAGTTTATCCAATGCAGAAGATAGCACAAAACCTTTATTTAAAGGAAATTCATATCAAATTAAATCAACAGGATTTCAAACTATATTGTAAAATTAATGATGATTCTCAATACTAAAAAAATGAATTTTAAAATCATTCTTTCTATTTTCTTTTTGCTTGTTTTAATTTTTTCATGCACATCTTCAAAATCTGATTGGAAAGTATCTGAAGGAGCTGTTTTTGGAACTACATACGGGATACAATACGAGGCAAAGGAAAATTTACAAACAGCATTTGATAGTGCTTTTTTAGCCATCAACCAATCCATGTCAACCTATGATTCAATGTCTTTAATCTCAAAATTAAATAAAGGAGAGAAGGTGTTTTTAGATCCCATGTTTACAGAGGTGTTTACAAAGGCAAAAATATATAATAAAAAAACAAAAGGATATTTAGATCCAACCATCGGCGATGTAGTAAATGCGTGGGGTTTTGGTTCTGAAAAAAAAATAGAAAAGTTAGATTCGTCTAAGATAGATTCCTTAATGCGGTATGTAGGAATTCAAAATCTGTATATAGAAAACGATCAATTAATCAAAAAATATCCGCAAACTTATTTAGAGTTTAATGCCTTTGCAAAAGGATATGCTTTAGACATTATTGCTCGTATTTTAGATCAAAAAAACATTCAAAATTATTTAATTGAGATTGGTGGAGAAATTCGTTGCAAAGGAATGAATACAAAAAGAAAACATTGGTTGGTTGGGATTGATAAACCTATTGAAAATGCTAATGACAGAGAATTCTCTGCTAAAGTTAAGTTGTTCAATCAAAGTATGGCAACTTCGGGAAATTATCGTAAATATTATGAAGATGATGAAGGTAACAAATTTGTTCACACAATTGACCCGCATAACGGGTATCCGGTTCAGTCAAATTTATTAAGTGTTGCTGTTATCGCAGAAGATTGTATGACGGCAGATGCTTATGCGACAGCTTTTATGGCTATGGGGATGGAGAAAGCCAAAATATTTTTAAAAGAAAATTCTACTGTTCAAAGTATGTTATTATATTCAGATAATCAAGGAAATATAAAAGTATGGACAACAAGAGATTTTCCAATGGTTGATGATAAAGCAAAATAAACATTTACTTTATAAGCAAAAAATATTAAAGCTGTGAAGAAATAATTTTTTCAAGAGATTTTGTTTTGGTATGGTGTTTTTCCAACCATTTTTGATATGCAGAATTTTTATCTTTTAACAAATAATAAGCTGCTGTTTCTGATAAATTATTTTCTTGTATTTTGATAAAAATAGGAGCATAGAATGTCCAATATTCTCCTTTTTTTAAATGATTAGTTTCTTTAAGTGAAATGCCTAAGAAATCAAATTGTTTTGTAAGTAATTTAATCTCATCTTTTATATCAAAATTTCCTACAATACTTTGGGTGGATAATATAAAATCAGTATGGTTAAAATCATTTATCTTTGAAAGTTTCTTTTGAGTACCGGAAGAATTATAAGTATTATGCAGACTCATTTTATTTTCAGAAGACGATGAAGTTTTAACAAACGCTTTTCTTTTAAAGAGTTCTTTAATACTGATGATATTTTGTTGGGAATATTTACTATCAGGATCTAAAAACTCACTCATAATCAGAGCCATTAAAGCTGCTGTCCTATTTTGATTGTATTCGATTCTTCCGATAGCGTTGTGTAAAAGTATGTTGTCTTTATAATGTTGTAAAAGGGGTAAAAGCGTTATAGAAGCTTCATAATCTTTATTATTATTAAGAAATAAAATAGCTTTTTCATATCGTATTTGAAAACTATTAGGATATTTTTTTAAACCTAAATCATAAAATTTGGCAGCGTTTATTTCATTTTTATCAAATTCATAGGCATGACCACATTTAATAAAAGTTTGTTCATCAAGCTGAGCGGTTTCTTTAGAGCATAAATTTTGTGCTTTATTATATTTTTTTTGTACAATATAATCACTTATTTCAGTATTTAGATTTTGACCTGAAATAATGGATAAATAGCATGATAACATTATAAAAATAAATAATTTCATACCCCTATTTTGTTGTTTAATTATACATAAACAAAAATGAAGCCATGAAATGTTAAAAATCAGAAAAGAGCTCTTTTAAAGTATAAAAAAATAGTTAATAATCCAAAAATAATATTTGGAGCTATTGCTGCAACCATAGGGTCTAAAGATTCATTGGATGATAAAATACCTACACTGAAATTAAAAAAAACATAAGAAAAAGCGATTAAAAGTCCCATTACCAAACTGAAACCAATTCCTCCTCGTCGTTTTTTTGAAGAAATGGAGAGCCCTAAAATAGTTAAAATAAACGTAGAAAAAGGTAAGCTGGTTCTTTGATACAACGTTGTGTAATAGGTGTTTGTATAGCCTGCTCCTTCTATTTTTTTTCGTTCTATAAATTTTAAAAGTTCAGGTGTGGTTAAGTTTTCTGCAATATCATTTTCGGGCAGTAAAAAATCAGGATTGGCTTCTAATTTAATTTTAAATTTACCATGATAAACAACACTATCGTCATACTCATGAATTTTGTTGGATTTAATAGAATCTACTTGATTGATATTCCCAAATTTTTCATACGCATTTCTTAAAATGTAAACCGAACTATCTGCATTCCATTCCACTTGTTTTGCTGTTAAAGCATAATCTCTACTCAAAGAATCGTTAAATGTAAAATAACTAAAACCATTTCCTTTTTGAGAATTTTTATTGTAACTCAGAATGTTTAATTGTTCTTTGGGTGTAATAAAAGCAGTAATTTTTTTACTTCTATTTTGATCCATTTTATCATGATACGAAATGAGATACTTTGAGTGAAATTCATTCTTTTTCACATTGGAATAAGGAAGAATATAATGATTGATTCCCAAAGCAATTAAGCCAATAAAAATTCCGCTGATAAAATAAGGTCTTGCTATTCGGTGAAAATTGATACCACTTGACTGCATAGCAACAATTTCTGTATTACTCGTGATTTTTGATGTAAAAAGAATCACTGATATAAAAACGACAATCTGAACAAAATTATTGGCTAAAAAAACAATATAATAAAGAGAATAATTTTTCAAATAATCAAGAGAGGTACCTCCGTTCATCTCTAAACGTTCTTGCCGTTGATTTAAGTCGATTAAAACAACGATAAGAATTAAAAAAAAGATGGTAAAGAAAAATGTACCAAAAAGTTTTTTTATGATATACCAATCTAATTTTTTAAGCATTTTTAATTATTTATAAACGTTGTCCTAATTTTTTTATTATTTGCTCTTTCCAATTGTAAAAATCACCAAAAATAATATGTTCCCGTGCTTTTGTTACTAAGTCCAAATAAAATGCCAAATTATGAATAGAAGCAATCTGTTTTCCAAGATATTCTTTAGATTGAAACAAATGCCTTAAATAAGCCTTGGAATATTCATGATCTACATAAGATGTTCCTTTAGAATCAATGGGAGAAAAATCATTTTCCCATTTTTTATTTTTAATATTGATGATTCCTTCCCAAGTAAACAATTGACCATTTCGGGCATTTCGGGTAGGCATTACACAATCAAACATATCAACGCCTAAAGAAATGTTTTCCAGTATATTAATAGGTGTTCCGACACCCATTAAATAACGAGGTTTATCTTTTGGAAGAATTTCACAAACAAGTTCAGTTGTTTTATACATTTCTTCGACAGGCTCGCCTACGCTCAATCCTCCGATAGCATTTCCATCAGCTTGAAAAGAGGCGATGGTTTCTGCTGATTCAATGCGTAAATCTTTGTATGTACTTCCTTGTACAATAGGGAATAAACTTTGTTTGTAATCGTAAATTTCAGGATTTTTTTTTAACCAATTATCACAACGTTTAAGCCACCTATGAGTCATTTGCATACTTTTTTTTGCATAAGTATAATCGCAAGGATAAGGTGTACATTCATCAAAAGCCATGATAATATCAGCACCGATTTCTCTTTCGGTTTTCATCACGCTTTCCGGAGAAAAAAAATGATAACTACCGTCTATATGAGATTTAAATTTAACCCCTTCTTCTGTAATTTTTCTGCTATTGGATAAAGAATAAACCTGATAGCCTCCCGAATCGGTTAAAATAGGCTGATTCCAGCCTATAAATTGATGAAGCCCACCGACTTGTTTTAAAATATCAGTTCCGGGACGTAAATATAAATGATAAGTATTTCCTAAAATAATTTGTGCTTTTATTTCGTATTTTAATTCTCTTTGATGAACTGATTTAACGGATCCTACAGTACCTACAGGCATAAAAATCGGAGTTTTGATTTTACCATGGTCTAAAGTAATTTCACCTGCCCGTGCACTTGATTTTGGATCATTTTTTTCTAATATGAATTTCATAGCGGGCAAAGATACGGAATTTATTATTTTAAGTATTTTCTAAGTTTCAAATAAAATTATAAATCCCTATTAATTAGGTATTCAGATAAATGAATTAGTTTTTCCTTACTCTTTTTAGTCTTAATTTTATCTAAATATTCCAAAGCCTTTTTTTGATAACGATGGCATTCGGTAGCAGTTTCTTTCTGAATATTTAGTGTTTCAAAAATTTGAATGACTTCATTTACTTTTTGGGCATCTTGAGATTTGTTGGCGTAAAGTTTTAGTAAACGTTCTTTTTGTTTGGAGTTTGCTTTTTCCAACGCCTTTAAATATAAAATGGTTTTTTTGTTTTCATAAATATCTCCGGCACGGCGTTTACCTACTTTTTTTACAGATCCGTAAACATCCAGGTAATCATCTTGAATTTGAAAGGCGATACCTAAATATTTTCCAAACTGATACAGATTTTCAGCATCTTCATCCGAAGCATTTCCTATCAAAGCTCCTATTTTTAATGATGATGCAATTAAGACAGCTGTTTTTAGAGTAATCATTTTAATATAATCATCAAAAGTAATAAGATTGGATTTCTCAAAATCTATATCATATTGTTGTCCTTCGCATACTTCTACGGCACTTCTAATAAATAATTGAAGGCATTTTTTATACATCACAGGGTCTAAATCTTCAAATAATTCATAGGATTTAATCATCAAAACATCACCTGAAAGGATTGCGGTATTAACATCCCATTTTGTATGAACTGTTTTGTTTCCACGTCTGAGAGAGGCATCATCCATAATGTCATCATGAATTAATGTAAAGTTGTGAAACCATTCTAAGGCAAGAGCGGGTTTCTTAATTTTATCGTAATCATCAGAGAATAATTCAAATGCAGAAATGGCTAAAACAGGGCGAATGTGTTTCCCTTCCAATTCCAAAATATAATTTAAGGGTTCATATAAATTATATGGGTTTTTATTAAATTTATATTTTTTAATGATGTTGTCTATAAACTGAATCTGAGATTTGATTAATTCCATGTGTTTTTTTTAATCTTGGTAAAGATAACTTTAAAAATGAATTGAAACTAAGTAAACTTTTTTATTTTTTTAGTTTTCTTTGTTTATATTTGTCGTTATGATTTAAGGGAAATAATTAGAAAAAAATTTATTAGGGAAATCTGTTGAATTGTTTTTGTTTGTCAGGATGAAAATAATTACCATGGAAATGTATCGGGTTCGTTTGGAATCTCAAAAACTTTATATAATCATTTCCTGATAAAAAGAAACGTTAATTAAAGAAGCCTTAACTTTTCAAATTTATAAAATAGTTGAGGAAGTAACGGTTGTAATTTGATGTGCTACTACCGTTGAAAAAGGAAAAATTTATTACAAAGTCAAGGTGTGTTTGGATTTTTTTAAGAAAAAATTTTGATATAAATCGGTTTATTCAAAATTATTTTTTATCTTTATGAACATTGAAGAGAACAACTTTTTTAAAGAATTGAATTTATTGCATGAGAAATTGGAAAAAAACCTAAACTTTTAAATTAATTCTTACTACAAAAAAAATTAAAGAACTAAAAGGAATTAGAAAACTATGAGAAAATTTTACATGAAAAAGATAGTTAAAAAATTCGTATTTTTAATTATATGCTTTTTACAAGGAATTTATTCACAAGGGTTAGCACAAGAAGACAACTCTGTTTCTTGGGTTTATCGGTTTACATTTGAAGAAGCTATTGCATATGGTGCTGAAAATAATTATGATATTAAAAAGGCAGATTATGATTTTAAAGTAGCCGAAAAAAAAGTTTGGGAAGCTATTTCTAAAGGATTACCACAGATCGATGGTATGGCACAATATCAAAATAATTTAAAGCAACCCATTACACTTTTGCCGGGGGAAATTGTTGGAGGTTCTCCGGGAACATTTATTAAAACCACTTTTGGAACCAAGCAGACGATGACAGCCGGAGTTGGCTGGAATCAGTTGATTTTTAATGGGAATTATTTGGTTGCAATTCAAGTATCTAAAGTATCTAAGCGAATAGAAGAATTAACGAAGAATAAAACAGAAATTGAAGTAAAAACAGCTGTGGCACAAGCGTATAGTTCCGTAATTATAGCTGAAGAAAATGTGAAAATATTAGAAAAAAATATTGAAGTAGCTGAGAAAAATTTACACGAATCTTCTGAATCTTATAAAGCGGGTTTTATAGAATTACAATCTGTTGAACAGTTAGAACTAAGTTTAGCCCAACTAAAAAATGCTTATGAACGCTCAAAACGATTGATTAACATATCAAAAGACAATTTAAAATTTGTCATGGGAATTCCTGTAACGGATAATATTACTTTAGAAGATACTATTGACGACATGATTACCAAAAATTTAACAACCTCTTTAGTAGAGGAAAAATTTGACATAGAAAATAATGTTGATTATTTAATTTCTCAAAAAGCAATAAGATCCAAAAAATTATTATTAAGACTTAATAAATCAAATGCTTTGCCCAGTTTAAGAGGAAGTTTAAATTATTCTTATACAAAAGGATCTAAAGAATTTCCTTTATCAGACGATGAGTTCAGTTGGTATCCCAGCTTAGTTTTAGGAGTTAATTTAAACGTACCGATTTTCAGTTCTTTTAAACGAAACTCTCAACGCCAGCAAGCTAAAATAGAATTAGAAAAAGCGTATGTGACCAATACCCAATTAGAAGAACAATTGGAGTTGGAAGTTCGTACGCAACGGACTTCTTACGAAAACTCGGTTGAAACATATTACGTATCAAAAGATAATATGAAATTAGCTGAAAAAATTTACAAAAAAGAACGAATTAAATATTTTGGAGGAATTTCAACAAGTAACGACTTGAGAGTTTCTGAAAATCAATATTATAATACTCAAAGTGATTACGTTACGTCTGTTTTGAATTTGATAAATGCAAAAATAGCGTTAGATAAAGCTTTAAATAAATATAACTAATAGAAAATGAAAAGATACCATGTACTATTGTTAGCGATTCCTTTATGGATAATGGTTTCGTGTAAAGGAGAAAAAGGGATAGAAAACCAATCAGTAGAAGAAGTTATTGAAAAAGGAGACTTAGAATCCATAAAAAAGAAAAAATTAGAAATCAATGCCCAATACAATAAATTAAGAAAAGAACTTTCTTTATTGGATATTGAAATTGAAAAATTAGATACCGTTAAAAGATTACCTATTGTAACAACCATGGTAGTTCAAGACACGTTATTTAATCATTTTCTTGAATTGCAAGGAAATGTTGAAACTAAGAAAAATATTATTATTTTTCCTGAATATTCCGGTGTTTTGTCTAAAGTATATGTAACACAAGGTCAATCCGTTAATAAAGGACAGATATTAGCTAAAATTGACGATGGAGGACTAACACAACAATTAGCTCAATTAAAAGTTCAGTATCAATTAGCCCGAACGACTTTTAATCGTCAAAAGCGTTTGTGGGACCAAAAAATAGGCTCAGAAATACAATTTTTACAAGCAAAATCGAATATGCTTGCTCAAAAAAGAGGAATGGATGCCCTGCAAGATCAAATTGCCAAAACATATGTTAAGGCACCGTTTAACGGTGTCATTGATGATGTAATAACTGAACAAGGCTCAGTTGTAATTCCGGGGTCTTCCCAGTTATTTCGAATTGTTAATTTGGATGATATGTACATCAAAACTGATGTGCCTGAAAATTATTTGCCAACAGTAAAAGAAGGCACGCCGGTACAGGTTTATCTACCGGTTTTAGGCGACACCATTTATACGACGATTCGGCAAGTAGGAAATAATATCAAAGCCAACAACCTTGCTTTTGAAATTGAGATTGATATTCCAAATGAAAATGGAATGATAAAACCAAATCTGACAGCACAACTAAAAATTAATGATTATCATAACGAAAAAGCTATTTTAGTTCCTCAAAATGTTGTTTCAGAAAATGCTTTAGGAGAGCAATACCTTTATGTGATAAGAAACTTGAATGAAAAATCTGAAGCCCAAGTTGTAAAACGTATTATTAAAACAGGATTATCTCAAGATGAAAGTATTGAAATTTTAGAAGGATTACAATCGGGAGATCAAATTATAAATGAAGGAGCACGCGGTGTTAAAGACGGAATTAAAGTACAGGTGAAAAATTTTAATAAACCGGAAAATAAATTATGAGTAATCAAAATATGACGGGAGAAAAACAGTTTGCTTTATCCGCTTGGGCAGTTAAAAACCGTATGACCATATATGTTATAATGATTTTATTCCTTTTTCTTGGAAGTTCAGCATATTATAATATGGCACGGGAAAATTATCCGGAAATTGTTATCACTAAAATATACATTAGTTCATTGTATCCTGGAAATTCGGCTGAAGATGTTGAAAAACTCATTACAGATCCTTTAGAAGAAGAATTAAGAAATATTTCAAATGTAGTGGAAGTTACGTCTACTTCGGTAGAGGATTATTCCATTGTCATTATAGAATTTGATGATAATATTTCGGTAGAGCAAGCAAAACAAAAAGTAAAAGATGAAGTAGATGCCGTTGTAGCGGATTCTGACTGGCCTTTATCTGACGGAGCAAAAGTTGAACCCAATGTTTTCGACCTGAATATATCGGAAGAACAGGCGATTATGAATATAAATTTGTACGGAGATTATACCACCAAACAATTAAAAGATTATGCAGAACTTTTGCAGGACGAAATAGAAAGTATTCCCGAAATTAAAGAAGCCAATATTCGAGGGGCTCAAGAATTGGAAGTAGAAGTTGCCGTAGATATTTATAGAATGATGGCAGCCAATGTTAGTTTTGATGATATTCTTAATGCCATTAACAATGGTAATATAACCGTTTCGGGAGGAAACTTAATCTCCAATGATCAACGTCGTAATATTCGGGTAATAGGTGAAATAGAAAAGCCATCTGATTTAGAAGATTTTGTAGTTAAAAGTCAAGGAGGAGCTGTTTATTTAAAAGATATTGCAACCATTTCTTTTCGTGAGAAAGATAAAACGACGTATGCTCGTGAAATGGGTAATCCGGTTGTTATGCTTGATGTGAAAAAGCGTTCCGGAAAAAACATGGTTGATGCCGTAGAAAAAGTTTATGAAAAAATTAAAGAAGCAGAAATAACTTATCTGCCACCCGATCTCAAAATTACAGTAGCCAATGATCAAAAAAACCACACGGTTAATCAAGTAGATGATTTGGTTAATAATATCATTTTCGGTGTTATTTTAGTTGTAGGGATTTTGATGTTCTTTCTTGGTTTCCGAAATGCTTTATTTGTAGGTTTTGCTATTCCAATGTCTATGTTTATATCATTTATGATTTTACAGATGATAGGCTATACGCTAAATACGATGATTTTATTTGCAATGGTTATGGGATTGGGTATGCTTGTAGACAATGGTATTGTGGTTGTAGAAAACGTATATTCTTTAATGGAAGAAAAAGGAATGTCTGCAAAAGAAGCAGCTATTCAAGGAGTTAGTGAAATTGCTTTTCCTATTATTATTTCAACAGCTACAACCGTTGCTGCTTTTGTCCCTTTAGCATTTTGGCCGGGAATCATAGGGCAGTTCATGATGTATTTCCCGAAAACTTTATCCGTAGTGCTGGGTTCTTCTTTGTTGGTAGCTATTTTCTTTAATTCAATGCTGACGGCTGAATTTATGAAAACAGAAGAAGGCAAAATAACAACCAAAGCGTTGCTTTTATATACGGCTATTTTAGTTGTAGCAGGAATTTCAGCCATTATATTTGGTGAAAAAGGAACAGGCATTTTTGGTTTTGGAACACTTTTAATTTGTTCAGCCGTTTTTTTATGGTTATATAGATTTATATTAGAACCCGTTTCTGTATTCTTTCAAAGCCGTATTTTAACTTGGATGGAGCGTATTTACAGACAATTTTTAAGTTTTGCTTTAAAAGGATGGAATACAATCATTTTTGTAATAGGAACTTTTGTATTATTGATTTTATCTATTTTGTTGGTTAGAGTATCACAACCAAAAGTTGAATTTTTTCCGGAAAACAAACCCAAGCAAATTATTGTATATATTGAGTATCCGCAAGGAACAGATATTGAAAAAACAAACGATATTACAAAAGATGTAGAAAATAAAATTTTCAATGTATTGAAAAAATACGATGATGACGGATATAACTATATGGTTGAGTCAGCTGTTTCTCAAGTAGGAGAAGGAGCCGGAAACCCTCAAACCGATGGAGGATCTTCGGCTGAAATGCCTCATAAAGGAAAAATAACCATCTCCATGCAGGAGTATAAAAACCGTAGAGGAGTAGATTCTGAAGAGGTACAAAAGCAAATCCAAGAAGCTGTGAAAGGACATCCGGGAGTTTCTATAACCGTTGAAAAAGATAATGCAGGTCCACCGGTAGGTTATCCGATTAATATTGAAGTTACAGGAAAAAGTTATGACGAATTAGTCGTTACGGCTAATCAAATAAAACGTTTTATAGAAGAAACCGGAGTCAGTGGAATTGAAGATTTGCGTTTAGATGTAACCAAATCAAAACCGGGAATTCAGGTTGAAGTAGATCGTAAAAAAGCCGGAGAGTTTGGTGTAGCTGTAGGACAAGTAGGATTGCAATTGCGTCGTGCTTTATACGGAGAAAAAGCAGGAACCTACAAGAAAAATGGAGATGATTATGATATTTATGTTCGTTTTGATAAAGATAACCGATACAATATCAATTCATTATTTAACCAACAAATTTCTTTTATAGATCAAGCAACAGGACAATTAAAACAAATTCCATTATCGGCTGTTACGCATAAGAAAAATATATCTTCATTTACAGCGATTAAACATCGTGATTTAAGACGCGTGGTAACAGTTTATTCAGATGTTTTACCGGGTTATAATGCAACGGAAGTCGTAAATCATTTAAAAGATGAATTAAGAGGATTTATACCTCCTGAAGGTGTGAAATTTAATTTTACCGGAGAGATGGAAGAGCAAGAAGAGAATAGGATGTTTTTGTTATCCGCATTAGTTTCCGGATTAGGTCTTATTATGTTTTTATTGGTATTTCAGTTCAACTCCATTTCAAAACCATTGATTATTCTGGTTGCCATCTTTTTGAGTTTTATAGGTGTTTTTTTAGGATTGGTCATTTCGGGAAGACCTTTTGTCATTATGATGACCATGATGGGGATTATTTCTTTGGCGGGAATTGTAGTGAATAACGGGGTAGTCTTATTGGATTATATAGAGTTATTAATTAAGCGTAAAAAACGAGAGTTACAAATCCCTGAAAATACAATGCTTCCCAAAGAACATATTTATAGTGCCATTGTTGCCGGTGGTGTTTCACGTTTACGCCCTGTGTTACTAACGGCTATTACAACAGTTTTGGGATTATTACCATTAGCAATAGGATTAAATATTGATTTTTTTGGATTATTTAAAGAATTGAACCCTCATGTTTATATAGGAGGAGATAATGTTATTTTCTGGGGACCTTTGGCATGGACAGTTATTAACGGATTGACTTTTGCTACATTTTTAACTCTGATTATTGTTCCAGTTATGTATTATTTGGTTAATCAATTAAAATTATGGTACAGAGGAAAACAAGAGAAGGAGAAAAAATAAACCATGCCAATACAACTAAAAGAAGATGATTTGATTTTCAAACCCAATATAGGTATCGGGAAAATCAGATTTATACATAATACAAGCGACATTATTTCTTTATATGGGAGAGCAGAAGAAATGGATATTCATAATGAAACAGAATGTGTAGCGTATGAGTATTTTTCTAATATAACTAGGCTATCGGTGTTTTTTCACTATGATAACGGTAAGCTCGATTATACATCAATTCATACAGAAAAATTAATCGTCAATAATGTGGAAATATCAAATATGAATAGAGAGGAATTACTTTCTCATATAAAAGATTTTCACAAATCGTTGAATGTTGAGTATCAAGAACAATTTGAAGATAACGACTTGGATATTTCTCATTCTTTCGACAATATCGGTTTAACTGTATGGTTTGAGGATAACAAAATTTCTGATATTTGTGTTAATCCTGTTTTTGAGTAAAAATTTTGTAATGGTTTAGATAGGTCGAAACAATACGATTTTGATACATTAGTAAAATTTTATGAAAAATAAAATAATTTAAAAAAACTTTTGATTAAAGCTCATTTTTAATACATTAATTTTTTGTTTACAGAAAAGGGTTAAGTAGTAATTTAACGTGTGAAAAAAGAAAAAAATAAAAATTTTTCAACAATCTAATGTTAAAAAAAAGATACGAAAATTAAAATTTAAGGTAAAAGTTTCGTGTAAATTTGAAACTCATGATGAAAAAATTAATTATTTAACAAATTAAGAAATTATTTAAAATTTAAACAAAAATGGGCAACATAACTACTAAACAAAAAGTGTATACTTATGAAGAGGTTCTTGAATCTTCGAAAAAGTATTTTAAAGAAGATGAATTGGCGGCGACAACTTGGATGAATAAATATGCTGTTAAAGACCTCAAAGGTAATTTTACAGAATTGACACCTGATGATATGCACAAGCGTATGGCAAAAGAATTCGCCAGAATAGAAGAAAATTATCATTCTGAAAATAAAAAAGAAGGTCTTTCTGAGTACGGGAAGAAACGAAAACCTTTAACAGAAGAAAAAATATACAATTTGTTTAAAGATTTCAAATATACGATTCCGCAAGGTAGTATTATGGCGGCATTAGGAAATCAATACATGATTGCATCGTTGAGCAACTGTGTTGTTATTCCGCCTGTGTATGATTCTTACGGAGGAATTTGTTATTCTGACCAACAGTTAGCCCAATTATTCAAAAGAAGATGTGGAGCAGGGGTAGACCTTTCAGATTTACGTCCTAGTAAAGCCAATGTTTCAAATGCAGCAGGAACTACAACAGGAGCAGCATCTTTTATGCATCGTTTTTCCAATACAACCCGAGAAGTTGCCCAAAACGGTCGTCGAGGAGCCTTAATGCTCACCATTGATATAGCTCACCCTGACGTAGAAGACTTTGTAACAATTAAACAAAACTTAACAAAAGTAACAGGAGCTAATATTTCAGTACGTCTTTCAGATGAGTTTATGAACGCTGTGGTGAATGATACTGATTATACACTCCGTTGGCCGATTGATTCTCCAAACCCTGAATATACAAAAGTGGTTCGTGCTAAAGATTTATGGAATACGGTCATCCGTTGTGCACATAATACGGCCGAACCAGGCTTAATTTTTTGGGATCGCCAACATTGGTATTCTACCTCATCTGTTTATCCCGGGTTTGAAAATAGTTCTACAAATCCTTGTTCGGAAATAGCCATGCAAGGAGGTGATTCTTGTCGTTTAATTGCCGTAAATCTATATTCTTTTGTAGAAAATCCTTTTACTAAAAAAGCCCAATTTAATTTTGATAAGTTTTATGAAGTGATTTATGAATCACAACATTTAATGGATAATTTGGTTGATCTTGAGTTAGAAGCAGTGGATAAAATTCTTGCTAAAATAGAAAATGATCCGGAACCCGATTATATTAAAAACGTAGAAAAGAAAACATGGGAAACACTCCGTGATGCAGGAAAAAATGGGCGTCGTACAGGTTTAGGTTTTACAGCTATTGCTGATTGTGTTGCTGCATTAGGATTAAAAATTGATAGTAATGAAGCCTTGGCTGTTATTGATGAAATCATGAAAATAAAACTTCGTGGAGAGTTTGATTCATCAATCGATATGGCAATTGAACGTGGTACATTTACCAGTTTTGATAAAAAAATAGAAGATACCTCTGAGTTTATTCAAATGATGAAGAAAGAATTTAAAGATGTTTATAACAGAATGATACATTACGGACGGCGTAATATTTCAATTTCTACCGTGGCACCGACTGGTTCTTTAAGTATGTTGGCACAGACTTCTTCAGGAATTGAACCGGTATTCTTGCTATCTTATAAAAGAAGAAGAAAAATTAATCAAAATGACAAATCGGCACAAGTAAGTTTTGTTGATGATTTGGGTGATGCATGGGAAGAGTTTGATGTTTACCATAAAAAATTGGAAACATGGATGAACATTACGGGAGAAACCGATATTACAAAAAGCCCTTATGCCGGATCGACAGCACCGGAAATTGATTGGATAAAACGTGTGGAGTTACAAGCATTAGTCCAGAAATACACCACACATTCAATTAGTTCAACCATAAATTTACCATCAGATGTAAGTATTGGTCAAGTAGGGGAAATTTATATTGAGTCTTGGAAACAAGGTTTGAAAGGAATTACAGTATATCGAGACGGCTCTCGGTCAGGTGTGTTGGTAGCAAACGATGACAAAAAAAATAAAGACAAAAAAGATTTAGAATCTGCTTTAGAAAATGTAGCCATTCAATTTAAAGAACATCATGCTCCGACAAGACCTAAAAAATTAGAAGCTGAAATTTTACGTTTTCAAAATGATTATGAAAAGTGGGTAGCAGTAATAGGATTGTTAGATGATCGTCCTTATGAAGTATTTACAGGTAGATTGGAAGATGCTATTTACGTGCCGCCTTATATTGAAAAAGGATGGGTAATTAAAAACCGAAGTGAAGACGGTATTTCTCGTTATGATTTTCAATATATGGATAAAGACGGTTATCGAGTAACCATAGAAGGATTATCACGTTCATTTAATAAAGAATATTGGAATTATGCCAAATTAATTTCAGGTGTTTTACGTCATGGAATGCCTATTAATTCTGCTGTAGATTTAATTGCAGATTTGAATTTATATGACGAACACATCAATACTTGGAAAAACGGTGTAGCACGAGCTTTGAAAAAGTATGTAAAAGACGGAACTATAATGAAAGATCACGCCTGCCCGAGTTGTGAAGACCCAAAAGGATTGGTATTTGAAGAAGGATGCATTACTTGTAAGAGTTGTGGTTATTCTAAATGTGGCTAATTTGAATTATGAAAACACAAAAAAGCATCCTAAATTTATTTTTAAGATGCTTTTTCATTGTTATATAACCTTTACATATTTCTTAAAACTTATAGTATAACCCCATTTTCATTCCAAAAGGACTTCCAGGTGTATACGTAAGATCTGTGATAGATTGTGTTTCATTTTTCAGTTGTGTTTCAGTTGCAAACTGTGCTTCATTCCATTCTACATCAAAAAGGTTGTTTATCTGTAAATTAATACCCCAGGTGTTGTGATTGTATGAAAGTATCAAATCATTGACAAAGTAGGGTTTTGTTTTTATACTATTGTCTTCAACAGCAGGCCGTTCCCCTAAATAACGATATTGGACACCTAAAGAGAAGCCACGTAAAAAATCCCAGTTTAGAGACCCCATACTTGTAAGTACGGGTGCTAAAGGAATATAATCCTGTCCTTTCTCTTCATTGATAGCTCTGGCATATGAGTAACTGACATCAACATTTAAATAAAAGTTATCCAAAGGTTGAAAACGAATACCTAAATCTGCTCCTAAGCGTTTTGTTTCTCCGGAGGGTTCTATAACGGCTTCATCTCCCACGTACACAAACTCCTGTTCCAAATACATACCCCATAGTGTCGGAGTGATAATCAAAGATTTAAAAGGATGCAATCTTACGCCAAAATCTCCACCTATGGAATAGGGAAGGGTTTCTGCTCCGTCTTTTGCTATTACAACTCTCATATCATTGGAATGAAAGCCCATACCTGTTTTTAAAAACCACATTATATTTTCATTTTGTGCATAAGAAAAATTCAGTTTTGGACTTAATCTTACAGCTTCGGAAGATTGTCCAGGAGGTAGCTGCCCTAAGTTTAATAAATCATGCATATTAAAAGTAAAATAGTCTAATCTTAATGCCGGATTGATAGTCCATTTTCCTATTTTCCAAATAGCTCCAGTATATGCATGCAGATTTGTTTCTACACCATCAACATCTGAAAGTTTACCAAGCAGTGAATCTCTACGATAAACATGATTTAGCCGAAGTGTGTTAATATCATCACTACGGAAACCTACTCCCGATGTCCACTTAATTGAACCTGTCGGAAGGTCAAAATTTTTGGAGTGTTTTACTTCAGCACCATATATATTTCTACCATCGGTTTGTTGAATCTCATCACCATTTACTGAGTCATTCAGGTAAAAAGTAAAGTTGGAAAAAAGATTAAAATCATATTTCGAGTACCAAACCATTGCATCAATCTGCTCTGACGGTGAAATGATACGCTTATAATTCATCTGTACATTGGTTCGAGAAGTTTCTCCTCCTTCGGTAGGGTCAATACTTCCGAATCGACCAATTATTCCTTGATCAACGGCTCGCTCAGGAATTTGCCCTGAAGCATTCCAAGCGGAGTTGAAAGTAGAAAACTGAACAGAAAAACGGTCTTTATCAGTGAGCCATTGATTATACTTACCAAAGATATTAATCCTGTTGAAATTCTGTTTCACCTCAAAAGGACCATCCGTGTAGTTGTATTCAGCGGCTAAATACGCATTTCTGCGTCCATCTTTATCGTTAAGGATATTGAGCATACCTAAAAATCGTTTGGTATTAAAAGAACCGCCTTCAATTTTTACCATGCTGTTTTCCAAATGATTATAAGTTTTAAAATCAACATATCCGGCAGTATTAAAGTCACCTCTGTCTGCGTAATAAGCTCCTTTACCAAAATCGATATTATTTATAATTTCCGGTATTACAAAGTGTAAATCTGAATATCCTTGTCCGTGAGCATGAGATACGATATTGACAGGCATCCCATCTACATTGACGCTCACATCGGTACCGTGATCAGCATCGAAACCTCTGAGAAATAGTTGTTCTGCTTTTCCTCCTCCGGCATGTTGAGCGATGAATAGACCTGGAACTTTCCGAAGCAAATCCTGTGAAGAATTTACGGGGAATTTGTCTAAATCTACTTTTGTAATTGCTTTCAAAAACGAACGATGATTGACAATTACTCCAGAAAGGTGAAGCGGTTGATGATCTAAAAATATAACGTTGTTTTTTTCATCTTCATTTGAAATTATCCATTCTGTTTCATCGTATCCTTCATGACTGATAATCAAAGTGTCAGGGAATGACTTTATGGAAACTTTAAATGTACCGTCATTCAGGGAGTGAGTATGATCATTTTTATTATTGTATTTTATAAGGGCTCCTGCAATGGGAAATTTGCTTTCAGCATCTTTTACTGTTAACTCTTTTTCCTGAGCACTAATCGATACACTCATAATCATCGTAAAAATCGAAACGAATGTAATAATTTTCTTCATATTGTTTTTTATCTTTCTACATTTCAAAGAAAAGGCATAATCTTGTTTTTACTTTTTGTTTTATGTGTTTTCTATTTTTTTAGGCATAATCTTTTGTATTAATAATGTTATCCATGTTCCTGCTACGAAAGGGAAAGTGAATACGCCACCAAAAATATCAAAAATTCTGTTATCCACCAAAAAGTCATTAATAAGAGCGGTTATAACGACGGCTACAACAACCCATATACCGTCGGATTTTTTGAAGCCTGAAAATACAATAGCAGACAGTATTGCATTAAATCCAAATAGTCCCATACTTATCTTGTCTAAAGGTTCTCCATAAATATGCGAGATATATGCACTCAGTGCAGATCCGAAAAAACCATACAAGGCAGCAGCCGGTGAACCTATAAAAACGGCAATAAGGAAGAGAACTCCTGAAATAATAGCTCCTTGAAAAATAACTTCTCCAAAGGAATTGGTGTAAGTAAAAAACTGATCAAAAGCAGGTTCTACCTCTGCAGAAATAACATCAGAAGGTGGAATCTGGGTGAATTGGTGCAGTATAAATACAAAAATCCATGTTATTAGAATAAATGGTAATGTGAATACGGGAATATTTTTCTTAATAAAGAAATGTTGTATAATTGTTGCCAACGCTCCACCTACGATTACTAAAACCCAAATTAATATTGTTGCCTGAAAAATAAAAGTCAAAGCAACTCCTACAAGTGCCGCACTAAAACCATACAGCCCTGCATCAATTTCAGATTTATCATATTTCAGTAGCATTGCCACATAAGTACCGGTTACTGTAGCCAGTATGGTTGCAACACCACATTGCCAACTTCCAATGAAAATTCCAACAAGAAACAAAAGTCCTGTCCATCTGTTTTCTTGAAGCATTATTTGTCCAACTCCCTTTAAGACATTATCTATAAAAGGTATTTTTTTGAAAAAATCATTCATAATTTTAATTCTATTTATTATTAATTATTTGTTACGACTAACACCGATGGTTGTAATAAATTTACCATCCTAAAAAAACCATTCCTATTCCACATATAGTTACTACTGCACCACTTATTACGCCCATATAGCGTTCAAGTTTTTCAGTACGGAATAGTGTTGAATATCCGTAGCGACCAATTAAAACCATCCCCAGCATGGTGAGTATGGTTGTGATGGTGAAAGATATGATCAGTACTAAGATTTCGGGAATAGAATGTTTGGTTCCCGAATAAAACAAGAGAGGGATTAAGGGTTCGCTAGGTCCCATTACAAAAATCATAAAAAGTACCAAAGGAGTTACTCTTATTCTTTTTTGAGGCATTACAGACTGATTGTGATTATGTTCGTAAACATACACATCGTCTCCCATCACGTCAAAATGCTTGTGGGGCTTATTTCGTATTGCCTGAATCAGTCCATAAATTAAGTATGCTCCACCAAATATTAATAATGCCCATCCTGAAAAATTGCCGCGTATATCCTGAAACCATGAAACTTTGTGGAGTTGCCAACCAAGAAAAACACCGACGAGTCCGAGTGCCAACGAACTTAATACATGTCCTAAGCCACAAATGATGGTTAGGATAATCGTTCTCATCGTGCTCCATTTTCTTGATTTTGAAAGCACTATAAACGGCAGATAGTGATCAGGTCCCGAAGCCGTGTGTATAAAACTGATAGAAACTGCACTCAGCAGTAATGCCCAAACTGTACCATCCATATGATTCTTTTTTTATATTCTTAATTAATTCAACCAAAGCATTTCCTGAACATTCAAGAAAAAGTTATACATTATTTCTCCTCCGTCTCCCAAGGCTCTTATTATAAATCCATTATATTCACCTTCGGAAACACCTATTTCCAATTCTTCACTGTATGGATTTGCTATTTCTATAACCTTTTCTACCAGGATACTTTTTTCTATGCTATTTTTTGTACTGTAAAAAATAAAGCTCCCTTGATGAGTATATTGCTCAAGATTGCCCATACTACTGAGAGGTATCAAATCAGGCTGAATCAAGACATTGTCCTTTATGACCAATTTATTTTTATGATAAATCTCCATGAGATTTTGAAAACGTTTTAATTTAAACACTTCTCCAAAGTGTTTTCTTCCACAAGTTATTATCTCACTTATGATAAGTTGGCTATTCTCTCCGACATGAATTTTAGCTTCACTCTTAAAATTTGAATTTTCGTGTGGTACTACAGGATGTGGCACATAAGCAAAAGATGTGTTGTCGTGCATATTCACATTCAGTTGTTGGGTTGCTTTATCCTTCATGTTGAAAAGTCTTTGATAAGATTGCGATTGCAATTGCAGAGAAGCTCCATTTTCCAGAGAAATATCCAAATAGTAGTTGTCACCATCAAGAATACCGGGAGACGAACTCATAACCATCTGATAGAGTTTATGATCATCTTTACGTTGTCCCACTGAAACCACTCTGAAAGGCGGTGAAACAAAAAGACTCTTAACATACGATTTTTCTTCCTTGTATCCGGCTGTAATATCTAATCGGCAATCCATCTATCGTATAAGGTTTGGTTCGTTACACTCTTCCAAAAGTACATATTTTTTTATCCATCCTATAACATTGTCAAGCCCTTCGTCTGTTTTAAGATTGGTGAATACAAAAGGACTTCCGTTACGCATACGTTTTGCATCTCTCTCCATCACTTCAAGACTGGCACCAACGTAAGGAGCAAGGTCTATTTTATTGATTATCAGTAAATCTGTTCTTGTAATACCCGGCCCTCCTTTGCGTGGAATTTTTTCGCCTTCTGCCACATCAATAATAAAAATGGTAACATCGGCAAGGTCAGGGCTAAAGGTAGCAGACAGGTTATCTCCGCCACTCTCTATAAGGATTAGTTCAATATCCGGAAAACGAGCTACCAGTTCATCTATTGCTTCTAGATTCATACTTGCATCTTCACGGATGGCAGTGTGAGGACAACCTCCTGTTTCGACACCGATAATTCTGTCATGAGGTAGAAGACTGTTTTTTGCCATAAACTCGGCATCTTCCTTGGTGTATATATCATTTGTTATCACTCCCAAGTTATACTTTCCGTATAATTTTCTACTCAAACGTTCCAATAACGCTGTTTTACCTGAACCCACAGGTCCTGCTACTCCAATTTTTATATATTTTCTATCTTTCATATTGTTTGTTTTTTAATAGCTGATTAGCCAGTTTGTATTTTAATTACTAATTCTTTTAAGACATATAGAGTCTTGAATATAGACGTTCGTGTTGCATACACCTAATATCAAAAGCCGAATTACATACACCTACCAATTCTTTATCCAATTCTATGGTTTCCAAAGCTGTTTGTTCCATCAGTGGATACAAGGAAAATAAGATATTCTGACCATCGATTTGCCCAAGTGGAACGAGCTTAACTGCATTTGTAATAATACCTGCTACAGAAGTATAATAAAAACCTAAAATTGCTTCATAAAGAGGTATCTTAAGCAAATTTGCATAAACTCCGAAAACAATACCATAATGAGATTTTGCTTTCTTATTCAAAACGGCTTTCTCATAGCTGTCCATAAACGGAAATGACTCTTTTCTTTTGAAAATTTTGATGAGACGAAGCCCCAACTTACGGCTTGCTTCACGAATTTCCTTTGGACATTTTATAGCATTACATTCATTATCAAGTACCAACAAGGATTTTAAATTTTTGTTTTCCGTAGCTTCATAAGCCATTTTCATAAATGCTCCATCATTATACTTTAGATTGTATTGAAGCATATTTTTTACAAATTCTTTTGCCGTAGATACATCGTGTACAATTCTGTCTTGAACATAAGTTTCCAAACCGTTGGAATGCGTATATCCTCCTATTGGTAAGGTTGGGTCAGCAATATGCAATAGACTCAATATATTTAATTCTTTGTTTTTCATTTGCTTATTATCAATGATTATGTTCATCATCTTTGGGTGCAGCCATTTTTAATATTTTATTGAAAAGTGATGATCCTGCTCCGTGTCCGTGATGTTCTAAATTAGATTTAAGAGGTTTTAATAATTTCACTTTTTGTTGCTCCGGTGAAAAACCACTAGCCTCTAACCATCTGAACATGGGTACTTCAAAGGGTAATACAACTTTGTCATTCTGAATGAAAAGCGGGATGTGTTTGTTACCAATTTCATAGCAGATTGACCCCATCTCCAGTAATGAAGATGGAGACATTACTATTGCTTCTGTTTCTAAAATATTAACAACAATTAGCTTTTTTTCATCCTTATAAAGAATATCACCTTCGTGCAAATGCATCCCTTCTTTCATAAACTTGATTGCAATATCGACCCCTTGTCTGGTTTTCTTGCGGTAAATTTTTTTTGATGTTTCATACCATTCCAAATCTAGATAGTCAATCATTTTTTCTGCTGCGGGATTCTCCGATATATTTCCTATTATTTTACTGATAATCATGTAATTTATCCTTTTTTATGAAAATTAAAATTTTTAGAAAGTCCTACTCCAAAAGTAGAGGCATTTATACCTGCAATAGTGCTTTTTGTCCAACCGTCATCATTTTTGGTTTGAAGCAGTGAAAGCTCTGCAAACTTAAATTTTAAAGCCCAACCTCCTCCGAGAAATACAGCAACTAAAGGATATGCTCGCAGGCGGTATCCTGTAAATGTGTCCATAATACCGGAAGCTAAAGGTCCTTTTCCCCATACGTAATGGGCATCAACTTGACCTATTAGAGCAAAATATTTACCCAGAGTTATTGAGGGACTATAAAAAAGTCCGGCTTCATTCTGTCTGTATGTGGTATTATCATCAACCACATGATGGGCATGAGCATAGTTTACCCCGATCACATCATTATTGTTTATAAAATATCCAACACCTATGGGAATTTCTGCACTACCACTGGTTCCTGCTGAATAGGAACTTCCTGTTGGAGTTTTAGTTTTAATGTAGTTAAAAGAACCATACAGTAGAATTTGTCCCTTAGGTCCTGCTTCATCTTTTTTAAGTCTTCTTGCTCCTAATTGTGCTTCTGCTTTAACAGAAAATAGAAACATTACAATTAAGGCAATAGAAGATATTATTCTTTTATTTAAATGTATCATTTGTTTAATATTTAAGTATTATATTATACCATAAGGTTTAATTTAATTAAACCTTATGGTATAAATGGTTTAGAACAAGTAATATAGTTGAGTCAAAGGTAATTTTTCGGCAGGCTCGCAAGTGATATACTCGCCGTCCACTGTTACCTTGTAATTTTCAGGATTTACTTCTATTTCAGGAGTCTTATCGTTATGGATAAGGTCTGATTTAGAAATATTTCTACAATTTTTTACCGGAAGAATTAATTTTTCCAATTTATATCCGGCGATAGCACCATTATCAACAGAAGCCTGAGATACAAAGGTGGCACAAGTTCCAAGTCTTGCTCTTCCGTGAGCTCCAAACATATTTCTGTAAATAACAGGTTGAGGTGTTGGAATAGAGGCATTGGCATCGCCCATTTTGCTCGCCAGTACAAATCCACCTTTTACAATCATTTCAGGTTTTACCCCAAACAATGCAGGTTTCCAAATAACTAAGTCTGCCAGTTTGCCTTCCTCTACAGAACCTACATAATTGGAAATACCGTGAGCAATAGCAGGATTGATAGTATATTTTGCAACATATCTTTTTGCACGGAAGTTATCATTCCCTGAATCTTTATCTTCTGCCAACAAACCTCTTTGGTCTTTCATCTTGCTGGCAGTCTGCCAAGTTCTGGTAATTACTTCACCACAGCGACCCATTGCTTGTGAGTCGGAACTCATAATACTAAATACTCCCATGTCATGCAGAATGTCTTCGGCAGCAATGGTTTCAGGACGGATACGAGAATCAGCAAACGCCACATCTTCAGGAATATTCTTACTCAAATGGTGGCATACCATCAACATATCCAAATGCTCGTCAATAGTATTGACGGTGTATGGACGTGTTGGATTTGTAGATGCCGGAAGCACATTAGGATACATGGCTGCTCTGATAATATCGGGAGCATGACCTCCTCCTGCACCCTCCGTGTGGAAAGTGTGAATTACTCTTCCATTGATGGCTTTCATTGTGTCTTCCAAAAATCCTGCTTCGTTTAGTGTATCGGTGTGGATTGCCACTTGTACATCGTATTTGTCAGCAACTTTTAGTGAAGCATCAATCACTGCAGGAGTTGATCCCCAATCCTCATGTATTTTTACTCCCAAAGCTCCTGCTTCAACTTGCTCTTCAATAGGGGCTTCCACAGCACAATTACCTTTCCCAAAAAATCCCAAATTCATAGGATACTCTTCGGCTGCTTCGAGCATCTTTTGAATATTGAATTGTCCCGGAGTTATTGTCGTTGCATTGGTTCCGTCGTTAGGACCTGTTCCGCCACCTATCATTGTAGTAATCCCGCTGTAAAGAGATGTTTCAATCTGTTGTGGACAAATAAAATGAATGTGAGTATCTATCCCTCCGGCTGTTATAATGTAGCCTTTTCCACCGTGTACTTCAGTAGAAGCTCCTATAATCATATTTGGAGATACGCCGTCCATCGTATCCGGATTTCCAGCCTTACCAATTCCTACGATTTTACCGTCTTTGATTCCGATATCTGCTTTCACAATTCCCCAGTGGTCAATGATGATAGCTCCTGTTATGCAGAGGTCTAACACTCCTTCATCTCTTTTGGCAGTAACGTTTTGTCCCATACCGTCGCGAACGGTTTTTCCACCTCCGAAAACAGCTTCGTCCCCGTAGTGTGTGTAATCTTTTTCTATTTCGATAATCAGGTCGGTGTCACCTAATCTGACTTTATCTCCGGCAGTTGGTCCCAATATATTGGCATACTGCTTTCTATCTACTTTTAAGCTCATTTTTTAATTGTTTTTAAAATTTGATTCTTTGGCTTTTGTAAGACTTGCTTTCTTATTGTCTTCAGAATCGACTGAAGCATTAACAAGATTGTTAAAGCCCATGGCTTTTTTGTTACCGCCTATTTTTACGAGTTCTACCTCTTTCTCTTCACCGGGTTCGAAACGAACTGCGGTGCTTGCAACGATGTTTAGTCTCATTCCAAATGCTTTTGCACGGTCAAAGCTCATTGCTTTATTAACTTCAAAAAAGTGAAAATGTGAACCTACCTGTATAGGACGGTCTCCTGTGTTTACCACTTTGATTTTTACGGTCTCTCTGCCTTCATTACAGATGATAGTACCTTCTTTTACGAATATTTCTCCTGGTATCATAATAATTAAGTATTAATGAATTGGATTATGAACAGTTACAAGCTTAGTTCCATCGGGGAAAGTTGCCTCTATCTGAACATCATGAATCATTTCTGCCACGCCGGGCATTACCTCATTTTTAGTTAGAAGCTCTGCTCCTTCTTGCATGAGCTCTGCTACTTTTTTTCCGTCTCTTGCTCCCTCCAACAAGAAGTGACTAATTAGTGCCACCGCTTCCGGATAATTTAGTTTAAGACCTCTGGCCTTTCTCTTGAGAGCTAACTCACCTGCCATATGCAGCATAAGTTTCTCTGTTTCTCTTGGAGTTAAATGCATACTTTTTTGTTTTAAAATTAAACATACTACATACAGTCTGTCTTTCTAAAAAAGGCAGATTGTACAATTACTATCAATTGTTTCAGGTTGTTATACCTGATTTTTAACTACGGATTTTTTAAGAGATCCTTTTAGAAGTTATAATCCTCGAAAACGAAATATATAACCAATATAATAAATGATCTAAAATTTGAGCATTATTTTTGCTTTGTTAGCTAAATAAGCTTTAAATCTTCTATAAGAAAGAGTTTATGTGAAGATTGAAAAACAGTTATCCTGTATTTAATTTGAAGATATGTATCAAGGAAATGTTAGATAAGGTAACTTGATACGTTTGTTTGGTAATAAAGTGTTTAACGGATCGTGTAAAATCCTGAAAAACAACAAATTTTGCTTCAAAGGCTAATGAGAATAAGCCCTTGGTAGCACTTAACTGATTTTCAATTTTAGTTCCCATTTTTTCTAATTTTAATTCACCTCTTTTTACATTTATAAACGAAGAAAAAACTGTAAAATCTATACGATTAACTAAAAGCATTATATTAAAAGACTAACAGTAACAAAGGCTGTTAATAATTATAGCGTACAAACTTTGGGTTTTAACACTTCAGTTTATATCTATAACGTCGGTATTATTAATAACAGTATTAAACTGGTGTTAAGTAAATGTTAAATTAATTTTGAGAGCGACTAAATAGAAGAAGTCTCTCTTTTATCAATAGTACATTAAATTCAAATGTGATAGAACTTACATATTATCAAAACTATTTTATGTAGTTGATAACTGTTTGACCCGACAAATGTATAAACTATAAATGAAAAAAAAAAGAAAAAGATTATTTTTTTCGGTTAAATTTTTTTAAAATAATTATTTCGATCTGTTTTTGAATTTTAAAATACTGATTATCAGTCTTTATTTAAAATATGAAATAGAATTAATTTTGAGTATTTTCTTTATTAAGAAGCTCTTCTAACCCGTTAATTTATATTATCCATAAAAATAATTATTTGAACTAATTTTTAAAACTTATCTTTGATTAAATTCGTATTTTTAAATGAAAAGGCATATTCCTAATATTCTAACACTGATTAACCTTTTTTGTGGATGTTTAGCAATTAAGACATTAATGGAAATTTATTTTGATTTCAATCTTTCTACAAACAACACATTGTACTTAACCATAGGAATTTATGTAGCGTTATCACTTTTTTTTGATTTTACAGATGGTTTGGTGGCACGATTATTAAATGTAAAATCCGAATTGGGAGTTCAATTAGACTCTTTGGCTGATATAGTTACTTTTGGAGTCTTACCGGGATTTATGATGGTATTTTTTATAAAACATTTGTCAGGAGTTGAGAATCCGTATTTTCAATATATGGGCTTACTCATCACATTATTTTCAGCTTTACGCCTTGCAAAATTTAACTTAGATGAAACCCAATCTGAAAATTTTAAAGGATTAGCCGTTCCGGCCAATACTATTTTTATTGTATCATTAGCTTTTATTTCTCCCGATTCATCTTTAGGGAAAATTATTTTTACACCCATTAGTTTAACACTACTAATTTTTTTATTATGTTATCTTTTGGTTAGTAATATTCCGATGTTTTCGTTTAAGATGAAAAACCTGAATTTTTCAGATAATATTCATCGATACTTATTATTGATTATTTCCATTGTTTTACTTATCTTTTTTCAGTTAGCAGCTTTACCATTCATTATTATATTATATATTGTACTATCACTTATTTTTAAAAAGAATTTCGCATAAAATTATTACTCGATTATGAATTTGAATCTTTCAAAACCACTTTGTTTTTTTGACCTTGAAACTACTGGAATTAATGTAGCAAAAGACCGAATTGTAGAAATTTCCATCCTAAAAGTATTTCCTAACGGAAACAAAGAGAGCAAAACATGGAAAGTCAATCCAACAATTCCTATTCCACCCGAAACATCTGCTATTCACGGTATTTATGATAAAGATGTGGAAAATGAACCCACATTCAAAGAAATAGCTTCCAAGATTTATGATATAATTAAAGATTCTGATTTAGCAGGATTTAATTCTAATCGTTTTGATGTTCCCTTATTAGCAGAAGAGTTGCTCAGAGCTGAAGTGGATTTTGATTTAGAAAAACATAAATTAGTCGATGCACAAGTAATCTTTCATAAATTAGAACCACGAAATCTTGCTGCTGCGTATAAATTTTATTGTAATCAAGATTTGGTAGATGCCCATAGTGCTGCTGCAGATACAAATGCAACGTATGAAATTTTAAAAGCACAAGTTGAAAAATACGATGAAGTTAAAAACGACATAAAATTTTTAAGTAACTTTTCCAGTCATAAAAAAATGGCTGACTTAGCAGGATTTATCGTGTATAACGGAAAAGATGAAACTTTTACTTTTGGAAAATACAAAGGACAGAAAGTAGAGGAAGTATTGCAAAAAGATCAAGGCTATTATAGTTGGATTCAAAACGCTGATTTTCCGCTATATACCAAAAAGGTTCTGACACGTATTAAATTGAGAAATTTTAATAAATAAGATTTTTTTATGTTTGATTTTAATATAAATCCTAATCTCATTATAGGCTTTGGTTTGGCTTTTTTACTTATGGGAATAATCAATATAGTAAAGCCCGATTTGCCTTTCTTTTCCATAAAAGGAAATCCTAAACAAACCCGTATAAAAGGAATTATTCGGGTAGCTTTTGCTACAGCTTTTATTTTAATTTATTATTTCAAAGCAATACGATAAAAATATTTTAAAATGAAAATACTTCAGTTTATACTTTTTAATTTGCTATTTTCCTGTCAGAATAATAGTGTCCTCTATTTACAAGATAATGTTTCTATCAAACTAACTACCTTAAATTCAAATAAGATTAAGTTTGTTTTAAATGCGAAAGAATATGGATTTATCGACTATTCGAATACAGCAGAATTGGTTCTCATTGAAGATTTAGATGGGAAAATGATTATACCAGAAGGTACAAATCGTATAAATTATAATAACCCCAAAGATATTATTGGAATTAAGTGTGATAGTACATATAGTTTTAGTAATGATATTTTAAGTATATTTATTGCATTAGAAAATATTAACCATAAAAGGATGGATTTTCAACTAGAAAATAATGGAAAAAAGAAAATATCTATCGGTAAAACATTAATAAAAAAAGCCTCTCACTAACGAGGGGCTTTATCATTACATAATACTTTGCAATTTCGTTTGTTTAAGGAAGGAATCGAGGAGCTTCCCATGTCGCCGTATGCTCTTCCATTGGTAAAAAGTACCTTGGCTGATGCCGTGTTCTCGGCAAATCTCGTTTACCGTTTTTCCTTGATTTTGTTCAGATAAGATCTTCACGATCTGAACTTCTGTAAATTTTCTTTGTTTCATCTTTTCCAAATTTAGTAACTCTAGTTTTAACCGTTACTGTTTTTGGGGAAGATTACAATAGATGTTCTATAAAATGAATGAAATGGTGTACTAACTGTCAAAATTATTTACCAAATGTTCTCTGTAAGCGGTAAGAAGTTTTGAACGAGAAATAAAACCTGCGTAAATATTTTCTTTTACAACGGGCAGATTCCAGGCTTTGCTCTGTTCAAATTTTTTCATGATATCTTCCATAGAATCCTCTCCTAAAAAGATAACTTCAGGGGCTTCATGCATAAAAGTTTGTACATTAACCGTGTCGTACATTGATTGATCAAACATAACATGCCGTATGTCATCTAATAAAATAATTCCTAAAAATTGTTGTTGGTCATCAATAACAGGGAAAATATTCCGATTGGAATGGGCAACTCCGTTTTTAAGCATCTCGCCTAATGTCATTTCAGGGCGGATAGGAATAAAATTATTTTCAATTACATTATGGATGTTTAATGTAGTCAATACGGCTTGGTCTTTATTATGAGTAATTAAGTCTCCTTGTTCGGCTAACTCTTTTGTGTAAACGGAATAAGAAATATAATATCGTGTAATTCCAAAAGAAATGGCTGAGACGAGCATTAAGGGGATGAATAATTCATAACCTCCCGTAATCTCGGCTATAAGAAAAATAGCGGTTAAAGGAGCATGTAAAACACCTGCCATCAATCCACACATCCCTAATAAAGTAAAGTTGCTTACAGAAAGATTGTAGCCTATTTTATTAAAGAAGTGAGCAAAAAAATTGCCCGCAGAAGCACCTAAAAAAAGCGTGGGACCAAAAATTCCTCCAACCCCTCCAGAATGTAAGGTAGAAGAAGTGGCGATGGGTTTGATCAGAATTAAAAGAAATAGCACCGCAATAAATCCCCAATCGCTTAAACTCATCGTGCTTTGAAAGGATTGGAAACTAGTAAGTTCCGGTTTTTTGTTGTTTATAAGATTATTAATTAAATGATATCCTTCACCATATAATGGAGGAATGATATAAATAAGTATTCCTATAATAATGCCTCCGATAATTACTTTTCTTAACGGGCTGTTAATCATACCAAATAATTGTTTGGATTTAAAGTATACTTGGGTAAAATAAAGTGATATAAAGGCTGTAAACACACCTAATCCTGAATAGAATAGGATTTGATTTAATTGAAAATCTTCAACAAGATTGAAGTGAATTAGAAAAGATTCTTCTCCTGTAAAAATCAAACGGGTTAGAATAGCAGAGATAGAAGAGAGCAATAAAGGCATTAAAGAGGCTAAAGTTAAATCTAAGCTGAAAACTTCTATGGCAAATACGATGGCTGCAATGGGTGCTTTGAAGATAGCCGATAAAGAAGCTGCAGCACCACAAACCAAGAGTAATTTTCGATTTTTAATATCCATCCTAAGCCATTGGGCAATGTTTGAACTTAAAGCAGAAGAGGTTATGGTAGCAGGAGCTTCTAACCCTACTGATCCCCCAAAACTGATGGTTATGGGAGCTAATATTAGTGCTGTATAAGTATGATATTTTTTCATGATGCCTTTGCGCCTTGCTAAAGAATACAACATAACAGGAACTTCAAAATCCATTTCTTTACGGAAAATTTTTTGTTTTATGATATAAACAATAAACAAACCGATTAAAGGAAAAATAAAAAAATAAAATTTATGATAAGATTCAATGGCATCACTATCTAAAACAGAAGTGGTTAAATGAACAAACCATTTTAAGATAATAGAACCTATTCCTGAAATAAAACCGATAAAAATAGAAAGTATATATAAAAACTGTTTTCCCGTAATGTTTTTATACCTCCACAGAATAAATCGACCCCATAATGATGCTTTTTTAGAAAACTGATTCAATTGGTAGAATTTTGTGACAAAAGTAATAAAAATAGATGGTACAAAAAGTTGTATGAATATGATTTTTTAACATTCTCATAAAAGGTTTTTATATCAAGTAAAATAAATGAGTTATTAAAATAAAATATTGGTTACTCCGTTAAGAGTAACCAATATTTTAACAATTTATTATAAAAAATTATTTCTTACTCTTCACATATTCATCTGCTAGTTTTGCAGCATTATAAGCATCAATAACCCCTCCGGTTGTGGATAAATTGGCAAAAGATTGATTTGATTTCTTATCTTTTTCGGTAGGGGTAGGAACAATACCCTTGTAAATATTTACTGATTTTAGTAGGATATTACGCAATTCATGGGCAGTTAATTCAGGGTAGTAAGACCAAATCAATGCAGCAACTCCGGAAGCAATCGGTGTTGCCATAGAAGTTCCTTGAAGCACTTTATATTGATTATTTGGAGTGGTGGAATAAATTTCAGTTCCGGGAGAAAACAAATCAACGGTTTTAGAACCATAATTGCTGAATGATGCTGCCAAACGGTCTTTGTGAGTCGTGTTAGCACCTACGGTAATCCAATTGGTTGCAATAGTATCATTTTTTGTAACATTAATCGGATAATGTAATTCTACATTCAAATCTTCACCATCATTTCCTGCAGCATGCATTAATAAAGCACCTTTTTTCTCAGCATAACGAACCGCATCATCAACAACCGATTTATCAGGAGAATATTTTTTACCAAAACTCATGTTTAATATTTTCGCTCCGTTATCTACAGCATAAATAATTCCATTGGCAATGTCTTTATCACGCTCATCACCGTCAGGAACTACACGAACACTCATAATCTGAACATGATCAGCCACACCATCCATACCGATTCCGTTATGGCGAACAGCAGCCACTAATCCGGCAACATGTGTTCCATGTAAAGCATCAGGACCTTTAACATCATTATTTCCATAGTTGGATTCTTTTTTATTGTTATAATTATCTCCAACAATTTTACGGGTATTTAGATCAGGATTGTAATGATATTTTGTTTTTGATTCAAGATAATTGATGTAATCTTTGATGTTATCAATATCTTGGTCTAATAAATCATTAAACCCTGTTTCAATCTCATTTAGATTAATGGTTTTATTCGGAGCTTTTTCAGTGGCATCATAAAGTATTCCCAGAGCAGCATAAGTTCGTTGGTCTCCGGTTTTATTTTTATCAAGAAAGGATTTTAAATCATCTGAAGTAACGTTTTCGTTTTTTACGATACCTTTTACATTTTTAAAAGCCTCTGCAAATTGAGATTTATAGACAACAAGTTGTTCTTGTTGTTCTTTTATTTTTAAAAGTTTAGAGTTATTTTCAGAAGAATTTTTTTCAATTAACTCCTTACCTTCCAAGTAGATATCATATTCTTCGGGGTATTTTTTGATATTTCTGTTAATTTTACGCTCTTTCAGATTTTCAAACTTTGAGCGATACTGAGCATACAAACGCGTGATTTCTAAGTTATCGCCATTTACATTCGTACCGTCTGCATTTCCAAGAAAATTCCATCCGTGTATGTCATCAACATGTCCGTTTTTATCATCATCGACACCGTTCCCTGCAATTTCATTTCGATTGACCCACATAACATCTTTTAAATCTTCATGTTCTGCATCAACACCCGAGTCTAAAATTCCTACAATAACGGTTTGAGGTGTCCGACCGGTTTTTTTTAAAAACTGATATGCTTTTTCGGTATTCACACCATAAGTTCCGTTGTCTATACTTTGATGAAACCAGTTTTTAGGAGCAGTTTCATAATCAAGTTGTTCTTGAGCGGTAACGCCCACTAAGAACCCCGTTAAAAATAACGGTATAATGACTTTCTTCATTTATTTTTAATTTTATGTTTTTTTAAATAAGTTAAAGTATTTGTTCCTTCATTAAATAAGAGGTCTAAGATACTTAAATTTTTTATAAATTCTTTTTTTTGAGAAAAAACTTGAATATAAGGTTCAAATTCTTGATGGCTTTCTTTTTTTGTATTGAAGTGGTTTCTTAAATCAAATAATTCAGGTTGATGTAAATATTCGGTTGTTTTTTCAATCTTTATATCGAATTGTATTAAATCATTTATCAAAATAAATGATTTAATATTAAAATCCATCAGGTAAGTTTCTTTGCTTGTAAAAAGAGGTATAATATCATCTTCATAAAACTCAAAAAATGGAGATGATTGATAAGCTGATTTCAAAGATTTAATATGAAGATGTTGCCAATCAGTATCATACGATATTTTGGTGTCTTTATAATACCGAGAATCTGTTTTGTGTTGAATCGGAATATTAAGATTTAATTTTCCGTTAGACCCATAAATAGTATAACGATTTCGATACGTTTGTTTTTGGTAATGATCTTCTCCCTCAAAAATACAATACTTTGCTTGAACTAAATAAGCATAATATTCAATAGACGGAAAAAGATGTATGGGCAATAAAACAGATTTCATAATACTATAAAAAGTATTAAATTAGGTTAATTATCAACTTATTCTTCTTTCTTCTTCTTTATAAATGAATAAACAAAATATCCTACAATCAGAAGACCTATCAACCATAAGTAAGAAGGTTTGTCTGGATTGCCATTATTTGGAATTGTCATAAAACGATTCCAACGAGGCATTTTATCACCGTTCAAATCGATGCTCATCCATGTTAAAACAGGAGATCCGATAATGTGGTCAAAAGGAACATAGCCAAAGTAGCGAGAATCTAATGAGTTATGACGATTATCACCCATCATAAAATAATAATCTTGTTGTAGAGTATATGTGTTGGTATTTTGACCATTGATAATAAACGTCCCGTTTTGGGTTTCTAATGTATTCCCTTCATATTTTGTAATAATATCTCGGTATTGTTCAATATTTTCATTTGTCAACGTAATTTGATCTCCTTTTTTTGGAATATACAATGGACCGTATTGGTCGTTGTGCCACTTTTTACCTGAAGGAAAACTTGTAGTTGAATTAGCACTGTTTATCAAATATCGTCTGGAAATGCTTTTCACAACTTCCAGCCCCTCTAAAATTTTTGCTTCATCATGGGTTAATGAGTAGAAAGCATAATGATTGGTTTCTATTTTAGAAAAATTGGTAGAATTTGCAAATCCCAAATCATTAAATATATAATCTGTATTGAGTGGAGTAGAAGTGAAGACCTCATAAGAATGACATATATGGGTGTCTTTAGGATATTGAAACTCTTTGCCGTCAATATAAACGATGCCTTTTTTAATTTCTAAAGTAGTTCCCGGCGTTCCGATACAACGCTTTACATAAGGGTCTTTTCGATCGGTTGCTGTATTTAATGAATCGGCAGGATAATTAAAAACAACAATATCATTTGCTTTTACATCTTTAAATTGAGCAATACGCTTGTAAGGTAGTCGAATGCCGTCAACATAGTTTTTCATAGGATTACTTTTCCACTCAACGGCACCGTTAGGGTACTCTTTTTTATTTCCTGTATAAGGAATGTAATTTGAAAGAAAAGGAATTCCGACAGGAGTTTGAGGAATCCGATATCCATAAGTCCATTTGTTTACAAAAAGTCCGTCGCCAACCAATAAAGTTTTTTCCATAGATCCGGTAGGAATAATAAAAGGCTGTATAACAAAAATATGAACAAAAGTAGCCACCACTACGGCATACAAAATGGCAGAGACTAAAGTTTCTTTACGTTCGTCATTTTCTATTTTTTGATAAGGCGATGAGTCTGCATAATTCAAATAAAACAGATAAAATCCTAAAGTAACAACCGCCAAAATTGATTCTTTTTTAGATTTTCCAAAACTTTTTGGAGTGTCATACCATAAAACCCCTAACATAATAGGACCGATAATAGGTAAAAAAGGAATAAAACACCACCACATCGGTCGGTTGATAATTTTTAACCAAACAGCAATGCTGTAAACCAAAATAGCTGCTTCCCATGCTTTTCTTCCGGCACGTAGATATAATTTCCACGTTCCTAAAAAATGAACGGTTTGTAAAATTGCTATGATAATAAGCCACGTTGTCCAACTCATAATTTGTATATTTTTGAGTGCTGAATTTTAAATCAGCATATTTTTAATTTATAATAAAATACGTCTTTATAAAGACGATTCTGTTACATCTTTTTTAAATCTAAAACATCCGACATATCATACACGCCCGTTTTATCTTGTAGCCATTCTGCAGCAATAACAGCACCCAAAGCAAAGCCTTCACGTTTATGTGCCGTATGTTTAATTTCAATACTGTCAATATCAGAATAATAATGAATAAGATGCGTACCCGGAACAATTCCAACACGTTTATCTTGAATAGGAATCGCATTCTCTTTAGGAGGAGTTCCTTTTAAATACCAATCGGAATACGTTGTATTTTTGATGATTCCGTTGGCTAAAGTAATGGCTGTTCCGCTTGGTGCATCTAATTTTTGTGTATGATGAATTTCTTCCATTTCAACTTGATATTCATGATGCGAAGCCATCATTTTAGCTAATAATTGATTGAGTTGGAAGAAGATATTAACACCGACACTAAAGTTTGAAGCATAAAGAAAACTACCTTGATTTTTTTTACAAAGTTTAACAGCTTCATCATATTTTTCTAACCATCCGGTAGTGCCTGAAATAACTTTGATATGATTTTCAAGACAAATTTTTATGTTTTCAAAAGCAGACTCAGGAAAACTGAAATCAATGGCTACATCAATATTTTCCAATTCTTCTTTAGCAGGAGTTTCATCTTTGATTAAAACAATTTGATGTAGCCTTTCTTTTGCAATTTTTTCGATGGTTTTTCCCATCTTTCCATATCCTAAAAGTGCTATGTTCATATTTAAAACTTAAAATTTAGTCCAATTCCAATTTGTGGTTCAAAGTTAAGGTTTTGTTCTTGAATAATAACCGGTGATAATTTTAAATCCGGATCTTTTCGAACGGGATCTAAATGAGCATCAACAGTGGCATCAACAATATTCAAAATATAAGCCAATGCAGTCAGAAGAACAGCATAATCTCGTGAGCGTCTTCGGTCATCCATGTTATTGGCGAGTGTTTCGGCACTGATATTCATTCCGTTGTATTGATATGAAGGATCATTGAGTCTGTTGATATATCCCTCTCGAAAATTTTGATATTGTCCTTGGTAAAAAGAGGTAAATCCAATTCCTGTACCAATTAACGCCAAAGCCAATCCGGCTTTGATATATTTTCTGTTATAAATTTGTCCCAATCCGGGGAAAACAGCAGAATAAAGAGCTGCTTTTTGTGGAGAACGAAAGTTTTTTTCAATGTCTTTTTCCAAATTACCGCTTAATTTAACAGTATCTTTTACGATAATTGGTTTTTCTTCTTTAGAAGCAACTGTATCCGTTATTTCTTGGGAAAAAGAAAATAGAAAGAGATTTAAAAAAAAGAATAAACCTGCTTTTTTAATCATGGTCGGATTAAGTTTTTGATGCGTTCGAAATCGTCATCATTTTTAAATTCAATGGTAATCTTACCTTTCCCTGAAGAATTTCTGTTAATGGCAACTTTCGTGTTGAAATGGTTGGAAAAGTCTTTTGCCGCTTTTTTATAGGAATGAGTTAGTGTTGTTTTTTTAGATTTTAAATCGTCAAGATGATCTTGCTCCTTAAATCGTTTTACCCAATCTTCTGTTTGCCGAACAGATAAATCATTTTTTATAATTCGTTCATATATATCAATTTGATCGGTTGGATCTGCAATATTAATTAAAGCACGACCGTGTCCCATAGAGATTATCTTATCCCGAATTCCGGTTTGAACGATAGGGTCAAGTTTTAAAAGACGTAAATAATTGGTTATGGTAGAACGTTTCTTTCCAACGCGTTTACTCATCTCATCTTGTGTTAAATTGATTTCGTCAATCATTCGTTGATAAGATAAAGCGATTTCAATAGCATCCAAATCTTGTCGTTGAATATTTTCAACCAATGCCATTTCAAGCATTTCTTGATCGTTAGCCAATCGAACATAAGCAGGAATAGTTTCTAACCTCGCTAACTTAGAAGCTCTAAAACGCCGTTCTCCAGAAACTAATTGAAATGATTTCCCGTTTTTACGAACCGTAATCGGTTGGATGACACCTAACTCTTTTATAGAACCTGCCAATTCTTCAAGTGCAGCAGAATCAAATTGTGTTCGAGGCTGGAAAGGATTAACTTCAATACCAGAAAGCGGAATTTCTATAATATTTCCAACCACCTTATCGGCATTTTTATCTTCTGCCGAGTTAATTTCATTATGATCGGCTGCTAACAAGGCAGACAATCCTCTTCCTAAAGCTCTTTTCTTAGCCATTTAATGTGTCTTTATTCTTTTGCAACAATTCATTTGCCAGGTTTAGGTAATTGATAGCACCTTTGCTGTTGGCATCATATTTAATGATAGATTCTCCATAACTGGGAGCTTCGCTTAAACGTACATTCCGTTGAATAATGGTTTCAAAAACCATTTCAGGAAAATAATTTTTCACTTCTTCAACAACTTGGTTGGATAAACGCAGGCGTGAATCATACATAGTTAATAATAATCCTTCGATGTCCAAACCTTTGTTATGAATTTTTTGTACACTTTTAATCGTGTTAAGGAGTTTTCGTAAACCTTCCAAAGCATAATATTCACATTGAATCGGTATAATAACAGAGTCCGCTGCTGTTAAAGCATTTAAAGTAATTAAACCCAGAGAAGGAGCACAATCGATAAGAATATAATCGTATTGATTTTTAATTTCATGTAAAGCATTTTTCAACATATATTCTCGATTAGGACTGTCAACCAATTCGATTTCGGTAGCAACCAAATCAAGATGAGAACCCACTAAATCAACATTAGGAGAATCGGTCGATACAATAACTTCAGAAATTTTTTTCGTATGTTCCAACACTTCATAAGTTCCTGCTTCGAGTGTATCAACATCAACACCCAGCCCTGAGGTGGCATTAGCTTGTGGGTCAGCGTCAATTAGTAGTATTTTTTTTTCTAAAACACCCAAAGAAGCTGCCAAATTTACCGATGTTGTGGTTTTTCCCACACCTCCTTTTTGATTAGCTATCGCTATTATTTTTCCCATAGATAATACTAAAATCAGCCGTAAAAATACGATTTTTTTTATTCTTATGATGAATTAAATTTTTTATGTGAATGTAAAACAAAAAGATATCTTTCTGTATATTTGCAAAACTAAATTTTATAACCTTGAATAAAAGTTTATTAATAGTATTTTTTATCATATTGGGTTTAGTATTGGCAGTAGCTAATTTACTCTTTGGTAGTGAATTGTTGTCACTTTCTGAAATCTTTTCAGCCATATCAGATGCAAATCATCAGTGGCACTCAATAGTATACAGCATTCGATTGCCTAAAATGCTTACGGCTGTTTTGGTTGGAGCAAGTTTACCAATCGCTGGAATGTTGCTACAAACCCTATTTCAAAACCCCATTGCATCACCGTCAATTTTAGGAATTTCGGCAATGTCAGGTTTAGGAACAGCCTTATTGATTTTTGTTGCAGAATTCTTTTTGATTGGAGGTATCGTTACCAATGCATGGATTGTTGTTTTGTTCTCAGCAGTCGGAGCTGTTTTCGGGTTGTTTTTAATCAGTATCATATCGTATAAAATTAAGAATAATGCCTCTATTTTAATTATAGGATTGATTTTGGCAAGCCTGTCAAGTGCTTTAATCAGTACATTACAATATTTTTCCGGTTCAGATAAAATAAAAGAATATTTTATGTGGACATTAGGTTCTTTTGAAGGATTATCATGGGAACAAATCGGAGTATTTTGTATCATAACCGTATCATGTTTGATTTTTTGCCTATTAATTTTAAAACAACTTAATGTATTGCATTTGGGTGAAAGTTATGCCGAAACATTGGGAGTTCGCGTCAGCAGTTTGAGAACCATAGCTATTATTATTTCAGGGATTTTAACAGCGGTTGTTACATCGTTTGTAGGTCCAATTGCTTTTCTGGGATTGATTATTCCGCATATTTCCAGATTGCTGTTTAAAACAACCAATCATAATTGGCTTTTTCCGGCTAATATTTTAGTAGGAATCGCTTTTACACTACTAATCAATCTATCAGGCTCTATCTTTGCCGTAGTATTTCCGATTAATATCATAACATCATTCATTGGTGCTCCGTTGGCTATTTTTATAATTGTAAGACAATCAAAGTATATGTAGGTATGAAAACAATTACAGTCGAAAATTTATCCATCGGATATGATAAAATAATCCTAAAAAATATCAATTTTGCCATTGAAGCTGGAGAAGTAGTCTCTTTGATTGGAAAAAACGGAGCAGGAAAATCAACACTAATAAAAACCATTTTAGGATTACTCCCCTCAAAAGGAGGTCAAATCCGCATAAGAGGAGAAAATATTGAAAAATACAGCCCGATTGCCTTAGCAAAAGAAGCTTCTGTTGTACTGACAAACCAAGAAGTCAATCCAATGTTATCCGTTTTAGAAGTTTTATACCTCGGAAGAACACCGTATAAAAAAGTCTTTTCAAGTTTAAATAAAAAAGATAGAGAAAAAATTAACCAAACCATTCAATTATTAGAAATAGAAAATTTAAAAAATAAAAGAATGGGAGAATTAAGCGACGGACAAAAACAACGGGTTATGATCGGAAGAGCCTTAGCTCAAGACACTCATCTAATTGTTCTGGACGAACCCACTACACATTTAGACTTATCAGGCAAATTTGCTATTTTTCAATTATTAAAACGATTGGCACAGATTACAAAAAAAACAATCCTTTTATCCACACACCAAATTGATTTAGCTTTGCCCTATTCCGATAAAATCCTTTTTATTAAAGACGACCAACTAATAGAAGACTCCCCCGAAGCAATAGGATGGAAACACCGGATTTTCCAATATTTTTCAAGCGAATACATGGTATTTGATTATGATTTGGGAAAATTTGTTTCCATTCGAAGAGGACTAAAAAAAGTCAAACTAACCGGAGAAGGACCTTTACTATATTGGGTAAGACACGCCCTGCACCGAAATGCCATCGACATCGAAGAAGAAGCCCCCATTTGGGTAAAAGTTTCAGAAGACACCATCTCAATACACATTGAAGATTATGTAGAACACACAAACGATATTGAATATTTAATAAACTACATTAAATTGATACAAACCGATGCTTCTAAATTTTGATGGAAATTAAAAGATGACGTTACTTTAAAACACAAGCATTTGCTATATCTTCATCGAATATTCTCCCATCCCAAATTTAAATTCCTCCATCCCAAAACAATATTTTCCCTTCTCCATTCTAAATTTTTCCATTCCACTTGAATATTCTCCCATCCCAAATTTAAATTCCTCCATCCCAAAACAATATTTTCCCTTCTCCATTCTAAATTTTTCCATTCCACTTGAATATTCTCCCGTCCCAATTTTAAATTCCTCTATCCTAAAATAATATTGTAACACCCCAATTTTAGATTCCTCCATCCCAAAACAATATTCTCCCTTCTCCCTTCTAAATTTCTCCATTCCACTCGAATATTCTCCAAATTCAATATATTTTTTACACAAAACAAGGTTATATTTACTATTTTAGCATCTTATGTCATTAAAAAAATCAAGAATAATATTACTACCCATTTCAATACCTTACGGTATAATAACCTATATACGAAACAAATTATACGACCAAGGAATCTTAAAATCAACATCCTTCAACCTCCCGATTATCTGCATAGGCAATTTAAGCATTGGAGGAACCGGTAAAACACCCCATACAGAATATATAATACACCTGTTGAAAAACAACTATAAAACAGCCGTATTAAGCAGAGGTTATGGCAGAAAAAGCAAAGGATATATTCTAGCAGATGATCATGCCACTTCCGAAGTTTTAGGAGATGAACCATTACAATTTTATTCAAAATTTAAAAACGAAATAACCGTAGCCGTCGATGAGAATAGAGTAGAAGGTATTCAAAATCTAATTCAAACAATTGCTCCGGAGGTAATACTATTAGATGACGCTTTCCAGCATCGAGCCATTCAAGCAGGATTCAATATCATATTAACCCCCTTTGATGATTTATTTACAGAAGATCATGTTTTACCGGCAGGAAATTTAAGAGAATACCCTTCAGGTATTAATAGAGCCGATGTAGTTATTGTAACAAAATGCCCCGTCGAACTAAATGAATATGACAAAAATCACATCATTAGCAAAATACAAGCAATTTCGGCTCTAAAAATTTATTTTTCTTACATCGAATACGATACTAAAATTTACGGTCAGAAAACATTAGATATAAAAAAGATTTTTAATGAAAAAATAATTTTACTAACAGGAATTGCCAATCCAAAACCAATGATGGAATATTTAAAAACCAAAGTCGAAATTGTAGAACACCTCTCCTTTCCTGATCATCATAACTTCACAAAGAAAGATATTTCGTTGATTAAAGAAAAAACCAAAAACCACATAATCCTTACAACAGAAAAAGATTATATGAGGTTAAAATTCGTTGAATTATCTGAAAATCCTTTATTTTATCTACCCATAAGAATTAAATTAGATAAACCCGATGAGTTTGACCAAATGATAAAACAGTACGTTCGGGCATAAAAAATCAGAACTCATTTGGTTTAAAAACTGTATTTTTGATAATAAAAAGTAAATTTTGAGCCAAAATCTTCTAAAAACCCCTATTGAATATTTGAAAGGAGTAGGTCCTAAATTAGGAGCTTTACTAAAATCAGAATTAGGCATTTTTAATTACGAAGATTTGTTGCATTTTCTTCCTCATCGGTATATAGATAAATCAAAATATTATACCGTTAGTGAAATACAAGCAAATATTGCCGAAGTTCAAATTATAGGAAAGATAAAACAAATAAGAGAAATAAAACAAAAGAAAGGAAGTCGCCTGACAGCACAATTTAGTGATGAAACCGGAAAAATAGAATTAGTATGGTTTAAAGGAATAAAATGGCTGAAAGAACGACTGAAGATTGATGAAGCAATTGTAATATCAGGAAAGCCCACTTTTTTTAACCAAAAGTTAACCATTTCGCATCCTGAAATAGAAAATTTAGAAAAACACCATACACAAAAGTTATCTCCTCTGCAACCCGTATATCCTTTAACAGAAAAATTGACAAACCAAAACATCAATCAAAAATATTATAAAAAATTATTTATAAATTTATTTACACAACTGAAAGATACTCGTTTTGAAGAAGTATTTTCAGAATCGTTAACCAAACAATTCAAACTATTAAATCAAAAAGAAGCATTATTCAACATTCATTTTCCAAAAGATACCTATAAACTGAATCAGGCACAATATACGTTAAAATTTGAAGAACTTTTTTACTTGCAGTTGGCGATGCTTGTAAAAAAAATGATGCAAATACATAAATATAAAAGTTATCCATTTGAAAATATAGGAAATTATTTTAACCGGTTTTACAAAGAACAATTACCTTTTGAGTTAACCCATGCACAAAAAAGAGTGTTAAAAGAAATCCGAAAAGATTTGGGTCGCCCGATTCAAATGAATCGATTGTTGCAAGGCGATGTAGGCAGCGGAAAAACCATTGTAGCTCTAATGACAGTTCTAATTGCAATAGATAATGGTTTCCAAGCTACAATCATGGCTCCAACTGAAATTTTAGCTATTCAACATTTTAATGCTATAAAAGAATTGGTAGAACCCTTAGGCTTAAATATAAAACTTTTAACGGGCTCTACAACTCAAAAGAATAGAACACTTCTTCATAAAGAATTAGAAGAAGGAACGTTGCCCATTCTAGTAGGAACTCACACCATTATAGAAGATAAAGTTCAATTTAAGCATTTAGGATTGGTTATTATTGATGAACAACATCGTTTCGGAGTGGCACAGCGAGCTAAAGTTTATAAGAAAAATATATTCCCTCCACACGTTTTGGTAATGACAGCAACACCTATTCCAAGAACTTTAGCAATGAGTTTATATGGAGATTTGGATATATCGGTTATAGATGAACTTCCAGCTGGAAGAAAATCGGTTAAAACTATTCATAAGTATGATGCAAACCGTTTGGGTATCTTTGGTTTTATACGGGAGGAGATAAAAAAAGGACGCCAAGTTTATATTGTTTATCCTTTAATTCAAGAATCTGAAAAACTTGATTTTAAAGATTTGATGGACGGTTATGAAAGTATTTCAAGAGCTTTTCCACTACCTGATTATAAAATCAGTATTCTTCATGGTAAGATGAAATCCTCAGATAAAGACTTTGAAATGAACCGTTTCGTAAAAGGAGAAACACAAATTATGGTTGCTACTACGGTAATCGAGGTAGGAGTTAATGTACCCAATGCCTCAGTAATGGTTATTGAAAGTGCTGAACGCTTTGGACTTTCCCAATTACATCAACTAAGAGGTCGTGTCGGACGTGGATCAGAACAGAGCTATTGTATCTTAATGACAAAAGATACACTCTCTGATGATGGAAAATTACGGATAGAAACTATGTGTAAAACCAATGATGGATTTGAAATAGCTGAAGTAGATTTAAAATTAAGAGGTCCGGGAGACCTTATGGGAACACAACAAAGTGGTATTTTAAATTTAAAAATAGCTGATTTTGCCAAAGACACCAAAATAATGGAATATGCTCGCTATGCAGCTCAAAAATTATTAGCATCAGATCCTGACCTTACAAAAGAAGAAAATAAAAATATTCGAAAAGAATTTGAAGAATTACAAAAAAATAAATTGTCGTGGAGTCGTGTCAGTTAATATTCCGATAAAATGATAAATGTATTATTTTTTGCTCCGGAATACCGCCCGAATCTTTCTAACATGATTCGAACAGCTTAGTTTTACGGTTTGGATAAAGTTTATATTAATGATAAAAATAATTTATTAAAACCGCCACATAATAAAGTTTCTAAAGCTGAAATAGAACATATGGCTAAAGTATGGACTGCCGGGGCAATTGATTTTATAGAAATTATTCCGATAGAAACAATGGATGATATGGTCTCTTTTTTAAAAAACTATCAAGGAAGAACAATCGCAACTGTGGTAAACCCTTTGGCAACACCGTTACAAAGTTTTACGTTTAAAAACGATGATTTATTAATAATGGGAAGCGAAAAAGACGGACTTCCATTAGAGATAATTAAATTATGTAACCAAAAGCTACACATACAACAAAGGGGAAATACCGATTGTTTAAATGTGAGCACCGCTTTTGGTGTTTTTTTAAATAAAATGCTTTTGGATATTACTCTTTAGAAGGAAACGCAATAATATTGTGATCATTATCATAGACAAATTCTATAGATTGTAAAGTGTTGTTTTTAGGTATTTTAAATAAATAAACCGGAGCAGTCGTAAACGATTGTTTTTTTCCTTTGATTAAAGTATAGACAACCTGTAACTCTGTTCCTGTTTTTTGGGTATTTATGATGCTAAAATCAATTTTTAAATTAGTTGGAGTTATTAAAATAGCGGCAACACGTTCGGTATTAAAATCAATTGGAGGAACTGTATTATTCATGGTTTTTGCAACACCAAAATAAGCGTTAAACTCTTCTTCGGTACTAAAAACCATAGAATTAACGTCTTTTTCTAAGGAAATATCATTTTTTAAAAAGTAACCTTCCAATTGTTGTAATTCAAAATTTTGTGCGTAACGATTGGCACTCGTATCATTCATTTGCGAAATGTTTTTTGGGGTATTTTCAGAATTACAAGAAATAATTCCTATTGTAAAAAGCCATAAGATTATGTTTTTCATTGGTTAAAGATTTTATGGTTAATAATTAAAGTATAGTCAATGGTTGCGGTATGACTTAAAATTATAGACACAGAGCAGTACTTTTCAAAGGAGAGATTTATAGCTCGTTTTGCTTTTTTTGGATCCACATCACCCTGTATGTGAAAGTTAAGTGTAATGGTTTTAAATTGGCTGGCTTCCCCGTTAGGAATTCGTTTATAATCTACCGTAACCTTAAAATTTTCAATGTTTTGGCGTTGTTTTCTTAACATGGACAATACATCGATTGAACTACATCCCGCAGCTCCCAGTAAAAGTAATTCCATCGGAGTGGGTCCTTTATCTTGTCCACCGATTTTTTTAGATCCGTCGATATTAATTAAAGCACCATTTTCACCATGTCCTTCAAAATGAAAAGCCTCGTTTTTTAAAACTATTTCAACACTCATCAATCAATAATTTTAAATTATACAGAAGATAAAGATACAAGTTTTTAGGAAACAGGCAACTTTTTATAAAGAATTCTTTATTTTATGTATAAAAAAAGCTAAATCTTTGATGTTTTTTATACCCGGACTAATTTCAAAACCACTGTTAAGGTCAATACCTGCCAATTGGGGATGATCGAGGTTTAAAATAGCTTCAACTTCATTTTTAGTAATACCGCCACTTAGCAAAAAAGGTTTTTCAAAAGTATAGTTTTCAAGAAGATTCCAATTAAACTTTTTACCGGTTCCGCCATATTGGGGGCTTTTTGTATCAAAAAGAAAAAAATCTGTATAAGGTTGGTATGAGTTAAGAACAGAAAAATCATAGTTTTCACCAATTCCAAAAGCCTTGATAATAGAAATATTCTGTGTTTTTAATTTTTGACAATATTCAGGCGATTCATTTCCGTGAAGTTGTAAAAAATCATACCCTTGTTGAAATATTTTGATAGATGATTCTAAAGGTTCATTGACTAAAACAGCTACTTTTTTTTGGTGTTTGGGTAACTCAGGGAGTGCAAACAAGTTTCCTACAAAACGCTCGGATTTCGGATAATGGATAAACCCTAAAAAATCAGGGCTTAAAGATGAAACATTTATAATATTAGTTGCTTCTTTAAGCCCACAAACCTTTATTTTTAATAAAGAATCCAATAAATTAAATTATTTATGTTTCTCTTTTCTCTCTTTCTTCTTAACATCTTCTTTCTCAAAAGTCATTAATAAAATATCATTTCTGTAAAAATGTAATTTTTCTCCAATAATTTGATACTTATTTGCTTTTCCGATCATTTCGATAAAAGTTTTTTCATAACTCATGTCCGGACATGCCTTTCTTGTTGTAGCTCCGTCAAAAAATTTCATATCTCCGTATCTTCCGGCACTTATTTTTCCGGTAATGGTGTTGCATCCTAAAAAAGCAGAATAGCTATCTACTTTTCCTGAAAAAAACCGAATGCTTAAAGGCTTTACATTTTCTCCTTCCCCTACGCTGACAACACCTGTATCATCTACCATAACCCAATTTACATTTTGTAAACCGTCTCGACTGGTTACATCCGCTGTTTTTTGTGTTCCACATGCAAATAACAAAAGTGAAAACACACTCATTAAAAATAATTTTTTCATACTAAATATTTTTTATAAAATTAATACAAGCCTCACCGGGATTCTGAGTTTTCATAAAATTTTCACCTATTAAAAACCCGTCAAAACCAACCTTTTGTAAGGTGCGAATTTCTGATAGGTCAGATACCCCACTTTCTGATATTTTAGCAAATTTAATAGGAATTTTTGAAAACAACTCTAAAGATTGTGTTATATTTACCTTAAAAGTTTTAAGATTTCGATTGTTAACACCTATGATATTTAGATGATTATTTATTTTATCTAACATTTTTTCAGAATGGATTTCCAGCAAAACTTCTAAATATAGGCTTTGTGCACACTTTGAAAAAGCGGCAACTTCTTCTTTGGTTAAACATTCGGCAATTAACAAAATAGCATCAGCTCCTATGGCCTTTGCCTGTATAATCTGAAATTCATCAACGATAAATTCTTTTCTGAGAATAGGAATATCTACCAAAGGTCTAACTGATAGAACATCATCAACAGATCCTCCAAAAAAATTAAAATCAGTTAAAATTGAAACACCAGCAACTCCGGCCTCTTTATAAAGAGGAATAACATCTTCTGGTTTTGAAAAATCGTTAATAACACCTTTAGAAGGTGATTTACGCTTAAATTCAGCAATGATACCATGAGAATTGGGGTCTTGAATTCGTTTTTGTAATGAGAAGGTTTTTCTTTCAAAATAAAGGCTGTTTTCAAAATCTTTTGTAGAAAATTGTTGCTTTAATAAAGTAACTTCTTTCTTTTTATGCAAAACTATTTTTTCTAAAATATCCATTAATTTAATTCTAATAATGTTTGAAATACTTTAAGCCCTTTTTTGTCGTACAAAGATTGTTCTGCCTGCTCTTTACAGATATCCAAAGAAGCATGGGTAATGGTTTGAAGGGCAAAAGCAGCATTAGCTGTAACCACTTCATTTTGAGCAGGAGTGCCTTTTCCTTCTAAAAGGTTCTTAAAGATTTTGGCATTGGCTTCAATACTGTTACCTCCTTTAATATCGGTTTGTTTTAGTTTTTTAAACGGAAGTTCTGCTATTTTATAAAGATTTTCACCTTTATTTTCATAAATTTTAAAGTTTTCTGTTAATGAAATTTCATCATAACCATCTAAAGTATAAATGATTTTATAGTTTTTAGATGATTCCTGAAAAATAAAATGATACAAGCGGGCTAACTCCAAATTAAAAACACCAACCATTTGATTTTGAGGCTGGGCAGGATTAACCAAAGGACCTAACATATTAAAAAAGGTTTTTACTTGTAAGTTTTTTCGAATAGAACCGACTGTTTTCATGGCAGGATGAAAAAGAGGGGCATGCAAAAAACAGATTCCTACTTTTTCTAATTGTTTCTTGAGTTTTGCTTCATCATTTGAAAACGAATACCCAAAATATTCCAATATATTAGAAGAACCGGAAACAGACGAAACACCGTAATTACCATGCTTAGCAACTTTTTGACCGGTTCCGGCTACAACAAAAGAAGTTAGAGTAGAAATATTAAATGTATCTTTCCCGTCACCTCCCGTTCCACATAAATCAATGGCGTTAAATTCAGATAAATCAATTGGGATACAAAGCTCCAGTAAAGCATCTTTAAACCCTTTCAATTCATCTAATGTAATACTCCTCATATTAAAAATGGTTAGAAATGAAGTTGTTTGAAAATTATTGAATTTTCCTTGTGCCAAATCAATTAATATGCTTTTGGCCTCGGCTTCTGATAAGGTATTATGTTGGTATAAATGTTGTAAAATATCTCTCATGATTATTCTTATAGAAGACTAAAGTAGTTAAGTTCTTATCAAAAATCAAGGATAAGAAAGAATAATTTTAAAAATTAAGAGTATAGAGATTATTGTATTGTAATTAGACTTGTATAAGTTGTAATTTATATCTTTTTCAAGATGATTTATTATAAAAACGATAAAATTTTATAATAAATCAAAAAAAATAATGTTTTCGAGGTGTTGTTTCATAAAATTTCTGTTTGTACTAAGCACAACTGTGTTTCTTTGTATTTATTTACAATCTCAAGAAGTAGAGTGGCAAAAGAGTTTGGGAGGTTTTCAGGAAGAATACCTTTTTGATGCAATTTCTACTCCGGATTATGGTTATATTTTGGCATGGAGTTCAGTTTCTTCAAAAAGTGGAAACAAAGAACTTACTTCGTACGGAAATCTGGATTATTGGATTTGGAAGATGAATGAAAACGGAGAACTTGACTGGGAAAAAAAACTTAGGAGGCTCCGGTAATGACTTTCTTCAAAGCATCCGTTATACCTCTGACGGAGGCTATATTCTCGGAGGTTCATCAGATTCTCCTGTTAATAAAGTAAAAAAAGATGCTTGTAGGGGAAAACAAGATTATTGGGTAGTCAAGCTGGATGCATCGGGTGAAATTCAATGGCAAAAAACCTTAGGAGGTACAGAAGACGATCGTTTGGTGGTTATTCGCCCCCTTAAAGACCATCAAGGGTATATCTTGGGAGGTACGTCAAGTTCTTCTGCTTCTAATGAAAAAAAGAAGCTACACGAGGAAACACGGATTATTGGATTATTCAATTGGATGCATCAGGAAAGATTCAGTGGCAAAAAACCTTGGGAGGGAATTATAACGATGAGTTAAAAGGTGTAGAAGTTCTACCTGATAACAAAGGATATATTGTTTACGGATATTCCAATTCGGAAGAAGCTACCGGCGATAAAAAAGCCCAAAACTTAAGAGAAGGCGATGCTTGGCTGATTCATTTAACCCAAGAGGGTAAAATCCTTTGGCAACAAACGTATGGAGGTATTGGAGATGACGTTCCGGTACAGATCCAAATTACCCAAGACGGAGATTATCTGTTATTGAGTTACAGCAACAGTAATATAGAAGAAGGAACGGATTATCAACTGACGAAAATAGACGACTTAGGAGTCGTAAAGTTTGACAAAACCTATAATATGGGGCTTACAGATATTGCCACAGGACTTACCAAAGGTAAAGACCATACCTATTTAATTAGCGGTTATACACAAACAAGTTATGAAAATACCGAAGGAGAAGAGACTAAAGGTATTGAAGATTATGTGGTTATTAAAGTAGATACTCAAGGAAATAAATTGTGGGAAAAACAATTGGGAGGTAAAGACTCTGACCGATTACTTAATACCTTACAAACACGCGACGGAGGATATTTGCTTTCAGGAACTTCAAGATCAGAAGCTACCGGAGATAAAAACGGGTTGAAAGATTATTGGATTGTAAAACTTAAAGATCAACCGGTAGAGAAAGTAGAAGAAAACCGAAGCATTCAGCTTTATCCGGTGCCTACAGAGCGGTATGTTACCATAGTTACTCCGTATGATTTTAAAACAGGAAGTGCTTTGATTTATGATTATGCCGGACGAATCTTACAAAAAAGAGAGCTAAAAAACCGAATGGAAGTCCTGGATTTACATTTTTTAAGCAATGGTGTTTACCTTGTTAAAATACAAAATGAGAAAGAAGAAGTCTCAAAGAAAATTGTGAAAAAATAAATCCAAATCAAAAATTTTAATTTTCGGAAAGAGTTAAATGGATTTTAAAATAACAAAAAGAAACTTCATGAATTATCTTGTAGTGTTTATAATACTTATAGCAATTACAATATTCATTACTGGGTATTTTGTGTCAAAATCCACAGTATATGATTGCTCTTTTTTTGGAAAAATAGTGGATATAAGATATGGTACTAGAGATATTAGTTCAGCCGTAATTAAGTTTAACGGAACTAACAAGTTTAATAAAAGTATTAGTTTTAAAGTGCCTGCAAACAGCCGTAATGAGTTACAAAAAGGGGATTCTATTTTCAAACCTATGTTTTCAAATAAAGCCTACTTATATAGAAAAGAGGGTGTAAATTATACTTTGAGCTTAATTTTAGAGGTAAAATGATGAATAAGATGAAATTTTTATTAGGAATATTTTTGTCTGTTTTATTTATGCCTACAGGTTGTAACGTTAATACAGTACATAAAAATGAAGATAGTGAAAAAGAAAAGGTAGAATTAGTGTTGAATCAATTTTATCAGTTCATTGAAAAAGAAGAATATGATAAGACTACAAGCTTTTTAAGTCCAAATTTTTATAAATACACAAGCAAGGAAGAGTATCTAAATTTCAGATCAAGTTTATGATGAATTGGACTAATATTATTATAAAAGTGATAGTTTTTTATGCTATTAACATTGGATGTTTAAGTGCTCAGAATTCTCTTGACTTAGAAGTTAATTATCACAAGATTATTGATGTATTAAAAAACAGAATAAGAAAATAAATTTTGAGCTAAAGAAAGATACTTAAATAACTATGAAATTAATGGTTTTTTCATATTTGATTTAAAGGATACGCTCAATTATCAAAAGTGGACAATGTTTATTTTAAAAAGGATAGTTCGGTAATTAAGTTTTTTAAGAATCACATTTATCATTTTTCACCAACGATGTATAGTAAATCTATTAGTATATGTACATAGATAACGAGGGGAATAGCTTTTTTTATGAGTATTTAAACTGTACTAACAAGGGGGTGACAATTAATGATGTCCTTAGGGAGTTAAAATACAAGTCCGATGAAGAAACTGAATGGAGAATTTTAAATTATCGGAAATTCGGTAAATACTTTTCTTTTGATAATTATGGGTTAAAAAAACCTTGTAATTGAAAATGGTAATGTTTCAGATGTGGTGTTATGTATTTTAATGAATTTTAAATCATTGATAACCAGTATGATACAAAACACTTACACACAGTAACATCAACAGATATGGCAGCCCCAACCCGGCTTAGGAAACGGAGGCGTTAAGAAATTTGGGATAAAATCCGTTAAGAAAATTCTCCTGTCAGAACAAGCCTTGGGAGTGGCGTGGGCGTAAAACCTAACGAAGTAGTTCAGCGAAGAATAAACAGAGATGATAAATTTTGAAGATATTATAGAGAGAGCAAAATATATCGGAATAGAAGGAAATACAAACCTTCCTCTTTTAGATAAAACACATATTAGAAATGCGAAAAATGTTTTAGAGAGGATAAATATTTTGCATATATTCTATGCTATTTCTTTAGAGGGTGAAAAATCCATACCTTTTTTTGAAAAAGAAATAGATAAAAATCAATAGATAGTTTACTTAACCGATAAGGAGAAAGAAGTTCTTAAAAACAAGCGTTTAAAAACAAGCGTAGAGAATGATTTTTCTTGGTATAAAGAAGATATTTTTATATTGCTTTGGTGTTTGGGTAGTATAGATTATTGTATGCCTTATGAAGTATTAGAAGAAATTGATATTTCTGATTTTTATGATATGATTCTAGCTGATAAAAAATACCAAGATTTTCTTAAGAATAATAAACTTATAAACGAAAAAGAAATTTATAAAATATGTGATTTTTATTATTATATAAGTTGGAGTTTAAAAAATAAAAACAGATACAGTAGGATTTTTAAGAAATTTCTTAATAAAGAAAAATATAATATTTCTGTTGTTTTAGAGAGAAGAAAAGCATTAGAATGGGTTGTAGATTGTACCTTGAGTTGGGATGATATAAGTTTGGATACATAGGTATTTTTAGCAACACCTCAAAAGCATTAAAACAGCATGAATAAACAACTACAACATATAAAAAACACATGGAATACGCAGTCATGGTCGGAAGAAATTCCGGCCATTTTTTTATGATTAAGTTTTAAAAACTTTGTCTGGATCTCCACCGGCAAAAACAATTAGAATAGCCGTAATCATATCTCTAAGTTCCATTGCGATACGCCTTTTAGCAGTTTTATATCCTATATTATTTGCTTTTTTGTAAATCAAAAGTAACATTGAAGCAATCATTGTCATATAAACCATTACCTGAATTCCGTTTTTATTCATTGAAACCAAAT